>CALMYC010000021.1 GCA_937873385.1 uncultured Flavobacteriales bacterium | reverse complement strand
TCGTCATCAGCACCACCAACGGTACCCAGGCCATCAACATCGGCCGCGAAGCACGCCAATTGGTGATCGGTGCCTTCCTCAACCTTACCGCGCTCACCGATTGGCTGCTCCAGCAGAACGACAACATCCTGCTGCTTTGTTCCGGCTGGCGCGACAAATTCAGCCTGGAGGACAGCGTCTTCGCCGGCGCCGTGATGGACCGGCTGCTGGAAAGCGGTAAGTTCGGGGTGGAGGAGGACAGCAGCATCGCCTCCAAGTACCTCTATCTGTCCGCCCGGGACAACATCATGAGCATCCTCAAGGCCGCACCCCGCCGGAAGCGCCTCCAGCAACTGCACCTCCTGGACGACGTGAAATACTGCCTCACTCCGGACCAAAGCACCGTGATCCCGGTGCTGCGCGACGGCCGGTTGGTGCCATTGGAACATTGAGAACATGCGGCGCACCCTGGTCCTTCGCACGCTCTGTGTGGTTGCAATGCTGGCGATGCTATGGCCTTTCCTCTTGCAGCGCGATGCTGCCGCTTGGGGGTTCTATGGCCACCGGCGCATCAACCGCATGGCCGTGTTCACCTTGCCGCCCGCCATGTTCGGCTTTTACAAGCGCCACATCGACTACATCACCGACCATGCCACCGACCCCGACAGCCGCCGCTACGCCGTGGCCGGTGAAGCCCCGCGCCACTACATCGACATTGACCATTATGTGAAGGAAGGGGAGGACCCCTTCAAGGTGGTGCCGGAAAAATGGGACCTCGCCGTGCAGAAATTCACCGAGGACACCCTGCAGGCGTATGGCATCGTGCCTTGGTACATCCCCGTTGAATACCGCCGCTTGGTGAATGCCTTCACCCGTGGCGACGTGGACCGGATCCTGTACTACAGCGCGGAGATCGGCCACTACATCGGCGATGCCCACGTCCCCCTGCACACCACCGAGAACTACAACGGGCAGATGACCGGCCAGCACGGCATCCACGCCTTTTGGGAATCGCGCATCCCGGAAACCAGCGCTGAGAACTACGACCACTTCGTGGGCCGCGCGAAGTACATCACCGATCCGCAGGCGGCGGCCTGGAGCTACGTGATTGCCAGCCATGCCGCGTTGGACACGGTCTTTGGCATGGAGAAACAATTGCAGGAACACTTCCCGGAAGACGAAAAATACACCTATGATCAACGCGGCCGCAATACCTTCCAAACACAAAGCAAGGAGTACATCGAGGCCTACGAGGCCAGTATGGACGGCATGGTGGAACGCCGCATGAACGCCGCCATCCTTGCCGTGGGCAGCTTCTGGTACAGCGCCTGGGTGGATGCGGGCCAACCCGACCTGGACCGCCTGGAGCAAAAAGACGTCAGCGACAGCTTGAAGTTGATCCTCAAGGCCGAGGAAGCCCAATGGAAAGCCGCGCAAAAAATGCTGGGCCGGCCGGAACCGAATGAGTGATGGGGAAGGATGAGGCCATAGGAGTCTGCGTTGGGTATGATGCCTTCGGTTCCCTATTGCCCGGACGGAATTACAGCTCGGATGCTTACCGGTTCGGCTTCCAGGGGCAGGTGAAGGATGATGAGATCTACGGTGCTACTGGAACGAGCTATACCGCCGAGTTCTGGCAGTATGACAGCCGCACGGGAAGGCGGTGGAACTTGGACCCAAGACCAGTTACCTCGGTCAGTTTTTATGCAGCATTTATGAATAATCCAATCGGATTTACAGATGTTCGAGGGGATACTTCTGAATTCTTCAATATTGCTAATGGAGCTAGTTTAGGAACTATTAATGATGCAGGAGCTTTTAGAAGAATAAAAATTAACCAAGACATATATAATGGCAGCGTAAATAATGCAAGTAAATTATTTGGGAAAGGGTTCATGGATGGAAGCAGCGAACAGGACAAGGCCAATTTCCTCGCAAATAGTATAACAGGAGCTGGAGAGTTGGGCGAAGACTTAGCGCGATATGCTGGCATTACAAATCCAGATTATATTGCTTTCGAGACTGGAGACTTGAGCATAAGTATAACAGGTGCAATGAGATTTAATAGCCAGAAATTGGCTGATGTAAATCTCACTATAAAATCGCACTTTGATAATAATTCAACATTAGATATTGCTTCATTCTCAGGTGTAGCTGGAGGCTTTGGTAACGGGGCTCCGCAGAATGGGAACTACACACTTAGCAACTATCAGAACCGAACAAGGTCAGGTTGGTTTAATCCTGGAATGAATAGAAATGGGGTCGGTTTTAGCTTTAATCTGAATCCATTATTTGCAACCGGGCGGGGCTTGCTAAGGATTCATCCGGATGGGAATAATGAGGGGACTTTGGGTTGTATTGGCCTTACCGGCACCGCATTGCAATTAACGAATTTCAGCGACTTGGTACGTGCGAATATTCAGCAATGCGGTGCAATGAACACTGCTATTGACATCGATTGCAACCCGAATATATCTGGAGGTAATTCAGTTCCTAATGTTCGGGAATAGGTTTGCATTATCGCTTGTAGGCATAAAGTGCCTACTTTTTATTAACATATCCACCGAAGGATGTGCTCAAATTCAGAATAAGGCTATCTTTTCTCCAGACACTTCTGTAAGTGGTATTTGTCTAAGGAATCCTCAATCAGTTATGAATGTGATTGACTCGAATTTAACTTTTTTAGAAAGAACCGAGTTTGAATTCCCGGTCGAATGCTATCGTAATAGCAATGATTCATCCGTGTTGAGAATGTTTTTCTATTACGGCGATTTGGAAAATCAAGTCAGTTTGTTTGAGGTTTCTAATTGTGACCTACTGCCTTTTAATAGCACAATGCAAAGAATAGGCATAAATAATTTTGTCACCGATAGTGGAATAATGCTCGGGATTTCAAAACAGCATCTCGTCGAAATAAAGGGCTTGCCAATTGCAACTGAGTCTGTGGATGGGTTAAGCGTATTTCATTACGAGATATCAGAACCTCAATCAGGATTTTTGGAGAGATATCAAATGCCATCTTACTTTGCAGATTATTATTTGAGTAATGACAGGGTGGTTAAGTTCATTTTCGGATTCGGTTACCCCTGACCTCGCACGATCATCCCCACGCTCGCGCGAGTGTTAGGCGTGGGCGGGCCAGCGTGAGGGCGGGCCGTCCACTCGTGCGTCAGGAATAGGCCTGCTTGGCCTTGTGGTCGCGCAGGTAGGCCCTGCACTGCCTCGGGTGTCCCCACAACGCGAGCACGCGCTCGCCTTTTGGGCGAGTGCGTCAGGTAGTTAGGGCATCCCGCCCGCCCCGGTCACTCCTCCATCCCCACGCTCGGGTAATGACGCGAGGCCCTAACGCGATTCCGGCGCTTGGCTTAACCGGTAATTCCAGGGGTCTGCCGAGTGCCCGGCCTTCATCCGCCTCTGGCGGGCTCCCGCCTCACTTCCCCTTCGGCAAGCTCAGTGCAACGCCGTTAGCCATCTCCAGGAGTGCGTTCAAATGCCCCTCCAGCACCTCGCGGTGCGCCCCGCTGAGCAATGCGCTGAGCTTGCGGGCCAGCACCCCGAGTTCGGTATCGGCCTCGGCCAGCCCGGCCAGCTGATCGAGGGATACGCCCACCGCCTACGCGAGCTGGGCGGCCATGGCCACCGAGGGCAGTACGGGAGTGATCTCGTAGCGTGAAACGGTAGTAACAGTTATGCCTACCCGCTCGGCGACCTCTCGTTGGGAAAGGTCAACACGGAGACGTGCGGCCTGGAGTTTTTTGCCGAACTCCGATCCTTCGGCGGTGGCCTTGGGGGCCGCCTTTGCCCCCCGCACTCGCTCGGGTGTCCCCACAACGCGGGCACGCGCTCGCCTTTTTGGCGAGTGCGTTAGGTGTTAGGGTGTCCCGCCCGCCTACGATGGGCAGGCCCGCCTCACTTCGGGCCAACGGCCTCCGGCCCCAACAACATTGCGAGCACGGCGCAGAGCGGTTCCTGCTGCGCTTGTGTGAGCTGGTCGCTGGGCTTGCGGGCCATGCGCACGAGTTGGGTATCCGGCTTTGCCGATCCCGTGAGCTGGTCCAGTGACACGCGCATGGCCTACGCCAACCGCGCGGCCATGACCACGGAGGGCAGCACCTTGGTGATCTCGGTCCCGCAGCAATGGGCGATACCACCGGGAAAAATGGATCACCGGCAATGACCAACTGTTCCCCAATGAAAAAGCCACCCCACAGGGATGGCTTTTCGTTTCCGGACCAGGAAATCGGATTACTTCACCTTGTCCACGATGGCCTTGAAGGCATCGGCATCGCCATATGCGATCTCGGCCAGCGCCTTACGGTCCAAGGTAATGTTGGCGGCTTTCAGCTTATTCATGAAGACACTGTAGCTCATGCCGTTGGCGCGTGTGGCAGCGTTGATGCGCTGGATCCAGAGCGCACGGAACTCGCGCTTCTTGAGTTTGCGCCCCGTATAGGCGTGGCTGTAGCCCTTTTCAACGGTGTTTACGGCTACCGTCCAAACGTTCTTTCTGCGGCCAAAATTTCCTTTGGCGCGGTCCAGCACTTTTTTGCGACGGGCGCGGCTGGCTACTTTGTTTCTTGAGCGTGGCATTGCTTCTTTGGTTTTCGGGCGTGGGCGTCCGCACGGTGGCGGCTCTTATGTGCCTGCAAGCCCTGGTTAACCCCGCCTGTGCACCCGGCGGGAAACGGTCTTACTTCAGCAGGTCCAGGATGGCCTTTTCATCCACGCTGGCGATCAACCCGGTCTTTTGCAGGTTGCGCTTGCGCTTCTTGTGCTTCTTGGTAAGGATGTGGTTGTGGAACGCGTGTTTGCGCTTCACTTTTCCCGTGCCCGTAAGCGCAAATCGCTTTTTGGCACCGGCTTTCGACTTCATCTTGGGCATGGCCTCGTCTGTGTTGATCGAACGTTCGGGGGCGCGAATTTCGCAATTTTCCCCGGAATTCGAAGCTTTTTCTTTTCAGCAGGCCGGTTTCCTGTCGCCGCTCACTTCTTTTTCTTGGGGATGAGGTACATCATCATCCGCTTGCCCTCCAGCTTGGGCATGCTTTCCACTACGCCGATGTCCTCCAGTTCCTGGGCGAACTTCAGCAGCAGGATCTCGCCCCGCTCCTTGAAGACGATGGTGCGCCCTTTGAAGAAAACGAAGGCCTTCACCTTGTGTCCCTCCTCGAGGAACCGGCGCGCATGCTTGAGCTTGAAGTTGAGGTCGTGCTCGTCCGTGTTTGGCCCGAAACGGATCTCCTTCATCTCAACCACCGCCTGCTTGGCCTTGATCTCCTTCTGCTTGTTTTTGAGGTCGTAGAGGAATTTCTTGTAATCGATGATGCGGCAAACGGGCGGGTCCGCGGTGGGGCTGATCTCCACGAGGTCCAATTGCTGTTCCTGCGCCATGCGCAGGGCCTGCTCAAAGGGATATACACCTTGTTCAATGCCTTCACCCACCACACGCACCTGGGGCACGCCGTGGATGCGTTCGTTGATGCGGTGGGGATCCTCACGGACCACCCGGCCCCCACGGGGGCGCGGGCCGGAAGGACGAGGGGGGCGGGGCCCCATGGGGCGGAAGGGAGGTCGTGTTGCCAAACTTGCTGTCGGTAAGGGTTGTGGATCGGGTTATTGGCCGGTAAGGCTCGCTTGAATGCGTTCCTCCACCAGGGCCTTGAATTGTTGCGGCATCATGGCACCCAGGTCGCCTAGTCCCTGCTCGCGCACGGACAGTGTGCCAGCTTCGGCTTCCTTTTCGCCAATGATGAGCATGAACGGCATCTTGGCCATTTCCGCGTCGCGGATCTTGCGTCCGATCTTTTCGTTCCGCTCGTCAATGATGGTGCGAATATCGGATTCTTTCAGCAATTCGGCCACCTGCTTGGCGCTTTCATTGAATTTTTCGCTGATCGGCAGAATGATGGCCTGCTCGGGTGCGAGCCACAGGGGGAACCTTCCGGCGGTATGCTCAATGAGCACGGCCGTGAAGCGTTCCAAGCTGCCGAACGGGGCCCGGTGGATCATCACCGGGCGGTGCTTTTGGTTGTCACTGCCCACGTATTCCAGCTCGAAGCGCTCGGGCAGGTTGTAGTCCACCTGGATGGTGCCCAGTTGCCATTTGCGGCCCAGGGCGTCCTTCACCATGAAATCGAGCTTGGGCCCGTAGAACGCGGCCTCGCCGTATTCCACCACGGCGTTCATGCCTTTCTCGGCCACGGCCTCGGTGATGGCCCGTTCGGCCTTCTCCCAGTTTTCATCGCTGCCGATGTATTTGCTGCGGTCTTCCTTGTCGCGCAGGCTGATCTGGGCTTCGTACTCGGTGAAGCTCAGCGCGCGGAACACCAGCAGCACCAGGTCGATCACCTTTTTGAATTCCTCCTTCACCTGGTCCGGCATGCAGAAGAGATGGGCATCGTCCTGGGTGAATCCGCGTACCCGCGTCAGTCCGTGCAGTTCGCCGCTTTGCTCGTAGCGGTACACGGTGCCGAATTCGGCCAAGCGCAGGGGAAGGTCCTTGTAGCTTCTTGGGCGGCTGGCGAAGATCTCGCAGTGGTGCGGGCAGTTCATGGGCTTCAGCATGAACATTTCACCTTCCTGCGGGGTGTGTATGGGCTGAAAGCTGTCCTTGCCGTATTTTTCCCAGTGGCCGCTGGTTTCGTACAGGGCCTTGCCGCCGATGTGGGGCGTTACCACTTGCACGTATCCGGCCTTTTCCTGGGCATCCTTCAGGAAGTTCACCAGCCGCTCGCGCAACGCAGCGCCCTTGGGCAGCCAAAGGGGCAGCCCGGCGCCCACGCGCTCGCTGAAGGTGAAGAGGTCGAGTTCCTTGCCCAGTTTGCGGTGGTCGCGCTTTTTGGCCTCTTCCAGCAGAGCCAGGTATTCGTCCAGTTCCTTTTGCTTGGGAAAGGTGATGGCGTACAGGCGTGTGAGCTGCTTGCGCTTTTCGTCGCCGCGCCAGTAGGCGCCGGCCACGCTCATTACCTTGATGGCCTTGATGGGGGAGGTGTCCGGCAGGTGCGGGCCGCGGCACAGGTCGGTGAAGTTGCCCTGGGTGTAGAAGCTGATGGTGCCGTCCGCCAGTCCGTCGATCAGTTCCAGCTTGTATTCGTCGCCCTTGCCGGTGAAGTACTTGATGGCTTCGGCCTTTGGAACTTCGCGCCGTACAAAAGTTTCCTTCTTGGCGGCCAGCTCCTTCATTTTGTCCTCGATGGCCTTGAAGTCGCCGTCGCCGATCACGCGGTCGCCCAGGTCGATGTCGTAGTAGAATCCGTGCTCAATGGGTGGCCCGATGCCGAATTTGGTGCCGGGGTAAAGCGCCTCGATGGCCTCGGCCATCAGGTGGGCACTGCTGTGCCATAAGGTGGCCTTGCCTTCGGGGTCGCTCCAAGTGAGCAATTGCAGGGTGCAATCGCCGGGCAAGGGGCGGTTGGCATCGCGCACCTCGCCGTTCACCTTGGCGGAAAGCACGTTGCGGGCCAGGCCCTCGCTGATGCTTTTGGCCACGTCCATGGCCGTGGTGCCTTGTTCATATTCCCGGATGCTTCCGTCCGGAAGGGTCACTTTTAGCTTCATTCTCATTGGCTTGGCCACCGTACAAATGGTGAAACAAGGCGGCGAAGGTAATTCGGGCGGTGGAGCATGAATTAAATGAAAAAACAAAGCGCCCCGCGAAGGGCGCTTCGTGCTGGAAGGGTTTACGCCTACAGTTTCACGGCAAGACCTATCTGCAAGGCCGTGAGCCCATAGCCCAATTCGGCGTATGCGCCGATCTGGTCCGAGAAGTAGTAGCGTGCTCCGAGAAATCCGCTGAATCCGACCCCGCTTCCGGAATAGGTGTACGCATTGTTCAAGTAGCCGTAAGCGCCATAGTTGGTGTGATCTTTGAAGGTCACGCCGCGGTAGGCCAGCATCAGGCCGCCGTAGGTATCCCACTTATCACCGTGCCAATCGTTGTAGTGCCAAGTACCCCGTGCGCCGACAACCAGCCAGGTGTAGCGGTAGTCATAGTCGTAATAGTTGAGGTAGTGTGCCTTGTAGCTCGCGGATTTGTACCCGACATAGCCGCCCAGTCCCCAAGTGCCAGGTCCCAAGTCGCCCATGCCATGGTCAAAATGAAGGTTGATGGCCGGTGTTTGGCTGTAATCACTGCCGCTCCAGCCTACACCATACCCGCCCAGGATGCCCACGCCCACGCCGAGGACGTTGTCACCTTCCTGAAACTGTGCGGAAGCCGTGGCGGGAATGGCGGCGGCCAGTGCCAGTACACCCAGCAAATTCAACATGCGCTTCGAACCCATCGGATTGTTTTTTGGTTGGTGCAAATATGCATGCAACTCCATCAAATGTACATCCGTCAATCAACGTAGTTATGCCTGGCCCTCAACTTGGAAGGATTCTAAATAGTGCTGGTGAGCCCCAGGATTGCATCCATTAACTTCGCGCCACCAGTTGGGAACATGCTGCTTAATTCGGAAGAAGTCTCCATTGATCTCGGGGCGTTGATCTTGCGGCTTACGGCCGGCGGAACTATTTTTTGGCACCATGGGTTGGTCAAGCTGATGAAGTTCGGTGAGCTGTCAGGGTCATTTTCCGACCCGGTTGGCATGGGGTCTGCGCTCAGCTTGTCCTTGATCCTCTTTGCTGAGGTGTTTTGTGCCCTGTGCGTGGTACTTGGGTTATGGTCGCGCATCACCACCATTCCACCGATCATCGGCATGGCGGTGGCGGCATTCATGGCCAATGGCGACGGTCCTTTCGCCAAGCAGGAGCTGAGCTTCCTGTACATGATGATGTTCATCGTCATTTTTTTCATCGGCAGTGGCAAGTACATCCTGGACCGGCTGAGCTTCCGTTGAACAGGCCTTCCGCCGAAAACACGGAACCCCGGGCAACGCCCGGGGTTCCGTGTTTTAACTTGGTGCCGTGCCTCACACGTTGGCGATGGTCTCGGCCTTGTACGCCCCGGCCTCGAGCTTTTTCTTCACCTCCTTGAAGCTTGAGATGGTTCGTCTTACGTCTTCCATGCTGTGGGTGGCGGTGGGGATCAGGCGGAGGAGGATCTCGCCTTTGGGGATCACCGGGTACACCACGATGCTGCAGAAGATGCCGTGGTTCTCGCGGAGGTCCATCACCACGTTGGTGGCTTCGGGCACGCCGCCCTTCATGTACACGGGTGTCACACAGCTGTTGGTTTTGCCAATGTCAAGGCCGTCAGCTTTCAAGCCATTTTGCAGGGCATGGGTGATGGTCCAGAGCTTTTCCTTCAGTTCGGGCATGGTGCGCATCATCTCCAGGCGCTTCATGGCCCCAATGACGATGGGCAATGGCAGGCTCTTCGCAAAGGTTTGGCTGCGCATGTTGTAGCGCAGGTACATGATGATGTCCTCCGGCCCGCTGATGAAGGCACCGATGCTGGCCATGCTTTTGGCAAAGGTGCCGAAGTAGATGTCCACATCGTCCGACACGCCCTGCTCATCAGGTGTGCCGCGGCCATCCCGCCCCATCTGGCCGAAACCGTGGGCATCATCGACAAAAAGCCGGAAGTTGTACTTGGCCTTGCGTTTCGCGATCTCCTTTAATTTGCCTTGGTCGCCGGCCATGCCGAATACGCCTTCGGTCATGACCAGGATCCCGCCGCCGGTCTGCTCCACCACCTTGCGGGCGTGTTCCAGCTGCTTGTCGAAGCTCTCCATGTCGTTGTGCTGGAAGCGGAAGCGCTTTCCGCTGTGCAGGCGGGCACCGTCCATCATGCAGGCATGGCATTCGCTGTCGAACACCAGCACGTCGTGGCGGGTGAGCAGGGCATCTATGGTGCTCATGCAACCTTGGTAGCCGAAGTTGAGCAGGAAGGTGTCCTCTTTGCCCATGAACTCGCTCAGCTGTTCCTCCAACTGTTCATGGTACTTGGTTTGCCCGCTCATCATGCGTGCACCCATGGGGTAGGCGAGGCCCCAGTCCTTGGCGGCCTGTGCATCCACCTTGCGGATCTCCGGGTGGTTGGCCAGGCCCAGGTAGTTGTTCAGGCTCCACACAAGCACTTCTTTGCCGCGGAAGGTCATGTGCGGTCCCAGCTCACCTTCCAGCTTGGGGAATGAGAAGTAGCCGTGTGATGCTTTGGCGTGGCGGCCGATGGGGCCGGCATCCTGTCGGATCTTGTCGAAAATATCGTTCATGTTGGATGTTGCTTCCGGCGGCGAAGGTAATTGAGAGCTGTAGTTTGGGCATGGGCCGGCGCACCGGAATGGATGGAAGCCGTGGAGGGTTGAAAAGCGGGTGGAAGACGCCCGGATCCGCCCGTTGGGCAGGCGGTTCCCCTTGGCTGGTGAATGGGGGGCCTTGATCTGGATCAACGGACCGGCGTCGGTACAACGAGAACCGGGTAACGGTTCGCCCGCAGCACCTCATCGCAGGTGCTGCCCAGAAAGGCTTTGGCAAGTCCACGGCGGCCATGTGTCCCCATGACGATCAGGTCGGCATTGAGCCGTTCGGCTTCGCCCAATATGGTTTCCACGGTGGCCCCCATGACCAACAGGGGCTGGCAACTGATGCCTTCATTTGTCAACTGCGAGACCATCTGCTCGAGTTGGCCGTGTTCATCGCGCAGGGTGCTTGCCCGTACATCCCGGATGTACTGTGGACCGGCCTCGTACCCAACAAAGTCGGGGTTCGGTGCGGCCACGTGCAAGAGCCAAAGTTTGGCCTTGCGCACTTGGACTATTTCCACGGCTTGTTCCAGTACTTTGGCCGTGTCCGTTTTAAGGTCGAGGGGAACGAGTATGGTCTTCATGGTGGCTCAGTCAGGGGCGGTGCAGAAAACGGAAAATGGCGGACACGGGCCGCCATTTTCATGCCATGTTGAAAGGGATCGGGTTCAGGCTTTGTCCTCCTCCTCAAGCACAAGCCGGTCGTAGTGTTGGCGCCGGAGCTTTCCACTGCTGTTGAAGAACCAATCCTTCAGGCCATAGTGGTAGCCCCGCCGCAGGCCACTGTGGTGGGTTCCCAAAAATTTCTTTCGGCTGCTCAGCTTCTGTAGCGACCGGGTCACATAGGTCTCCACCTCGGCGCCGGACAGGGTGGGTTCATTCTTCTTGGCCCAAGATCCAGCGTAGGTGAGAATATCCTCCTTCGGGAGCAGGCGGCCGGAGGTGTTGATGGCGGAAAGCACAACATTGTCCCATTCGTTCAGGGCGCGTTCCTTGCGTTCGCGTTTTTTTGGCCTGCCCACCTTGGCCGGTACGGCTTCATTATTCCGTGGGCGTCCCGGTCCCCGCTTCGGTGTTCCGTCCGCAACTACTTTTTCCGACTTGGGTGCAGGTGCGGCACCCGCTTTTTGCTGTTTGAGGTCGAGGATCGTATCCCGGACCAGGTCCAACTGGAAGGAAAGCCTGCGTCGCTCTGCCCGATAATGCCCGAGCAGTTGGTCGATGTCCTTCTCGTTTAATCGCTTCTTTGCCATGGATAGTTTGTTCTTGGGATTTTTTTGTGAGCGGTACAAAGGTATTCACCACAGAAACGACATGCGGGCACTTGTGAATGATTCATTCACAAATATTTAGGCAGAGGCCTATTCAATTGAAATAAGAATCCCATTATCGGGTTTTTGAAGGACACCAATGGTTTCGATGGATGAATGATATTCATCGGCCAAGTGCAAAATATCTCCCACCAATGTTTGGCTGCAGGCGATGAGCAGCCCCCCGCTTGTCTGGGGGTCGCACAACATGATCATGCGTTCCAATTGGTTTGCCCCCTCCACCAAGGCGGAAAGGCTCTTCCAATTGCGCAACGCACCATCGGGATAACAACCGGTTCGCATGTATCCCAGGCTTTCCGCGATCAAGGGGATGGCATCGTAATGCAGGGTAGCCTTCAGGCCGCTGCCTTTGCACATTTCGGCCAGGTGGCCCAGCAGGCCGAAGCCGGTGACATCCGTGAGCGCATGTACGCCGGGCAAGGTGCCCAACCTGGTGCCGATGGTGTTGGGCCGCACCATCAGGTCGCGTGCAATGGAGGCATGCTCAGGAAGGAGCAGGCCCCGCTTTTGGGCAGTGCCCAGCACGCCGAGCCCGAGCGGTTTTGTGAGCAGGAGCACATCCCCCGCCTGTGCCGTGTCGTTGCGTTTGAGGTTTTCAATTGCCACGTCCCCGGTCACCGCCAATCCAAAGAAGGGTTCCGGGCTGTTGATGCTATGGCCGCCTGCAAGCGGAATACCCGCGTCGTGGCAGGCCTGCCTGCCGCCTTCCACCACCCGGGAAGCAAGTTCAGGGCCCAGTTTTTCCAGCGGCCAGCCCAAGATGGCCACGGCCAGCAAGGGTTTTCCGCCCATGGCATACACGTCGCTCATGGCGTTGGTGGCGGCAATGCGCCCAAAATCAAAGGCATCGTCCACAATGGGGGTGAAAAAATCCGTGGTGCTGATCAAGGCCCTCCCGTTGCCAATGTTGTACACTGCGGCATCATCGCGGCTGCCGTAGCCAACCAATAAGTTGGGGTCTTGCAGGGTGCCCATTGGGCCGGCCAGGATCTTCTCCAGGTCAGCCGGGGCGATCTTGCAGCCACAGCCGGCCCCGTGGCTTAGTTCAGTCAAGCGCAGGGTGCGCTGGGGTGCTACGTTCATGGATCAGTTGTCGGGTGAGGTCGGACATGTCCCTTCCAGCGGCCTTGATGATGTGTGTGCGGCGCGGTTCACGGCCGGAAAGTCCGCGTGCATAAGTTTTATCGTAATACTGAAGGGTGATCATGGCCACGCGGTGCAAGTTGCCGGCCGCAAGCTCAGCCAGGGCTTCCTTGACGTGCTGGGGCCCCAAGCGTTTTTGGATGCGCACGATGGCCTCCGCCAATTCCTCCTGCGGAAAGTTTCCGTAGTCGGCCACCAGGCGCAGGGCGCGTTGTGCGCGGGGTATTTCAACGAAGTACACTTCCTCTGAACGCATTCGGGCAAAGAAGGGATCCGGGATCTTCACCCTGCCGATCGCTTGGCTTTCGTCCTCCACCCAAATGGGGCGGCCATTGCCCAGCTGGTCGAGTTCCTTCCACAGGAGGTTCTCAAAATGTTCCGTTGAATGCTGGGCGCCTTCACCGATGCCTCCGAAAGCGGATCCCTTGTGCCGGGCCAATTGTTCCAGATCGATCACGGCTTCGCCCTTATCCCTGAGCAAACCGAGGAGCTCCGTTTTACCTGATCCCGTGTACCCGCCCAGTACGGTCAGGTTCCATGGCAAGGCAAAGGAGCCCAGCACATGTTTGCGGAAGGACTTGTACCCATTGGCCAAGGTCACCACACTGTTGAAGCCGGCCCGTTCCAACAGCCAGGCCACGCTCGCACTTCGCTCGCCACCCCTCCAGCAATGCACGGCGATCCTTCCTTCCGGTGCCACGCTCCATGCCTGTTCCACGAGTGGGGCCATTTTGGGCCCTGTAATGCGCAACCCCTCCAGGAATGCCGTGTTCCTGCCCTGCTGTTTGTACAAAGTGCCGACCCGCGCACGTTCTTCATCCGAGAACAGCGGCAGGTTCGTGGAACCGGGAATATGGCCTTGGAGATGCTCCGCTGGTGAACGGACATCGAGGATCGGCAGGCCGGCAGCGAGAAAACGGTCGATCGGAAGCGGAACAGGCACGGCCCGAAATTACGCACCTGCATGCACTTCTCTTGGTGGTGGGTCACCTCGGGTTCTTGTAGTTGTCCATGATCTCGTCGCGTTTCACGCCACCGTCCGCGAAACCGGGCGCGAGCATGTCCAGCCACCGGTTGTTGTTGAGCTCGCCCGGCATGTCACTCGTGAGCAGCGTCCAGCAAGTTGTTGACCGTTCAGGCTGGTAGAACACGAAGCGCCTGTCGGTGTACCGTCCGGCACGGTAGAAATGCCAGATCATGTACGGCACGGCAGTGGTTTCATTGGAGCGGTCCATCACTGTGTTCGGGGCACCATAGCGCAGGTAGATGTACCCTTGGTCACTCTGGTAGCCGCGCATGTTGCGGCAACCGAACCTGCGGTTCACATAGGTGACAGCCTCATTATAGGTGTTCCAAGCGGCCTTGGGGTTGGCCGGTGAGCGGTTGTACCAGAAGGAGTACATCAATTGGCGCATCAGGTCCGGTTTGCGGTCCTTCCAGCGATCATCGATCATCTTGCGTTCCAGTTCATCGGCGATCGGGCGCATGGAGTTCAAGAACTCCGCCAGGGTATCGGAGTTGGTGAAAGCGTCGGTGAAGTTGGGCCCCATTTCCCCCGCCACCATGGATGCGGGATCGTAGGTGATCGGGTTGTTGCGTTGGAAAAACTGGGTCCTTCGTTCGATCAAGGAATCTTTTTTGTCGTGAACCTCCACGGCCAGGAGGTAGTTGCCCGTGGGCAGCCCGGCAATGTCGAATTCCGAACCCACGGGTACCACACTGTCCGCCTTCATGCGCTGCACGAACCGGTAATTCCCCGCGATTTCCCCGGTTTCATAGTTCTCGACCTTTGTTACTGCCATGAACGGACCCTGGTGCCCGAAGGCACCGGTGGTCCCGTAGATCTCGGCGTAGTAGCCGAGCTTGTTGCTGCCCGGGGGGAAGTAGGTGCCAGGGAAGGGCGTTGGCTCCGTGTGCGGGGCTCCGGGAAGGGTGAAAAGGATATCTGAAATGGAGATCTTCTCGCGCCTGTCACCGATCACCAATGGTAAATGGACATAGGTCCGTGTGGTATCCGAGAGGTTGGCATCATGTAATTCCACCGTTAAGGCATAGGCCCCAGGCTGAAGCAGGAAACTCTCCTTGCTGAGAAAGTCACCTTGGAGCGTGTCCGCGCGGTCCGGTGATTGAATGAGGGTTTTGCGGAAATCCAGGATGCGGCCGTCTTGGTCAACGGTGGTCAGCGCTTCCACCTTCGCTTGCCTGAAGCCACGTTCATCCGTGGTCCAGAGAACGCTGCTACCCAGCACGGTCATGTTCACGTCCACACGTTCACCCTTTCCCGGCTCCAAGAAACGCTTGGTTTCCACCAGCGCGTCAAGCCTGGCCTGGCCAAACAGGGTTACCGGGAGCAACAGTGCCACCAAGGGCGGAAGGACGCGAAGGCTCATGCGTCCAAAGTTAATCGGGGATGGCGGGATGCGGCCAGCCTTTGGCCGTCCGGATGCCGCCGTTCATGGGATCCGGTTGATCAAGTGCCTTGGCGGCGATCCTTCCTTCCGGCTTGACCGGGGCGGACCCCGGCATCCGGAAAGCGGCGGTGCCGGGCAAGGAGGTAGGCGCGGCTTTGCTCCTACCCTGAACATGCAGCGGAATGACGGCAACGAACACTACTGCATGATCCGGGTTGTATACTCCGCCCCAAATGCGCCGGACCACTTCAGGGCAGCTCATTAGTTCGTGGCTGCCGTCCAAGTAATTTCGCGGGCCATGAAAAATGACAACCGTGACCGGATCTTTGTGGACGATGCCCGGTTGCGCATCAGGCAAGGGCATCCCTGGGTGTATGACAACCAGGTACTGCGCATCGAGGGAAGGCCCCAACCAGGCGGGGTTGTGCAAGTGTTTGACGTGAAGAAAGGACCATTGGGCCAAGGCTACTTCAATCCGCGGTCCAAGATCCGTGTGCGCATGCTCACCAAGCACCTGGATGAGCCCATTGATGCGGCATTCTTTCACAGGAAGATAGCTGCCGCATGGACATTCCGGCAGCGGATGGGTCAGCCCGAGAGCTGCCGCGTGGTCTTTGGCGAGGCGGACGGGCTGCCCGCGTTGGTGGTGGATAAATTCGGTGACATCCTGGTGCTGCAAACCCTGGCGTTGGGGATGGACAGGTACAAGACGGAGATCGTTCAAGCGCTGCGGACCGTGTTGAAACCGGCGGGGATCTATGAACGCAATGATGTCCCCGTCCGTGAGAAAGAAGGCTTGACACTGGAAAAGGGATTCATCGGGGAAGCGTTCAACACGCGGTTGGTGATCTCGGAGAACGGGTTGAAGTTTGCGGTGGACGTGGCTATGGGGCAAAAGACCGGGCACTTTTTGGACCAACGCCTCAACCACGCGGCCATGGAGCATGTCTCCAAGGGAGCCAGGGTGCTCGACTGCTTCACGCACACGGGCGGCTTCGCATTGCATGCAGCCCGCTACGGCGCAACGGAAGTGCTTGGACTGGACATCAGCGAGGAAGCGATCACATTGGCCACGGCCAATGCCGCATTGAACGGGCTGGATTCCGTGGTTGCCTTTAAGACGGCCAATGTGTTTGATTTCCTGGCAGGGCAGGGCAGGGGATCCGCCACATGGGATGTGGTGGTGCTTGACCCCCCGGCATTCGCCAAGAGCCGGGCCGCACTGGACGGTGCGGCAAGGGGCTACAAGGAGATCAACCTGCGGGCCATGAAATTGTTGCCCCCGGGCGGATTTTTGGTAACCTGCTCCTGTTCGCAGCACATGGTACCCGACCTGTTCCGGAAGACCATCGCAGCCGCGGCCCATGATGTGCACCGTGAACTCAGGGAAGTGCATTGCGGTGCCCAGCCCGCGGACCACCCAATACACTGGGCAATCCCTGAAACGCACTATTTGAAGTGCCTGGTGCTACAGGTGCTTTAACGGGTGACCGTACCGCTCTTTTTCTTGCTTTTGGCCACTGGCACGGCAAAACGAAGCCGTCTTTCACGGGGCCACTTCTTATCCTCGCCCAATACGTAGCCCCACGGTTTCAACGCGGGTATTTCATCAAACACCAACTTCATGATCCCGGTGATGGGGATGGCGAGCAACAAGCCCATGAAACCCCACAAGGAACCCCATGCCAACAGGGCGATCATGCTGGCCAGGGGATTCAGACTTACACTGGACCCCACCACTTTCGGGGTGATGAAATTGTTGTCGATGAACTGGGTGACGGCGATGATGGCCACAACGCCCAGTGCATACATCAAGGAATCCTTGGTAAGCAGGGCGATCAGCACGGGAATAATGGCACCGAGCCAAGGCCCGATGTAGGGGATCACGTTGAGCAATGCGGCGGTAACTCCGAGCAGCACCGCGTATTCCAGGTCCAAGGCCAGGAAACCGGCCGTGTCCATGACGGCCAGGAACAACATGACCGTGAGCACCCCCTTGAGCCATTGACGGGACAGGCTGGCGATATTTTCCACCAACCGCAGCACGGTACCGTCCCCGTTGGACGAAAGTTGTGAAAAGAATTCGCGGAACCGGGCCTTCATCAGCAACAGGAAAAACGTGATGAAAGGGATCTCCATTGCGGTTGCGAATGCCGCGCCAGTCGCGGAAAAGAAGCCAACGGCCATGGAGCCACTGCTTTTGATCAGATCGGAGAGCCGGTCCTCCAACCAGGCGGTTTGCCGTTCCTGCGCCACATGAAACCGCTGTTCAAGGGCCGCCTGGGCATCGGTGACCTTCTGCACCAGGACCTGCTGCAAGGCAGGCAAGTCCTTCCCAAAGTGGGCGTATTGCGAACCCATGAAGAAAATGACGCCGAAAAAAACAAGCACCAGCAGCACGCAGCTAACCCCGGCCGCCAACCAAAGCGGCCAGCCCCGGCGTTGCATCCGCTGACAGAGCGGAAGCATCAGGAAACTGAAAATGCCCGACACGAACAGCAGCACAAACAGGCTCTGCCCGAACCAGAGCACGGACACGGTGCCGATCAAGGCGAGCAACACCAGCACATACCGCAAGAGCGGGTCCGTGATGCCGGAGGGAGAAGGAACAACAGGGTTTGGTGGAGCCTCTGGCATGGTGTTCAATCGGCCTGTTGCCCTTCACGGCGCTTACGCATGAAATCCTTGGTGTGTTGAATGCTGGCCGAGAACTCATCCAGCAGGTCACCCCAGGAAATTTTGTCCAGTTTGTTGAGGATCCCGGGAGCCGCCATGCCCAGCAGGAAAAGGCCCAACCGCTTTGGCCACCCTCCTTTCCCTGCCCCGAGGGCCATGGAGATGCCGCTGCTCACGGTGGCAGTACCCAGCAACGGACCTAAAAACCTTCCCATGCTGCTCTGGCGTACCATGCCTTTCACCGAGTTGGACACCAAGGCCGTGCGAAGTTCCTTGTTCCGCAATGCAGCCAAATGGGCCTCCACCCGTGCACGGTGCTGCTTGGCCAGCGCGTTCAGCCGTGCTTTTTCCGAGTGGACATCGGCCAAGCTGGCAAACCGTTCATCCCTGGCCATTGTACAAGGAGTTGATCACCTTAAGCGTAATGGACCTGGTAAGCGCCTTCCCCGCAAACAAGAGGAACACGACCAGCAGGAGCAGATATCCACCTGCCACGACAAGGAAACCCGAAGCCACGCTCTGCATCAAACCGCCCAGCCAAAATGCAAGTGCAACACTGGCAAAGAGCACAGTGAGCACCGCGGAAGCCACTGTGATCAGCGCACCCGCCAAGTTGCCGACGACCTTGCCGGCCTGTTCGGACACCTGCAGCTTGATGAAATCCTTTTGTGCCGCGGCGTATTCCATCCCATCTTCCAAGGCGGAAGATAGTATGTCGCCCAAGTCGGCATCCTCCGGGATGCCGCCATTCCATTTTCCTTGAGGTTCAATGGCCATGGTGGATGGATTGCTGGTCCTCAAATGGGGTGTGCCGGCAGTTGGCCCGGACCCGGCACGAACATAAGGATCAATTGCGCGATGCGTGGTCCGCAGCGGAGGTGCCCCCGTTTGTTTGTGCCGCCCCCTTGGCTCGGTTTGTGACGCGTTCCTTCAGGTCAGCTCCTTCCGCAGCCATGAAATCCAGGAAATCATGCAGGTCTTCCTTGGTCATGTGCTTGCGTTCCACCATGCGCTTCCGCAACTGCTGCCAACGCTCGTGGCCTTGGTCCAGCAGGTCCTCGACCTCCTTTTGTGCCCTTTTGGCCTTGTCACGGACCAGTTTCCGCGTTTCCTTGCCCGAGCGGGGAGCGAGCAGTATGCCCAATGCTGCACCTGCCGCTACGCCCAGCAATAGGCCGATCAAAGTTTTTTGTGTGCTCATCCTGAGAGGTGTTTGATGTTTGGGATTGTATATCACGGCATGGAAAAAGCGTGCCCAGTTTCAAAGGCTCTGGCCATGGCGCCAAATTCGGGGCTGGGCTTGGCCACAGCCAGGTTTCATGCCTGTACGGTCTTCCCGGTGATCGGGGAGCCAGTGCCCCAGGCCGCGGAAATGTTGGGCAGCCCGCAGGCCAGGGAGGTCAGTTGTGCTCCGGTACGCGGACGGCGGTAAAGGTCCGTTGGCCAAGCGAGTAGGAGTGTCCTTTTGAAATGATGTGGACGCGCATGCCTTCGATGCTGAACGGTTCGCCTTCCTCCACATCGGCCAGATTGCTGTACACGATATCATGGCCGTCGAAGATCATCACCTGGCCACTGCCAATGGTTTCAAGCATGTCCCCGTCGGTGATCACCACACCGGTGTCCTCACCCAGCCCGATGCCGATTGAATTTGGATTTCCCGCAACAGCTTGTGTCAGCCTGCTGAACCGCCCACGTTCCACGAAATGGCTGTCAATGATCACATCTTGGATCAACCCCGCCCCGGACGTCATTTTCACGCCGCCTTTGATCAATCCTGTGGCACTGTGCCCCTGGTAGATCATGGTGCTGCTCATGCACATGGCCCCCGCGCTGGTCCCGGCGATCACAAAGCCCTTTTCCTCGCGGTAGCGGCGCTTCATCAGCTCCAGGAAAGCCGTGCCACCGAAGATGGTGGTCAACCGCAATTGATTTCCGCCGGAGAGCATGATGCCACTGGCCTTGGCCAGTCTTTTCACCATGTCCGGCTTCACGTCCTGGCGGTCGCGGATGTCAAGCACATCGAGCGCATGCACCCCCAACTTGCCAAAAGCTTCACGGTAATTCGCCGCCACCTCACTTGGAATGCTGCTTGCTGAAGTGACCAGGGCGATGTTGGCTGAAGGCCCGCCCATCTCGTCCACCACCCGGCGGAGAATTCCATCCTCGATGAAGGTTCCGCTGTCCGCACCCGGCTTTTCATTGCGGTTGCCCTTGTCCTCGGCCCCGCCGATCGCGATCAGTTTCCCCTTGGGCTTCACGTCCATGTTGCTTTTGTTTCCCCGCCCCCCATGTCCTGCACGGCCAAGATGCTGGGCCTGGGTCCGTGCAGCGAAGGCAAAAATAGGCGGCCCGCTCAGCCCAGCATGGCAGGGCTGCATATTGTTCAACAGTCCAATCTTCATACATTGACCGCAACAATCCCGGTTGAACATGCGGATACTTGAGCTCAAGGCCATGCGTGGCCCCAACTATTGGTCTGTGAGGCGCCATAAGCTCGTGGTGATGCGCTTGGACATCGAGGAACTGGAGGAACGCCCCACGGACAGGATACCCGGCTTCCTGGGGCGGCTGAAACAGCTGTTGCCGACCATGTATTCCCACCGCTGCAGCGAGGACCATGACGGCGGTTTTTTTGAGCGTGTGGAGCGGGGGACGTGGATGGGCCATGTGATCGAGCACATTGCCTTGGAGATCCAAACACTGGCGGGGATGGACACGGGCTTCGGCCGCACACGCAGCACGGGGGAGCATGGCGTGTACAACGTGGTGTTCAGCTATGTCGAGGAAGCGGTGGGGCTTTACGCCGCCAAGTCCGCCGTGCACATTGCGGAAGCACTCACCTCCGGTGCTGCGTACGATCTGGAAGGGGACATCCAGCGCATGCGCGAGCTGCGCGAGGAAACCCGCCTGGGCCCCAGCACCGGTTCCATCGTGGAGGAGGCCGCCAAGCGCGGCATCCCGTACATCCGCCTGAACGGCCAAAGCCTGGTGCAATTGGGCCACGGCGTGCACCAGAAGCGGATCCGGGCCACCATCACCAGCCGCACCAGCAACATCGGCGTGGAGATCGCGTGCGACAAAGAGGAGACCAAGCAACTGCTGGAAAGCTATGAGATACCCGTGCCCAAGGGCCGCGTGGTGCGCACGGAAGAGGGGCTCATCGCCGCGCTGGAAAGCGTCGGGTTCCCGTGCGTGATCAAGCCCATCGGCGGCAACCACGGCAGGGGTGCCACCATCGGCATCAAGACCCTCGAAGAGGCAAAAGTGGCGCTGGCGATGGCCAAGGAGATCAGCCGCAGCGTGGTGGTGGAGAAGGAGATCAAAGGCTTGGACCACCGGCTACTGGTGATCAACCACAAGTTTGTGGCTGCGGCCAAGCGAACGCCGGCCAGTGTTGTGGGTGACGGAAAAAGCACCATAGAACAACTGGTTGAAGAAGTGAACAAGGACCCGCGCCGTGGCTTCGGGCATGAAAAAGTGCTCACGGCCATCACCATTGATGCCCACACGCTGGAGCTGCTTCAGCGAAGGGACCTGACACCTGCAAGTGTCCCCGCCCCGGGTCAAACCGTTCATCTCAAGGCGACCGCCAACTTGAGCACCGGGGGCACCGCCACGGACGTGACCGAAACCGTGCATTCGTACAACATCTTCATGGCCGAGCGCATCTCCCGCATCATCGACCTGGACATCTGCGGCATCGACATCATGACCGAGGACATCACCAGGCCGATCAGTGAGAGTGGCGCGGTGCTGGAGGTGAACGCCGCCCCCGGCTTCCGCATGCACCTGGACCCCACGGAGGGGCTGGGCCGCAACGTTGCCGAACCCGTGGTGGACATGCTTTTCCCGCCCGGCACGCCCAGCCGCATCCCCATCATCGCCGTCACCGGCACCAATGGCAAGACCACCACCACGCGCCTCATCGCCCACATCATGCGCAGCCATGGCCGCAAAGTGGGCATGACATGCACGGACGGCGTGTACATCATGAACCGCATGCTGATGCAGGGTGATTGCACCGGCCCGGTAAGCGCACAATTCGTGCTGAAGGACCCCTTGGTGGACATGGCCGTGCTGGAGACTGCGCGCGGCGGCATGTTGCGCAGCGGCCTTGGCTTTGAGCATTGTGACGTGGGCATCTGCACCAATGTTGCGGCGGACCATCTCGGGCTGAAGGACATCAACACGTTGGAGGAACTGGCCCATGTCAAAAGCACGGTCCCTCGGAGCGTGCGCCGCGATGGTTATGCGATCCTGAATGCGGATGACGAGCTGGTCATGGGCATGCGCAAGCAGTGCGAAGGCAAGATCGCGCTGTTCAGCCTGGATGAGAACAACAGGCTCATCCGCCAGCACTGCAAGCTTGGCGGGCTTGCTGCCATCTATGAAAATGGGTTCATCACCATCAGCAAGGGTGAGTGGAAGCTGCGGATCGAAAAGGCGGTGAACGTTCCGCTCACCTACGGAGGCAGGGCGGTCTTCAATATCCAAAACATCCTGCCCGCCGTGTTGGCCGCCTATGTGCAAGGGGTGAAAGTGGAAGAATTGCGTGAGGCCCTGGGCACCTTCGTGCCCTCACCGGCACAAACCCCCGGCCGGCTGAACCTCTTTCAGTTCAAGAACTTCCAAGTGGTGGTGGACTATGCCCACAATCCGCACGGGTTTGAGGCGCTTGGCCGTTTCCTCAGCAAGGTGCAGGAAAGCCCGAAAGTGGGCGTCATTGCCGGGGTGGGGGATCGCCGGGACGAGGACACCATTGCGCTGGGCAGGCTCAGCGCGAAGATGTTTGATGAGATCATCATCCGCCAGGACCGCAACCTGCGCGGCAAAAGCGATGATGAGATCATTGCGTTGATGGTGAAGGGCATCAAGGAAGTGGACCCCACCAAGAAATACACGATCATCAAGAAGGAGGAGGAGGCCATCCGCCATGCCATCGGCACGGCCAAGCCAGGCAGCTTTCTAACCCTGTGCAGTGATGTGGTGCCCGATGCCCTTGCCTTGGTGATGAAGCTCAAGGAGGAAGAGGACAAGGTGCCGTTCACCAAGGAGGACATCCCCAATGTGAACCGGGACCTGGTGGGGTGATTGACGGCAGCTGGACCGGAAGTTCATCGACCCGCCCCGATCGGTCACTTGCGCAATGCCCTCACCACGACAATGACGAGCACGGCCCCGGCCGTGGCGCAGATCAGCTGGCCAATGATGCTGGTGGTGGCCAGCCCCAACAGGCTGAACACGAATCCGCCCACCAAGCCGCCGGCCAGGCCCAGGAGGATGTTCACCGCGAGGCCATAGCCTCCGCCCCGCATGATGCGGCCTGCCAAAGCACCGGCAATACCGCCGATAATGAGGCTCAAGATCAGTCCCATGTCCGGATGGTTTGGCACATAAGTACAAAAAAAGCCCCGATGGCTCGGGGCTTTGCATTTTTGATGCAGGTGCCGGTCACTTGGTTTCCACTGCGGCAGCCTTCTTGGTTTTGGGCTTGGCAGGTGTTTCATCGGAAGAAACCGCCATGCGACGCTCCTTGATGCGGGCACTCTTGCCGCGGCGTTCGCGGATGTAGAAGATGCGGGCGCGGTTCACGTCGCCACGCTTGTTCACATCGATCTTTTCCAAGAAAGGGGAGGAGACCGGGAAGATACGCTCCACCCCCACCGAGCCGCTCATTTTGCGGACCGTGAACGTGGCGGTGCTTCCGCTGCCCTTGCATTGCACCACCACACCTTGGAACTGCTGGGTACGTTCCTTGTTGCCTTCGCTGATGCGGTAATGCACGGTGATGGTGTCACCTGCCTTGAAATCGACCTGGTGTTTCACAGGGGTCCATTCCTTTTCCAATTGCTTGATCTTTTCCATGGCGCTCAGCGGTTTGCGGCATCATACCCGGCCGTTCGGGGGCGCAATATTACGAATTATCCTCCTTCATTGAGCCAGTTCCTGCTGATCATTTTCTCCAAGCATCCCCGGTCTTCGTGAACGGGTGCGCTGCATGCTTTGCTGGTGGCGCCATTCCTGGATCCTCGCTGCGTGCCCGCTAAGCAATACTTCCGGCACCTTCCAATCCCCGTATCTTTCCGGTCGGGTGTAGGCCGGAGGGGCCACCAACCCGTCTTGGTAACTGTCCGAAAGCGCACTTGTCCCATCTCCCAACACGCCGGGGATCAACCGGATCAGCGCATCACTGAGCACGGCTGCCGGCAGTTCACCCCCGCTAAGTACGTAGTTGCCGATACTGATCTCCTTGGTGATCAAATGCTCACGAACACGTTCATCCACGCCCTTGTAGTGGCCGCACAGCATGATGAGGTTGCCCAACGTGCTCATCCTGTTCACCAGGGGCTGGTCCAACAGTTCACCGTCGGGGCTCATGTAGATCACCTCATCGTATGCCCGCTGTGCCCGGAGGGTGGAAATTGCCTTGTGGACAGGGGCAATGGACATCACCATCCCGGCACCACCGCCAAAGGGGTAGTCGTCCACCCGTTTGTGCTTGTCCTCACTGTAAAGGCGCAGGTCATGGACATGCACATCGGCCAACCCCTTGCTCTGTGCGCGCTTCAGGATGCTGTCGTTAAAATAGCTGTCCAATAAGGCGGGGAGTGCGGTGATGATGTCAATTCGCATGGCCGCAAACTTACCGGATGGCGGTGTTTTCCATCAGTGGGACCGGGTGGTGCATACCTTCGGCATCGTTCTTGCCGTAGAAGCCCGATAAAATTCTTGAATGATGAAGCGTTTTTTCCTGGTTCCGTTGCTTGCCCTGGTGGCCATGGCCAGCACGGGCCGTGCCCAAGACAAGAAGCCGTATGATGACCTGCTGGTAAAGTACGTGGATGAGAAATATGAGGACTGTTTGGCGAAGGCCGAACGCTACACCCAGGCGGAGAGCACGAAACGGGATGCTTTGCCCTACCTGTACATGAGCATGTGCTTGTATGAAATGAGCAAGATCCCGAAATACCAGGCCATGGAGGACTACAAGAAGGCCGACAGGGATGCCCTGAAGTGGGCTGAGAAGTACAGGAAAAAGGACAAGGACAAGGAGTTCTTCAACAACTATGAGGATTACTGGAGTGAGCTGAACACCATGGCCCAGGAAAGCGGGTTGAACGAGTATGAAAGCGGGACCAAGGGCATGAGCAAGGCACGGAGGTACTTCGATTCCATGACCGGCTACTACCCCGAGAACCCCGGGGCGTGGCTGATGCTCGGCTTGACGAACTATGGAAGCAACATGGCCAAGGAAGGGGATGAGGCCATTGCCAAATACAAGGAAGCCCTGGATGCGGCGGGCGGGATCGACCGGTTGCCTGAAGACCAGAAAAAGCTCATGAAAGCCGGCTTGATCCACTATGCGGAGTATTTGGATGCCAAAGGCGACAAGAGCGGGGCAAAGGCCGCCATGGAGACTGGCAAGGAAGCATTCAAGGATGATGCGGAGTTCAAGGCGGCATTTGCCGGCTACCAGTAGCAATTGGGCGTCCTGAAGTGCATGCGGGCCTGGTGCGGCTATTTTTGGCGCATGGTAGGAACAGCGAGGCGTTGGGCATTGGCGGTGAGCATGGGCATCATGGCCCTGAACACCTTTGCAGGAGGGTTGGACAAGGCATTTGCAGCCTTGGACGTGCACGACTATTTCAAGGCCAGAAGCTTGTTTGCAAAGCAAACCCGGAAGCACCCCGCTGCAGCTTGGTACGGCATCAGCGTGATCACGGGGAGGGCTGACAATCCCTTCTTCCAAATTGATTCCAGCCGAACGGCCATTCTCCGTTCGGAGGCGGCGTACAGCCTGCTCAGCGCAAAGGAAAGGGCCGCGGTTGCCAAGCTGGGCGTGGACACTGCTGCCATTCATGCACAGAAGGAACATCTGGGCTCCATTGTTTGGAAGCAGGTAAGTGCAGTGGACCGTTTGGAGGGCTATCAGCATTTCATTGATGCCTATCCGGAAAGCAGCCAATTGGCCGAGGCCGTGGAACGCCGCGATGCCCTCGCGTTTGCGGAAGCCAGGAGGGCCAACACCCCGGAAGCTTACAAAGCATTTCTGGGCAGCTATCCGAATGCGAAGGAGGCGTACGGTGCACGCTCACGCTTGCAGGAATCAATTTTCAGGGAAGCCACGGGCAGCGGCACTTTGGCCGTTTACGAATCCTTCATCCAAGAGCATCCGGAGAGCCCTTACGTGAGGGATGCCCAGGACAAGCTCATGGAGCTGTCCGTGCCGAATGGAACCGCGGGGGAATACGCTGCGTTCATTCACCGCTACCCGGAAAACCCCAATGTTCCGGATGCCTGGAGAAAGCTGTACGAGCTGTACACCAGGGAACTCAGTGTCCAGCACATCACCCAATTCCTGAAAGACTATCCTGAATATCCGTTCATCAACGAACTGATGAGCGATTACAAGGTTGCGGGGCTAACGCTTTTTCCGTTCAGGCAAGGGGGGAAATGGGGGTACATTGACGGGGCCGGCGTGGAACGGATCAAGGCGGAGTTTGATTTTGCGGAACCGTTTGCCCACAACCAAGCCCAAGTGGGACTAGGTGGCCAAAGTGGTACGATCAATAAGTTGGGCAAGCCGGTGGTGCCGATCAATTATGACGATGTCTTCGATTTCAAGGAAGGCATGGCCACGGTGGAACTTGGCGGCAAACAAGGTGCCGTGGACCGGAACGGCAACTTGGTCGTACCCTTGGAATATGATGAAGTGGGTGAATTCGACCATGGCCTTGCAGCGGTGTCACAAAGAGGTCATTACGGCTTTATTGATGGTAGCGGCAAAACGGTGGTCCCGCTCAAGTTTGAGAATGCCATGCACTTCAACAATGGCATGGCCGTGGTGGTGGAAGGTGGATTGAGCGGGGTGATAGACGTGAAAGGCGATGTGGTGGTACCATGCCAGTATGACTGGGTGGAAGGCTTTCTGGACCCAGGGGTGACCCGGGTCAGGAAAGATGGCTACATGGGCCTGGTGAACCGATTTGGTGAAGTGGTGCTCAAGGTTGAACATGACCATGTAGGCATGCTCAACGACAGCCTGGCATTGGTGATCGACAAGGGGAAGTGCGGCTACGTTGATGCCAATGGCACGTGGATCATCCCGCAGCGCTACGAGGCGAATGCGCTCACCGTGAACATGGGTGATTTCCATCAAGGTGTGGCACGGGTCCTGTCCAATGGGAAATTGGGGCTGGTGGACACCAAGGGCAAACTGATCTTCCCCGCCCAGTACACGGACATCGGCCTGATGGAGAGCGGTGTCGTCCCTGTGAAAAAGAAGAACAAGTGGGGCTATGCCTCCAGGACCTTTAAAACGTTGCCCGAACCCCATGATTACCAAGCATGGGAACTTCACTCCGGTTATGGCCGGGTGGAAACAGGCGGTCTATTTGGACTGGTGGACAGTACCGGGGCCGAAGTGGTCAAGCCGAAGTTCAAGGCGCTGACTGACGTGGCCAGGGGAGTGCTGGTCGCCACGGACGGAGAA
>CALMYC010000020.1 GCA_937873385.1 uncultured Flavobacteriales bacterium | reverse complement strand
TAGCCGAGCAGCCTGCTGCCGAGCTGGAGCAGGCGCTGGCCGTGCTCTATCAGGCCGCCGTGGCCGGGGCGGCCGCCACCAATGAAGACGACCTGATCGCGCAGATCACCGCCATCATCGAGGAGAAGCTGGACGTGAGGAGCATCCTGCAGCAAAGCGCCATCGACTTCGACGGCGGCTATGCGCTCGCGGGCCTCATCGGCCATGGCGACGCGTTCATCCTGCGCGATCCCGCCGGCATCCGTCCCTGCTTCTGGTATGCCGATGATGAAGTGGTGGTGGCCGCCAGCGAACGCCCCGCCATCCAAACGGCCTTCAGCCTGAAAGTGGACCAAGTGAATGAACTCACTCCGGGCTGCGCGCTGATCGTCAAGAAGGACGGCAGCTATTCGGTGCAGGAGATCCTCCCTCCGCTGGAAAAGCGTGCATGCAGCTTCGAGCGCATCTACTTCAGCCGCGGCAGCGATACCGATGTGTACCGCGAACGCATTGCACTGGGCCGCTCGGTGTGCCCAGCCATTCTCGAGGCCATCGACCACGACCTGGAAAACTCCGTCTTCTCCTTCATCCCCAACACCGCCGAGGTGGCGTGCTACGGCATGCTGAAGGAACTGGAGGATGAGCTGGACCGGGTGAAGGAACGCCGCATCCTGGAGCTGGGGCCCAAGCCCGACCCCGCGAAGCTCCGTGCGATTCTTGCCCTGCGCCCGCGCCTGGAGAAAGTGGCCATCAAGGATGCCAAGCTGCGCACCTTCATCACCAACGACACCGACCGCAACGACCTGGTGGCCCACGTGTACGACATCACCTACGGCACCGTGCGCCCCGGCAAGGACAACTTGGTGGTGATCGACGACAGCATCGTGCGCGGCACCACGCTCAAGCAGAGCATCCTGAAAATGCTGGACCGCTTGGAACCGAAGAAGATCGTGGTGGTGAGCAGCGCGCCGCAGATCCGCTACCCGGACGGCTACGGCATCGACATGGCCAAGCTCGGCGACCTCGCGGCCTTCCAAGCCGCGATCTCCCTGCTCCGGGAAACCAAGCAGGAAAACATCATCGACGATGTGTACGACCGCTGCATGGCCATGGTGGACAAGCCCATCGCTGAACAACACAACGCCGTGAAGGACATCTACCGGCCCTTCACCGCCGAACAGATCAGCAAACGCATCGGCGAACTGCTCACCCCGCCGGAGATCAAGGCGGAAGTGTCCATTGTGTACCAAAGCATCGAGGGCCTGCACGCGGCCTGCCCCAACCATACCGGCGACTGGTACTTCACCGGCGATTACCCCACGCCCGGCGGAAACCGCGTGGTGAACCGCGCATTCATCAACTGGAGGCAGGGGAAGAACGTGCGGGCGTACTGAGCGGAAGGCGGATCAGCCTTGCCTGGCCACCTGCACCAACCGCTCAATCTCCTCCTCATTATTGTAAAAGTGGATCCCGATCCGGAGGCCGGCACCGCGCAGCTGAACGGGTATGCCTGCCGCGCCCAGCAAGGCCTGCCGTTCCTTTCCACCTTCGATGATCAGGATGCCCGCGCGATGGGCGGCCTCATTTCCATTCAGCATGCGAATGCCCGCCGCATCCAGTCGCTGCACGGCATGGGCGGTGAGCTGCTGCACGCGCGCCCACACGCGTTCCGCACCCAAGGCTGCATGGCGCTTCAACCCGTCGCGCAGGCGCACCTGCGCAACCGGGTCCAGATGGCCTTCGGAAAGTGCCTTCACCGGATCGAAGCCATTGCGCTCCGCCAATTTGGCCCGCACTTCCGAAGCGAGGTGGAAGAAGCCATTGCCGAAGCCGGCCAAGGGCCATTTGTAGCCACTGCCGCCGATGATGTCGATCGGTGATGTGCGCAGATCGATCGGCACACAGCACCAGCTCTGCGTGATGTCCACGATGGACCAGGCTCCGTGCGCACGGCATAGTTCCCCGAATGCCTTCAGATCGATGGTGTAGCCCGTCGCCCATTGCACGTGGCTGATGCCCACGAGCTGCGGCCGTTCCTTTTCCATGGCCGCAGCCAGTAGTTCCAAGGGGATGCTCCCGTCCGCTGCGGGTTGCACCTTCGCCACCTCGAAGCCGTTCCAGTGGAAAGGCCCGTGCAGCGTGGGGTAGTCACCGCCCACCAACAACACTTTGGGCCGGTGCTTCAGCAAGGGCGCAATGCGGGAAAGTCCCGCTGTGAAACTTTGGAACAACACGGTGCCCGCTGCATCGCCGCCGATGTGTACGCCCACTTCCTCGGCGATCTGCGGGAAGCCGTCCGTCATCCAGTGAATGCCGCGCGTGGAGCCCTCCTTGATCAAGCGCTCCTGTTCCGCGCTTGCCGCCTCCACCGTGGTGCGCGCCATCAGCCCCATGGAGCCCGTGTCCAAATAAGTTTGGCCGCCAAGCCCCGGATAGTCCGCGCGGACCTTGTCCCAATCGATGTGAGCCATGCGGCGAAGGTCGGGCGGAATGGCGGGTACCCGTTCCTGTGCACCGCGGCCCGCAATTGTGGATCACTTCTCGCCTTGTTGCCCAGAATTCCAAAGGCTACCTTTGCGGGCACGATAAAAATTAGAATCAATCTAAATAAGCCGATGGGCGATAATGGATCGGATAAGATGCTGAAGATCAAAGGGCTTCAGGCCCGGATTGAGGGCAAGGACATCCTGAAGGGCCTCGACCTGGAAGTGAAGGCCGGCGAGGTACACGCCATCATGGGCCCCAATGGAAGCGGGAAGAGCACCCTGGCCAATGTGTTGGCCGGCCGTTCGGAATACGAGGTCACCGGCGGGAGCGTGAGCTACTTCGGGGAGGACCTGCTGGAACTGGCTCCGGAGGTACGCGCATGGAAAGGCATTTTTCTCGCCTTCCAATATCCGGTGGAAATCCCGGGCGTGAGCAACATGAATTTTATCCGCACCGCGCTGAACGAAAAGCGCAAGGCGAACGGCGAACCGGAACTGGGCGGCAAGGATTTCCTGGCCCTGGTCCGCGAACGCGCCAAGCTGGTGGAGATGGACCCCGCGCTGATGAACCGCAACCTCAACGTGGGTTTCAGCGGCGGCGAGAAGAAGCGCAACGAGATCTTCCAGATGGCCATGCTGGAACCCAGGCTCGGCATCCTCGACGAGACCGACAGCGGCCTGGACATCGACGCGCTGCGCATCGTGGCCGGCGGGGTGAACAAGCTGCGCAGCACCGACAACGCCTTCATCGTGGTAACGCACTACCAGCGCCTGTTGGACTACATCGTCCCCGACGTGGTGCACGTGATGGCCGACGGCCGCATCATCAAGAGTGGACCGAAGGAATTGGCGTTGGAGCTGGAGGAGAAGGGATATGATTGGATCAAACCCGCAATCCTGTAGCGTCGAACCACCGGGTCGACCCGACATGATACCACAATGACCACCGCAACCATGACCGACCCCAAGACAACGGTAATGCCGTTGTTGGAAGGAGGTAGCTGGCCCGATTCTGGGGAGGCATTTGCCCGCGTTACCGAACTGTCCATCCCCGGCAGGCGCACCGAGCAGTGGAAATACACCCCGGTGGCCAAGCTGTTCAACAGGCCTTATGTGAAACCGGATGGCCTGGTGCAGGTGGAACTGCCCGCCCGCCTGCCTTTCCCATCCACGCGCGTGGTCTTCGTCAACGGCCATTTCCGCCCCGACCTCAGCGATGACTTGAAGGTGGACAAGGGCGTGGTGATCGACAGCATCAAGCATCATCTTTCCCACGGCCCATTAAAGGCGCATTACGGAATGAGCGCGCCCATCGGCGACCGCCTTTTCACCGCGATGAACATGGCCTCGCCCACGGACGGCCTCATCATTCTCGCCACCAAAGGTGCGAGGACCAGCCAGCCGGTCCACCTCCTTCGCATCACCGTGGGCGCGCCTGATGATCGGCCCATGCTGATCCAGCCGCGCGACCTGGTCATGCTGCACGAGGGCGCCAACGTGGAACTGATCGACGAGCATATCGCCATTGGGGATACCGTTTCATCGTTGGTGAACGGCGTTCGCGAATGTGCGGTGGGCGAAGGAGCAAGTCTCACCCTGCACCTCTTGCAGAATGAGGACAACGGCCCGGCGGACATCAACCTCGATGGCATCACCGTCGCGGCGAACGGCCGCTTCAGCATCGACACCACCACGTTGTACGGGTCCCTGGTGCGCAACGAATTGAACGTCTCGCTCGCCGGCCCCGGAGCGCATGCCGAACTCAATGGCGTGTACCTGCTGGACGGCAGCGCGCACTGCGACAACCACAGCTACATCGGCCACGACGTGCCGGACTGCACCAGCGATGAACTTTACAAGGGCATCGTGGCGGGCAAGGCCACCGGCGTGTTCAATGGAAAAGTCTTCGTGAAGCCCGACGCCCAGCGCACACGCGCCTACCAGCGTAACGCCAACATCCTGCAAGGCGATGATGCCCGCGTGTACAGCAAGCCCGAACTGGAGATCTACGCCGACGACGTGAAGTGCAGCCATGGGTGCACCATCGGCCGCATGGACGAGCAAGCGATCTTCTACCTCCGTTCGCGCGGCGTGGGCGAGGCGGAAGCCCGGCGCATGATGTCGCACGCCTTCATGACCGACGTGCTGGACCGGATCGTGAACGCGGATTGGCGGAAACATTTGGAAGAGATGATCGACGCGAAGCTTGAAGCATTATGAGCAATTCACCACAGAGGCACGGAGGGCACGGAGAAATGCGTCAGTTGCGTTTGTCATTCTCCTCTGTGCCTCTGTGGTGAACCACACTCCATGAAACCCGCCACGTTGGATCCGGCATACCGCATCGAGGAGATCCGTGCGCAGTTCCCCATCCTCAAGGAACGGGTGCATGGCAAACCGTTGATCTACTTCGACAACGCCGCCACCAGCCAGAAGCCGCGCCGGGTGATCAAGGCGGTGAGCGCCTACTACGCCACCATCAATGCCAATGTGCATCGCGGTGTGCACACGCTGAGCAACCTGGCCACCGAAGCGCAGGAAGCCGCGCGGGAAGCGGTGCGACAGCACATCCATGCCAAGTACGCGCATGAAGTGATCTTCACCAGCGGCACCACGGCCAGCATGAACCTCGCCGCAAGCAGCCTGGGCCAATTGCTTCTGAAAAAGGGCGACGAAGTGCTCATCAGCGGCATGGAGCACCACGCGAATATCGTCCCGTGGCAACTGGCCTGCGAGCGCTATGGAGCTAAGCTAAAAGTGATCCCGGTCACGGATTCAGGTGAACTCGTCATTCCGGGCCCGACCCGGAATCCCGGCTTGTTCACCGATCGAACCCGCATCCTCGCCATCACCCACGTCAGCAATACGCTCGGCACCATCAACCCCGTGAAGGAACTGGTCGCGCAGGCGAAGAAGCTCGGCATCATCACCGTGGTGGACGGCGCGCAAGCCGTGCCGCACATGCGCATTGATGTGCAGGACCTCGGTTGCGACCTCTATGCCTTCAGCGGGCACAAGATGTACGCGCCCACCGGCATCGGCGTGCTGTACGGCCGCGAGGAACTGCTGGAGCAAATGCCCCCGTGGCAAGGCGGCGGTGAAATGATCGACCAGGTCACCTTTGAGAAGACCACCTACGCCAAGCCGCCCTTCAAGTTCGAGGCGGGCACGCCGCACATCGCAGGCATCATCGGCTTGGGCGAGGCGGTGCGCTGGATGCAGGATTACGATCTCGACGCGATGGCCGCGCACGAGCATGTGCTTTTGGAACACGCAACGAAGGAGCTGCTCACCATCGACGGCCTTCGCATCATCGGAACGGCGAAAGAGAAAGTGGGCGTGATCAGTATCGTGATCGACGGTGTTCACCACTACGACCTCGGCACCTTGCTGGACCAGCAGGGCATCGCCGTGCGTACGGGCCACCACTGCACGCAACCATTAATGGACCGCTTTGGCATAAGCGGCACCACGCGGGTGAGCTTCGCGCCGTTCAACACGATCGATGAAGTGGATGCGCTGGTGGCCGCAACCGGGAGGGCCGTGAAGATGTTGAAAGGATGAGCTCCACATTGGCACAAGCCCAACAGGAAGTGGTGGACGAGTTCGCCATGCTCAGCGATTGGCAGGACCGCTATGAGCAGCTGATCGAACAGGGCCGGGACCTCCCATTGATCGCACCGGAACACAAGCTGGATGAGAACTTGGTGCGCGGATGCCAAAGCCGTGTATGGCTGCACGCCGAACTTCAAGACGCTGCCCTGAGCACCCTGAGCCTGCCGAAGGGCGAAGGGCAGAATTACGCCCACAACGCTAGCACCATCCATTTCACCGCCGATAGCGATGCGCTGATCACCAAGGGCATCGTGGCCTTGCTCGTGCGCGTGTACAACGACCGCACGCCGCAGGAGATCCTCGGTGCCTCCACGGAATTCATCGACCGCATCGGCCTCCGTGAACACCTCAGCCCCAACCGCGCCAACGGACTGAGCGCCATGATCGACCAGATGAAACGCTACGCGCTCGCGTTTTCAAGATGAAGTGCGTCGCATGGGACATAGGACATTGGACATAAGACAGCAAAGCCGCACCTGCGGCGACGTGCAATGACGAACGAGGAGAAGAAGCAACTGGAGGAGCGCGTGATCATGACGCTCAAGACCATCTACGACCCGGAGATCCCCGTGGACATCTATGAGCTGGGCCTGATCTACGACGTGGTCGTGAATGACGACGCGAGCATTTACATCAAGATGACGCTGACCAGCCCGGCCTGTCCAGTGGCGGGGTCCCTGCCCGGCGAGGTGGAGGAGAAGGTGGCAGAGACCTTGGGCGCCACCGGGGCCAAGGTGGACCTCACCTTTGAGCCGCCGTGGAGCAAGGACATGATGAGCGAGGCGGCGCAGCTGGAGCTGGGGTTCATGTAATCCGTAATGCCTGAAGACACGGAGAAATTTCAACGAACAAGCTGTACCGTCGATCCATTGGATCGACCCGTATGAAATGAGCGACGATCCCATCATCAACAAAGTAGCCTCCAGCGGCCTCATCACCCTTGACCTGGAAGAACTGTACCCGCAGGGCGAACGCTTCATCTTCGACCTGAAGCCCCTGCTGTGGCAGGAGGTGGCGGTGAAGGAGGCCGACCTGCGCGCCTTCGTGAAGGGCCATGATTGGACACAGTACGCCGGAAAGCTCGTCTCCGTGCATTGCTCCGTGGACGCGATCATCCCCACGTGGGCCTACATGCTCATCGCCACGCAGCTGCAACCGCATGCGGCGTTCGTGACACAAGGCGATGGTGAAGCCTTGGAGCGTGCCCTCTTCACCCGCTTCGTGCAACAGCTCGACGTGGAGCCATGGCGCAACGCACGCGTGGTGGTGAAGGGTTGCAGCAAACTTCCCGTACCGTTGAACGCTTACGTGGAACTGTCCGCCAAGCTGCTGCCGGTGGTGAAGAGCCTGATGTTCGGCGAGCCGTGCAGCACGGTGCCGTTGTTCAAGGCACCGAAAGGGTAGGCGTATCTTCGGCATGATGCGATCGGTTCTCCCTCTGCTTCTGCTTTTACTGGGCACCGCCTCATCCCAAGGCCAGCCGGTGGTGGACAGTTCCTCCGTTCCCAACAGCGCCAATGGCTGGTACCTCAGCCCGCGGGGCACCATCCGCATCCTGGTGATCTTCGCCGAGGTCGATTACGACAAAAACCCGTCCAAGGACCCCCAGCCACAAACCACGGACCAATGGTCCAAAGGGCAATTGCCCGTTTGGAAGGACCAGCTCTTCGATGCGTTCCCGACGGACCATCCCAAAGGGAAAGTGACGCGCTATTACCGGGACATGAGCGCGGGGCAGTTCTCGGTGCTGGGTGATTACATCGACCGCGTGGTGACGATCCGCGAAAGCGACCAGCTCAGTTTGCGCGACTGGAGCGGCATGGCTTGGGAGGGTGCCAATAAATTCGGTGAGTTGCGCACGGCACACGGCCTTTCCGTTTCCGACTTTGACATGTGGACGGAAGGAGGCAGGCCGGGCATGCCCAAACGCAACGCCCCGGACAACCCGCACAGCTATGACCATGTGATGGTGATCCTGCGCAACAGCAGCCTCACCCACGGGCAAGGCAGCACGGACGCGGGAAGCGCTGGCCTGTTGTACGGTCACCCGAGTGATACACAAAGTCGTTTCGGTGCCATGAACGGGCTTCCCTTTGAGATCCTGAAACACGAGTTCAACCACTTGTTGCTGGGCAGCAACAACTTCCACAGCGGAGGCGGCAACGCCCCCATGTTCACCGGTTATTTCATGGCCGTGCAAGGCGGTTGGAGCCTGATGGGTGCCGCCAACAGCTCACTGCTGACCTGCAGTGCATGGGACCGCGACCGCCTGGGCTGGGGCCCCCTGGGCAGCCCGTTCCGGATCCGTGCACACGCTCCCGATGGCCATGCGGTGAACGGTGACCTGGACCCGATGGCCGGGGACACCGGCATCTTCGTGCTGCGCGACTTCATAACCGGGGGTGATGCACTGCGCATCCGAATGCCTTTCCTTCCGGAAGATGTGTACCCGCAATGGCTTTGGCTCGAGAACCATCAAACGGAAGCGCACAACGGCTGTTCCATGGACCACTTCCACTTTGAGGAGCAAAGCTGCGTGCGGCCTGCCGTGCCGGGCATCTATGCGCAGATGCAGGTGGACAAGGAAAAGAAGGAAGGTGAAGGCATCTACGGGGGCCATGCGGACTACTTGCGGCCCGTGCTGGCCAATGGCAACTACGACAGGCGGCTTCGGGGGGATACCATCGAATTCAAATGCCTGTGGCCGGGACCCACCCAACCCTACATCATCAACGAGGCCTGGGCCAATCCGCTGAGCGGATGGCAAGACCAGGAGTTCCCCCTGTTCGACCTGGACGGCAATGGGAAGCTCACGCGCAAGGAAGCCATCACCCCGCGCGTGGAGGTGCGCAACGGCAAAATGGTCGATGAAGGCCAATACCTCGGCAGTACGCGGCAGGTGTTCACGGTGCAGGGAAACCGCCGCATCGCAATGGGCACCAATCCATCCAGTGCAAACATGCTTACCCTGGCCTGCAACATGAACACCGAACAGAACCATGGCAAGGCGCCGGACGCGCGTGCCGTGTACCTGAACGGCATTTCCGTGGAACTGCTGGAACAACGGGGCAACGGCGACATCGTGCTGCATGTGCGCAGCGGCGATACACGCATCTCCAACGATGTGCGCTGGTGCGCGGACAGCATCGTGTTGCCGCCGCTCCATGGCTACCAGGGAGCATCCCTTACGTTGGCCCGGGGCAAGGTTCTTAAGCTGGACCGCTCCGGAACGCCTACACGCATGGCCCAGCAAGGAAAGGGCCCTGACGGCTACTGGTTCAGCCCGCCCACGCGGTTCACCGTGGCGCCTGATGCCCGCGCGGTGCTGGAGCGTGGATCCAAGATCCATTTGGTGAACGGTTCCGAAATGCACGTGATGCCCGGTGCCGTTCTGGATTTGGAGCGCAAGGCGAAACTGGCTGTGGATGGGGGCTCCCGCATCGTGTTGCACGGCAATGCGCTCCTGAAGGCGAAGGGCCGAACGATCAAAAAGCTCCGCAAAAAGGGGAAACTGGTGGAGGTGCCGAAGTGAATTCGCCGCTCGACCTGCGGCAGACAGGCGTTCTCACCCCACGCTCCCCTCCAGGCTCACCGCGAGCAGTTTCTGCGCCTCCACGGCGAACTCCATGGGCAATTGGTTCAGCACGTCCTTGCAGTAGCCGTTCACGATCAGGCTCACGGCCTTTTCCGGAGGTATGCCGCGCTGGTTAAGGTAGAACAGCTGGTCCTCGCCGATCTTGCTCGTGGTGGCTTCGTGTTCCACCATGGCATTCGGGTTCTCGCTTTCGATGTAGGGGAAGGTGTGTGCGCCGCATCGGTCGCCCAGCAACAGTGAATCACACTGGCTGTAGTTGCGTGCGCCCTTCGCGCCCTTGCCGATCTTCACCAGGCCGCGGTAACTGTTGTTGCTTTGGCCGGCACTGATGCCCTTGCTGACGATGGTGCTTTTGGTGCCCTTGCCGATGTGGGTCATCTTGGTGCCCGTGTCGGCTTGTTGGTGGTGCTTGGTGAGGGCCACGCTGTAGAATTCACCCACGCTGTTGTCGCCCTTCAGCACGCAGCTCGGGTACTTCCAGGTGATGGCGCTCCCGGTTTCCACTTGCGTCCAGCTGATCTTGGCGCGTTCACCCAGGCAAATGCCGCGCTTGGTGACGAAATTGTACACGCCGCCCTTGCCGTGCTCATCGCCGGGGTACCAGTTCTGCACCGTGCTGTATTTCAGCTCGGCATCCTTCATGGCCACCAGTTCCACCACGGCTGCATGCAACTGGTTCTCGTCGCGCATGGGTGCCGTGCAGCCTTCCAGGTAGCTCACGTAACTGCCCTCGTCGGCGATCAGCAAGGTGCGCTCGAACTGCCCGGTATTGGCGGAGTTCATGCGGAAATAAGTGCTCAGTTCCATCGGGCAGCGCACACCCGGCGGGATGTAGCAGAAGCTGCCGTCGCTGAAGACGGCGCTGTTCAGCGCGGCGTAGAAGTTGTCCGTGCGCGGCACCACGCTGCCCAGGTATTTGCGCACCAGGTCCGGGTGGTTCTGCACCGCATCGCTGAAGCTGCTGAAGATGATCCCCTTTTCCCTGAGCGTGTCCTGGAAGGTGGTCTTCACGCTCACGCTGTCGAACACCACGTCAACCGCCACACCGGCCAACCGCTTCTGCTCCTGCAGGGAGATGCCCAGTTTCTCAAATGTTTTGACCAGTTCAGGGTCGGCCTCGTCGAGGCTGTTGAGGGTGGGCTTCTTCTTCGGGGCGCTGAAGTAGTGCGCATCCTGGAAGTCGATCTCCGGGTACTGGAGCAACGCCCAGGTCGGCTCCGTCATTTTCAACCAGCCCCGAAAAGCCTCCAAGCGCCATTCCAGCAGCCATGCCGGCTCGTTCTTCTTCGCACTGATGAAGCGGACGGTATCCTCGTTCAAGCCCTTCGGCGCCAGCTCGCTCTCGATGTTGGTGACGAAGCCGTACTCGTATTCCTTGTTGGCTACCTCGTGAAGGATATCGTTGCTGTCCTGTGCCATGCATACTTCACCACAGGGGCACAGAGGCCACGGAGAATGTGAATTCCCTGTTCAACCGTGCTGCTCGTGTGGGTTTTTCCATTTGAATTTCCTCCGTGTTCCCCGTGCCTCCGTGGTGAACTCAGATACTGAAGCTCTCCCCGCACCCGCAGGTCCGGCTTGCATTGGGATTGATGAACTGGAAGCCCTTGCCGTTCAGGCCCCCGCTGAAGTCCAGCGTGGTGCCCAGCAGGTAGAGCAGGCTCTTTTTGTCCACCACCACCTTTACGCCATTGTCCTCAAAGGCCTTGTCGCCTTCGCGAAACTGGTCATCAAAGACCAGGTCATAGGACAGCCCGCTGCATCCGCCGCCTTTCACGCCAACCCGGACGAAATGCTGTGGACCGCGGCCCTCCTGTCCGAGCAGTTTGGTGAATTCCTGCTTGGCCGTGTTGCTCACCTTGATCATGGTCTATTTCCATTTAGAAAGTGTCTAAATAGAGGTCCGCAAAGGTACGAACTATGCAACCGCCGCCAAATCGGGAAAAGGCCTTTCCAAACCGAGGGCAACCTGCGGTTCCGCCTGTATCCACGGCCTGGGCGGTACCTTCGCACACCGACAAGCCGTTCGCGCGCCCTTGCCATGCTCAAGCAATACCTCTCCCAAAAGCTCCAGCAAAAGCTCAGCCCCCAGCAGATCCAGTTGATGAAATTGCTGCAAGTGCCCACCGTGGAACTGGAGCAGCGGATCAAGCAGGAGATGGAGGAGAACCCGGCCTTGGAGGAAGGGGAGGACCACGATGACGAGCCGATCCCCACCGAGGAGCAGGCCATCGAGGAAAATGAGGATGAGCCGGAAAGCAGCAACGACGAGTTCGACCTCACGGACTACTTCGACGACGACGACACGCCGGACTATAAGTTGAGCGCCCGCAATGAGGGGGCCGATGACGAGCAGCGTGAGATCCCGTTGGCTGTTGGTGCCACCTTTCAGGAGGCGCTGCAATCCCAATTTGCCCTGCGCGATGTGGACGAACGCATGGAGCAGCTCGGCGAACACCTGATCGGCAACCTCGATGAGGACGGCTACCTGCGCCGTGGCCTGGACCAGATCGTGAACGACCTGGCCTTTACCGCGAACATCATGACGGATGTGACGGAGCTGGGCAAGGTGCTGAAGGAAGTCCAGGCCCTGGACCCCGCCGGCGTGGCCGCACGCGACCTGCGGGAATGCCTGCTCCTGCAGTTGGACCGCCTGCCCAATGCCGTTGATGTGATCACCGCCAAGGCCATCGTGGGTGAACATTTTGATGCCTTCACCAAGAAGCATTATGACCGGATCATGGAGCGCCTGGAGATCGACGAGGATGCGCTCCGCGATGCCATTGACGTGATCGTCCGCCTCAATCCGAAACCGGGAAACACGGCCCGGGATGCGTCGCGCCCCGCTCAAGCCATCGTGCCGGACTTTGCCATCACGGCGGTGGACGGGCAACTGGAACTTTCGCTCAACGGACGCAATGCCCCTGAACTCCGCATCAGCCGCCAGTACCGCGACATGATCAAGGAGTACCAGCGCAACAAGAAAGACCCGAAGGCCAAGGATGCACTGGTCTTCATTAAGCAGAAGCTGGATTCCGCCAAGTGGTTCATCGACGCCATCAAACAGCGCCAGAACACCCTGCTGGTCACCATGGAGGCCATCATGGAGCACCAGAAGGAGTTCTTCCTCACCGGAGATGAGACCAAAATGAAGCCGATGATCCTCAAGGACATTGCCGAGAAGGTGGGCATGGACATCAGCACCGTGAGCCGCGTGGCCAACAGCAAATACGTGCAGACCGACCACGGTACCTACCTGCTGAAATTTTTCTTCAGCGAAAGCTTGACCACCGACAGTGGCGAGGAAGTGAGCACCCGCGAGGTGAAGAAGATCCTGGAGGAAGCGATCGGGGAGGAAGACAAGCGGAACCCGCTTACGGATGACGAACTGACCGCCCTGCTGCGCGGCAAGGGCTACAACATTGCGCGGCGCACCGTGGCCAAGTACCGCGAACAGCTCCAATTGCCGGTGGCGCGCCTGCGCAAGGAACTCTGAACAACCGCATGCGGAAGGCGGCCCACGTGCTCTCCCTCTTGTTGCATCCCTTGTGGATGCCCACCTTGGCATTGCTCATCGCTTTCCACACCGACCTGCATCTCGCCTTTGCCTTTACAGCCCGCGGCCAATGGACCATCATGGGCATGGTGTTCGTGATGACCGCGCTGTTCCCGGTCTCCAGTATGTTCATGTTGTGGCGCAGCGGTGCCATCAGCGCGCTCTCCGTGCCGGCGCGCAAGGAGCGCACATTGCCCTTCCTGCTCACGCTGATCTACTTCTGCATGGTGTACTACATCCTGCGGAGAACACCCATCCACCCGGCCATGCTGGCCTTGTTCACAAGCATCATCTTGAACCTCGCAGCCGTTCTGCTGATCAACATGCGCTGGAAGATCAGCCTGCACATGGTGGGGGTTGGCGGCCTGGTGGGCATGTGCCTCGGCCTATGGCTGCTTCATGGGGCGCAGGCAAGTTACTTGCCTTGGTTGTTCCTGATAACCGGTGCACTGGGCACTGCGCGGTTGTTGGTCACCGACCATACGCCTGCGCAGATCTACACAGCTGCCGCATTGGGTGCAGTGGTCACCTTCACGTGCATTGCATTCGGCATTTATTACTGAGTGTCCCATGTTGGGCGAGCGGTGTTCGCAACAATTCGCCGAATGACGCAAGGCCAGGCCGAACACCGATCACCCCAACGCCAACTGCCAGCGCCACGCGTCGCGCAGGGCGTCCGCCAGCGTGAGTTCCGTGCGCCAGCCCAACACGTTCAGGCTCTTCGCGGTATCGGCATACATCGCCACCACATCACCGGCGCGGCGCGGCCCGATCACATACGGCACCTTCACGCCATTCACGTCCTCGAAGGTGTGTACGGCTTCGAGCACGGTGTTGCCCTGCCCGGTGCCGAGGTTGAACACTTCGCAAAGCGGGGCCTGCTGTTTCGCGATCCACTGCAGCGCAAGTACATGCGCCTTGGCCAGGTCAACCACGTGGATGTAATCACGGATGCAGCTGCCGTCGCGCGTGGGGTAGTCGTTTCCGAAGACCGTGAGCTTGTCGCGCAGCCCGGCTGCGGCCTGCGTGATGAAGGGCACCAGGTTGTTCGGCACCCCGATGGGCAGCTCGCCGATATGCGCGGATGGGTGTGCTCCGATCGGGTTGAAATAGCGCAGCATCACCACGCGCAACGCCGGGTCCGCGATGGAGGCGTCGCGCAGCATTTGCTCGCACACCACCTTGGTGTAGCCGTAAGGTGAAGCCGCCGCCCCGGTGGGTGAATCTTCGGTCACGGGCAGTTTGTCGCCCTCGCCGTACACCGTGCAGGAGGAGGAGAACACCAGGTCCCCCACGCCATGCTTGGCCATTGCGCGGAGCAAGGTGGCCAATGAGCCGATGTTGTTGTGGTAATACTTCAAGGGGTCGCGCACGCTTTCACCCACGGCCTTGTCCGCCGCAAAGTGGATCACGCTGTCGGGTTTCTCTGCCGCGAGAACTTGGTCCAATGCAGCGAAATCCGTGCAATCGACCCGGTGGATCGCAGGCTTGCGGCCGGTGATCTGCTCCAGTCCACCCAGTACGCGTTCTTCGCTGTTGCGCAGGTCGTCCACGATGATGGGTTCGAAACCGGACGCCAACAATTCCACCCACGTGTGCGAGCCGATGAAACCGGCGCCTCCAGTGACAATGGTTTTCCTCATGCCGATAGGTGCTGCATGATCGCCGACATCAATTTGGAATGCAAACCACTGGCACCCGCGGAATCCAATTCATTTGCGAAAACGCATCCGTGTTTATCCGCGTCCATCCGTGGTTCTTCAGATCAGTGGGCCCAGCAGGATTTGAACCTGCGACCAACGGATTATGAGTCCGCTGCTCTGACCGCTGAGCTATAGGCCCGGTAAAGTGGCGCGAAAGTAGCCGATGCCGCCCTTCCCGGTAGCTTCGCGCCCCATGCAACAGCACGGGCAATACGATACCATCCTCCTCGACCTCGGCGGTGTGCTCATCGATGTGGACTACATGGCCGCGGCAAATGCCTTCGCCCGGTTGGGCTTTCCGGATTTCGGGGCGCTCTACAGCAAGGCCAAGCAGGACCACCTGTTCGATGGTTTCGAAACCGGGACCATTTCACCGGCGGAGTTCCGCCAACGCATTCGGGACATCTTGGGCGCAGCTCTTCCCGACGCGCAGATCGATGCCTGCTGGAACGCCATGCTCGGCAGCATTCCGCCGGAGCGCATCGATCTGGTGAAGCGCCTGAAGGAGCGCTATCAGGTGCTGCTGCTCAGCAACACCAACGCCATCCATGTTCCTGCCTTTGAGGCCGTCGTTGCGCGTGAGAACGGGATCGGCGATTTCAAGGGCCTGTTCCACGGCGGGTACTACAGTTGTGAGATCGGCTTGCGCAAACCGGACGCTTCGGCCTTCCACCATGTGCTGCAACGGCACGGGGCGGACCCCTCCACCACGCTTTTTATCGACGACAGCACCCAGCACGTGGAAGGCGCGCGCAAGGCCGGTTTGCACGCGGTCCACTTGGAACTGGAGGGAGAGGATGTGGTGGCATTGGCCAAACGGTTGGCCCTGTGATCCTTGGATCAGGCGGCCTGAGCCAGCGGTGGACCGGTCATTGCGTCAACACAAATTTGGAAGACCACCGTCCCCGGGCTGATCCCACGGTTACCAGGTAAGCTCCCGCTCCCAAACCTTGCAGCGGGATGAACGCTTCGGCGCCCTCCACGTTTCTGCCGGATACCACACGGCCATCCGCGCCGAGCACCTGGAGCACATTGCTGCCGACAGGGTCCAGTCCGGCCAGGTGCAAAACACCGCGTGCGGCATCGAACCGGCCGGTGATCGTGCTCTCTTCCAGGAAGTGGATGCCACTTGTTCCGCCAAAGCTCAACGCGTGGGCAGCCGCCACTTCATCAACGGTCAGCAACCGGCCATACAGTCGGATCTCGTCCAAGGCCCCGACCAGGTCTTCCCCAAAAGTGGTGAGCTGGTCATTGTCCTCATTGGCGTTGAAATTGCATCCGCTGATGTCCGCCACCGCCCCACTGACATCAACGCCGCACACGGTGCCGCCCAATTCCTGCTGGACATTGTCCACGTAGATCCGCACTTGGAGGTTCACCTTGTCCACCAGCAGGGCCACCTGGTGCCATGCACCGTCATTGAACAGCGCATTGGTGCGGATATTGACCGCCGATGCACCGGAGCCGGTTTGAAAGGAAACATGGCCGGTGCTGTTGTAGAAACCAATGCGCCAACCGTGCCCATTGGTCAACAGGTCCCGGAAGAAATTCTGTGTGGCCGATGAAGTGGACCTGAAATCCGTGACGAAGGAGAAGCTCGTGGTCAGGCCGAAATCGATCAGTCCGGCGGCATTCACCCACAGCTGCGGGGCGTTGCCGCTGAAGGCAAGTGCTTGGTTGGCCACGCCGGAGGCGTTTGCGGTGGCGCTGGTTTGCTGGGCGAACAACGTGGAAAAGGAGGTTGGCGCCTGATTGGCGGTATTGCCATTGTTGAACGGATAGTAGGCGATCAGGCCATTGGCCAATTGGGCCTGGGAATGAATGGCCAGGAGACAGCCGAGGGCAATGGCATGGAAGCGCCACGCAGCGGTGGGCATTTGTTCAAGCATGCAGGCAAGGTAGTAAAACCACCCTATGGGGGACAGGACCAAGTGGACTGATCCCGCCACGTTCGGGATATCCCATGCATCATGTGGCAGCCCAAATCCATAAGGTCGGCCCTTCGGACCCGCTCAGGGCGGTATCCGGTTGTGGGCTGCGTGCATGGGTGAACTGCCCCGAGCGGATCCGCGGGGTGATCACTGAGCAACTACGGTCATTTCCGTTGCCTGTTGCACATCAATTTACACAGGGCTTACGGGATCGACATTTGGGTGCGCTTGCCCTGGAATGACCGGTGCTCATCACGCCAAGCTACGCTGATCAACGTCCGGTCATCCCCGTGATTTCTTCCGCTTGGCTTTTGGCAGAGGAAGTGCCTCTGCCATGTGCAGCATCAATTCCCGCAGTTTGTGGTCGCCGGTGATCATGTCCTCGGGCACCAGGTAATAGTCCTTGGAACCGGGGTATGCCGGGGCCCGCTCGCACCGCTTTTCGAGCTGCGCGTTTTCGGGCATGATCTTGAGCAGTAGCTGGTCGTCGCAGATAAAGCCCACGGTCTTGCCGTCGGCATAAATGGCAAACTCGCCGAACATCGGCTTTACACTGAAGTGTTCAGGTCGGCCTAATTGGTCGAGGATGTAAGCAGCGGTTTCCTTGCTTGTGGCCATGGTGTTCAGCGGATTTCCTGGCACAGTTCCACCAGTACGCCGTTTGCGCTTTTCGGATGGACAAAGCAAACCAGCTTGTTGTCCGCCCCGTGCTTGGGTTCTTCGTTCAGCAAAGTGAAGCCTTCAGCCTTCAGGCGCTTCATTTCGGCACGAATGTCCTCCACTTCAAAGGCGATGTGATGGAAGCCTTCTCCGCGTTTTTCAATGGCCTTGGCGATGGGTCCGTCCGGACGGGTACTTTCCAGCAATTCAATCTTATTCGGCCCTACCTGAAAGAAGGAGGTGACCACTCCTTCACTGGCTACTTCCTCCCGTTTGTAGGACGGGCTGCCGAGGAGTTTTGCATAAAGCGCCTCGGCGCCTTCAAGGTCCTTCACGGCAATGCCGATGTGTTCAATGCGGATCATGCCGGAAAGGTACTTCGACACCTCCTCACCGGCACCGCCCCCACCGTCTCCTGCAAAGTAAAAAGCCCCGCCGAAGCAGGGCTTTCCATAGTGCCTGTGCCCGTTCAACGCTTGATGAACGTTTCGCCCATCTTGTTGTCGTAATTCAAATAGTACAGGCCCTTCTTCAGGTCGGTCACATCGATTTCCGTGGCGTAACCGCGCTTGACAATGTTGCCGAACTGGTCATAGATCTCATAGAGGCTCATGCTGCTCAATTGGATCTTGCTGGCCTTGCCCTTCACATAGGTCCAGGTTACGGCAGCCACTGCCGGGTCCGTATAGGTGACATTTTCGCTGAAGCGTGAGCGCTTGGAAAGGTCGCTTTGCTTCACCCGGTAGGTGTTCTCACCGCTGTGCGGCACTACTTTGAAGGAATAGGTGTGCTCACCTGGCGTTCCCGAGCCCTGGACTTCACCCACCCGGATCCATTTGTTCCAACGCTTTTCCTGCACGATGTACGGCAGCTCCCCTGTTTCATTCGTGGTGGTCCACGAGTATGTGCCGTCGTTGGAAACGGATTGTTTCACGATGTCGAACGTGCTTTTCGGCTTGAGTACTTCAGGGTTCAGCACCTTGGGCGTACAGCCGTCCTTGTGCATGATCTTGATGGTCACCTTGTCGCCCACCTTCAGGTTGAAGTTGGACAGATCGACCTCGAAGGCGCTGGAGTTGATCTCGTCCGTGCTCACCTTGTCGTTCACGGTGACCTGGTACACGCAGAATCCCACGCCTGCCTCGGAGAAGGGGTTTTGAACGAAGATGTTCTTGCCTTGGTAGTTGCCGTCAAGGACGATGGTGCCGGCTTGTGCGTACAGTCCGAAAAGGAGGGCACTTACCAGGATCAATGGTCGAAACTTCAGCATCGCGGTGGGTATAGGGGCCGAAATATACAGAATTCCCTTTCCCATGAACTTCCCATGTCCTTGAAATCAAGCAGGTTCCTTGGCTTGAACGGACTTGGCCATGCGCTGCACGTCTTCCCGGGTGAATGCATCGCCGTTATCCTCATCATCAATGATGAAGGAGCGGCCGGCCGTGTTCACAAACTGGTGGAAATGGAAAAATACCAGGGTGCTGTCATCCGGAAATTCGCTGCGGTAGATCAACAGGTCCGGGGTTTCCTCCAGGATGGTGTTCTTCTGCAACAGGTCGCGGTCCAGGTCGTCCTTCAGCCGTTGCATGTCCGCCGGGGCCTCGTGGATCTCCAGGGCAAAGTGGTCCCCGGCCTTCACGGATAGCTTGCCCGCTTCATCTTTCCAAACCACCGAGGCCGGGGGCATGCCCACGGGCACATGCACGACCAGGGGCAGGTGGTGCTCCGCCAAGTCAATGGTGTTGGCAGCCTTCAGGCTGTCCGCCACTTCGGCCATCCGTTTCACGGCGTCCGCCTTGCCGTCTCCGCATGAGAACATCAGCAGGGCAAGGGAAACAGCGGGAAGGAGAATGAGCGGCTTCATTCCGCGAAAGTAGCAGCGTTCTTCGGGAGTGGGCCGGGCGTTCCTGTCGAGCTTGGCCTTCCAGCGGGTTCCATGCATGTGCGGGTCCGGGCTTACTTCCCCACTTTGACCCTCATCCCTTCGCTGTGCGCCGCGAATTCCGGCGCGTACATGCACATCGCCGTGGTGATGCCGTTGCTGAAGTCGCCCGCATGCGCCACGCGCAGGTCGTACTGGAACACGTAGGTGCCGGCGCGGATGTGGTCGAAGAAGAAGTCCGTGGCGGCATCGCGGGTGCTTTGGTAGTAGCCGAGCCCGCCTTGGTACTTGTATCCGCTCAACGTTTCTGTCGGCTCCAAGCCCGATGCGCGCAGGTCCTTCAAATGCACGTAGTCCATGTCGCGGTCGCTGCGCAGCTCGATGCGGACGGTGAGCTTGTCGCCGGGCTTGAGCGCTCGCGACTTGTCCAACGCGACCAATTGCGCGCCCGCATCCGTGGCTTCATGCAAGAGCACTTGCTTCTTGATGCTGAACGGGCTTTCAGCGGAAGTGACCTTGTCCATCTGCTCGAAGTACTGCCAATAGAGTGCGCCCCAGGCAGCGCGGTCGGTGGTGGTGGCCACGGTGATCTGGCCCATGGCAGGCCGGATGGCATCCGCGGCCCAGGTCTTGGTGAAGTAGCCCGTGCCGGCTTCCTGCTTGTCCGCCACCACAAGCTCTTTCCCCACGGTGATCACGGGCGGTGCGGCGGGTTCCAGCCAGTCGTCGCCGGTCAGCAGCAGCGCGTAGCAGGCTTCGGCCGTGGCCTTGGTGGTCTTCCAGTCGGTGGTCTGCTTCAGCTTCAGCAGGTGGAGGCGCAGCTCGTTCACGGCCTGTTCGTTCCGGGCCACTTCGTGGAAGGCTTCGATGAGCAGTGCATGTGTTTCCGTGGGGAAGTCCCACCAGTAGTAGCCGGCGTTGAAGTTCTTCCAGTACATGCCGAGCTCTTCGCTGCGCGTGGCGCGTTCACCCAAGGACTTCATGATGAGCTGCGCGGTGGCCTCATCACCGAGGCGATGCAAGGCCAGTGCGATCATGGCCTGTTCCTGCAGGCCGAACTGCAACCAGGTGGCGGCCAAGCGTTCCTTGTAGAAGCTCACGGCGGTGCTGGTGCCGCCGGTGATGGCCCAGCGCGGGAAGAAGCTGCGCGCATAGAGGTATTGCACCACGTCGTGGCCCGGCCCGTACTTGTCCCGCTGTTCCTTGGTGGTCTCCTTCAGCAGGCGCTTGTAGTCGGCCTCCACGTCATTGTCCAACCATTGTACCGCCTGCTTGAGCATCTGCTGCGTTTGCCCATCGGGGCGAAGGTCCGCGGCACCGAGTTTTTCCAAATGGCCGAAGCCGGCCACGATGCCCTGGGTGACCCAGCGCGAGGGCTGCATGCCGCTGAACCACGGCCATGCGCCGTTGCCGAGCTGTGCATCGCGCAGTTGCTTCAAGGCCTTGCCGCGCTCGGCGGCCATGCGCTGCATGTCAAACAGGAGGGCGATGCGCTGCCTGCTTTCGCTTTCGTTGCGGGCGTTCAATACCCACGGCGTTTCCGCGAGGACGATGTTCTTGAGCTCGCTGTTCTGCTCCAGCTTGCTCAGAAACGCTTCTTCATTTCCCGCTCCTTTCGCACGCCATTGTGCAAATACTTCCTTGATCTTCGGTCGCTCGTCCACGATGTGCGCGGCGAGGCTGTTGGCATAAAGGCGGCTGAAGACCTGCTCGCTGCACTGGTGGGGGTACTCCATCAGGTAGGGCAACGCCTGCACGGCGTACCACGCGGGGTTTGGCGTGAACTCCAGTTTGAGGCTATGGTTGCGGAGCGTAGGGCTCGCATTGTTCTTCAGCTTCTCCAGCGTGAAGGTCTTCGTGCCCGCCTTGCTGATGGGCAGCGGCAGGCTTTCGGTCACCAGCACGCGGTCGGTGAGGATGGGCAACGGGCGTTGCTCGGCGTCGGTGAAGGTGCCCGCTTTGGCGCTGATGCGCATGGCCACCGCACTGATGCCTTCCGGCACGGTGAGGTCCCATGCCACCATGGCACTGGCGCCCGGGCCCGCAGTGAAGGGCCGCGTGTTCTGTAGCAGGTTGAATTGTCGGTTGATGGCTTCGTTGGTGAAGGGATCGAAGAGCTCGAGGGTGGCGGTGCCATTCAGGGGCCCTGCCTTAGGATCCGCTTCGCGTGACCCTGCGCGGACCCCTCCGGTCAGTGCAGGGTCACGCGAAGCGGACCCTGCATGACCGAGCACATTCACCTTGCTGGTGAGCGTGATCCGGTCCCCTACCCGCAGGAAGCGCGGCAGGTTGGGTGTTACCATCAAGGGTTTCTGCGTGATCACTTCCTTGGTGAACCGCGCGGTCTTCAGGTCGGTGGTGTGGGCCAGGCCGAGCAGTTTCCAGCGGGTGAGCGCATCGGGCATGGTGAACTTCAGGATCACGCTGCCGTCCTTGTCGGTGAGCAGGTCGGGGAAGAAGAAGGCCGTTTCACGGAAGTCGGTGCGGGTGGCGGGCTGCTCCGTGTTTGGTGCGGTCACCTCGGGCTTTGCTTCCAGCCTTTTGTCGGCTCCTGTTTCCGCCAGGTCCAATGTCTCGGCCTGAACGATATTGCCTTGGGCGGGTGCGAACATGACGGCATCATCAGCCATTGCCCGCATCTTTCCGGTTGCGATCCCCCCACGTCCGTATCGCACGCCAAAACCGAAGAGGTTCAGTTCGGGAAGGATGTGGACGGTATCGTTGGGCATGGGGTGCTGCCCGTAGGTGATGCTGCCGTCCGTGCCAAAAGGCGTGGCCATGCCCCAGCCCAATTGCGAGGCATTGGTTGGCCAGATGGCCATGTCCCAGCCGTGCGGTACAAAGTGGTCGAGCGAGGCATCGTACATGCCGGCCAGCAGTTGCGCGGCCACCTTTCCCCCCTTTGGACCGGTGATCTTCAGCCGCCACTCCTCATGGGCGCCGGGCAGCAGCTTGTCGCGGAAGGTCATCCATTCCATGCGCAGTTCCTTGTTGCTCCAAGGCACTTCAATGTACATGTCCTGCTTGTGCGAAAGGCCGCGCTCGGCGCTGATGAAATGCACGGTGAAGCCGCCACGGTCCGCTTCCTGGACGGGCAGGTCGATCAACTGTTGCCCGGCCTTCAGGGTGAACCAGCGGCGCACGGCGATCTTGCCCTCGCGCTCCACTTCCATCAGGATGTGCGCCTCCGGCAGCGCGCTGCTCAGCAACAGTTCCGCCTTGGCACCCGGTTCCGCCTTGGCCTTCACCGCTTCCACCTGGAAGGCCTCGTTCACAAAGCCGGTGTGCTGCACGGAGGGATCGTAGACCGAAACCACCTTCCGCACCTTTACCTCCCTGCCGTCGGCATCCTTGGCGTTGGCCTCGATCAAGTAACTGCCTACTTCCCACGTTGCGATGCCGGTCAAGACAAGTTTCTTTCCGTCCGCGCTCCATTGCTTCCGCTCCAACACCTGGGATTCCTTGGGCCACGTGAGCGGATCGTTCTCATCGCGGTACACGTCCTGCGGAAACAATTCCGCGTGTTGCCGCGGCATGATCACGAACACATCGGGCTGTTCCCACAGGCGGTCGCGCAGGGGAACGGCGGGCGTTTGCAACCGCGTGATGCGCACGTCCATCGGCACATCGAGCACGTTTCCGTTCAAGTCCTGCACGTTCAGTTGCAGGCTGTCCACGGCGCTGCGATCCAGGCCATCGCCCACGTTCAGCGCGATGTCGATGCTGCGGTAACCCACGGACAGGCTGGTGGTGCCGCTCTGCGTTTCGCCGTTCACGTCCGTGATGCTGGCTTCCACGGTGAAGGTGAACGTGGGGTCGGCCTTGAGCGAAATCGACTTGTCCGCTTGTGCGAGGAAGCTGATGCTGAAGTTGCCGGAGCCGTCTGTTTCCGCAGTGCCATTAGCCACTTCAGTGGGTTGCCCCCAAGGGATGAATGACCTCCAATACGCGCCGCACCACCAGGGCATGCGGGCTGCGCGGCGCACGGTCCATTGCACGGTTGCGCCGTCCAAGGGCACGCCCGCGTAGCTCTTCGCCTGGCCCTGCACGGTGGCCATGGCGTTCAACTTCGGCGCAGCCGTAACCGTATCGCTCTTGGGGAACAACACTTCAAACGTGGGCCGCTTGTATTCCTCCACTTGGATGCTTTGGCTGCCGTTGGCTTCCTCGATGCGCATGCTGCCGGTGAGCGTGGCCTCGGGTGCGGTGAACTGTCCGTGGAAGGATCCGTAGGCATCGGTCTTCAACTGCAGGGAATCGATGGGCTGGTGGTTCACATCGAAGAATTTCACCACTGTGCTGTAGCCCGTTTTCACTTCCGTGGTCTTGCCGCGCTTCACCGTTACGATGCCCTTGAACAGCACGGGCTGGCCGGGGCGGTAAATGGCGCGGTCGGTGAAGAGGAAGGTGCGCAGGCTGTCGGAGGCTCCGCCCTCTCCATAGTTCCAGAAGTAGCTGCCGCCGGAGGTGATGCGGTCCTTGCCCTGGGTGATGGTCCAGCGGAGCTGCGCCTGATCCTCCTTGGGCAAGGCCACTTGCGCCAGGCCTCCCGCATCGGTGGTGGTTGTGCCAATGGTGCGGAACCGCCATGCACCGCCCTGGTATTCTTGACGGGCCAGCAGGGCCGTGGCGCCCTGTTGTGGCTGGCCGGTGTTGCGGTCCGTCACCAGGACTTCAGCTGTGCGCCCGGGCTGCTGCCGTTCGGCCAGGGCCAGCCGGGTGGCCTGCACGGAAGTCACGGCGATCAATGAGCTGTCCGTGAAATCCTTGTTGTTGGATGCAAGGATGTTGTACGTGCCCAATGGCAGCGCCTCCGCCGCCAGCTCGGTGAGGTGCGCATTGAGGTCGCCATCATCGGGCAGCTGCACGGACCATTCACGCAGCGGGGCCGCGCGCAGCAATCGTTTCAACGATTCCTGGTCGCGGTAGCGGCGGTTGTTCGCATCCGCGTTGTCGTCCTTCACCACGCGCAGCCACAGGTGCTTCACATTGGCGTAGGTCACCGCCAGCTTGAAGGGCGCATCGGGCAGCACGGCCTGCTCAGTGGTGATGTCCAGTGAGGGTTGTTGCAACTGCGCCAACAGTGCGGCGGCCTTCTTCACGGCGAAGGGGGCTTGTGCCTGCGCGATCACTTCCGTGCAGATCCCGGCAGCGGTCTTCTTCTCCCACTTCCACGCGCTGTCCGGCGCCAGGCGCCGGAACTGCGTGCCCAGGTCGGCATGCCATTGCGCGATGGCCACGTGCACTTCCGCGCGGGCTTCGCCCATGGGCAAGCTGGTGTGCAAGGCTTGCAGCGCGTTCACGTACAGGCTGTCCTTTTCGGGCAGGCTGCTGTTCTCGTGCACAAATTCCAAGCGCTCCAAGGTGAGCACGGAGAGGGCTTCGGGGGCGGCATCGTGCAGGTGCAATGCGGTGAGCCGCTTGTAGAGTTGCATGGCCTGCCAATGCCACGCGGTGCTGTCGGTGGAAGTGAGGGCCTTGGAAGCAAATTCCGCAGGTGCGGCAAAGGCTTGCGGGTCGTTGAGCTGGAAACGCCCGGCATGTTCGGCCAGGCGTGTTTCGCTGTTGCGGAACACCTCCAGCGCGCGGTGGGCGAGGAGGTCGAGCAGGGTGGGCCGCAGGTTGAGGTCGGCATCCTTCGGTTCCAGCAGCGGGGCCAATTCACCTGCCGGAATCGCGCTCAATCCATCGGCGGGCGAAAGCGAGGCGGTGAATTCCCGGATCACCTTCCGCATAAATGTGGCCTGGTCCCACGTGTCGGGGTCGTCGGTGGCTTCGGCGAGGTTGGTGCGGTCCATGATGCGCCAGCGATCCTGCTGGTAGTAACCCCACCACTGCTCCGCCACCACGCTGTGCAGCAGTTGCTTCAGCGGCGTTTCCGCCGTGGTCGCGCGTGCTTCCAAGGCGGCAATCACCTCCTTCCGCTCCGCGCCGGTGTATTGCATGAAGCGGCCCTTGTACATCCACGCGCGGAACTCCGTGCGCCAGTCCTGTTTGGCTTGCGCTTGCGCCAACAGTGCCTCCGTGGCGGTGAGGGCCCCCGCGTATTGGCCGATGTTGCTCAAGGAATCGATGGTGGCCCAGGCGGGGTCTTGCTTGGCAGTGGCCATAAGGGGATTTTTCTTGATAGAGGCACAGCCCACCACCACTGTAAGTGTGGCGGCGGCGGCTAAGAGGATCTTTTGTGCGTACTGCATCCAACGGGGTTGAGGACCGGGCGGAAAGGAAGAAGCATGCCAAAGGTCGGGGTTCATGCGTTGCGGTACACCTGTATGGGGGGTTGGTTCAGGAAGGCAGCTGTGCTGTGGAAACGGGCCTCAACCCAGCTTACTTCTTCATTGGAAGGAGATGGGGGCGTTGCGCTGGCCCTAGTACAGCACAAAGGCACGAGCGACCCTGCGCTCAATTCCAGCACGCGGCGCTCGCGCTAGTGAGGAGGATGAATACCGATGGAATGCTACAATTTCACAACTACAGTCCGGCCAAGAATTTGACCTTCGCGCCGTACTGCAATGTGGTAGAGTCCCCCTTTCAGCATGGTGATGTCCAGTTGCTGGGACTCGGCGGTCAACGGGATGTCGGCAACTGATCGGCCCAGGGCATCGAACACCATGGCGGTTGCGCCTGATAGGCCAGCTTCGTAACGAAGCAGTAATTGTCCGCTGGAAGGGTTGGGATAGGCTGCAAGGGTGCCCGTTGAACCCACGGATGTTCCTTCGGCAAGGCCGGTCGGGGTTTCCACGATCGTGATGGCCTGATTGGTAAGGACTGCCGGATTATGGTCGAAAAAGATCGATGCGCCATTGGTGATGGTGTCGCCAACGACCAAGCCTGCAAGTGGCCGCATTCGGTACCGGATGAAGCCGTGGCTGCCAACCTCGTCCGTCGTGCTGTCCGGAAGATGAATTCCGGCGAACTGAAAGCGGAGCTTGCGGGCAAAGGCATAGTACTCCACGGCCATGGGGTGGGACGCGGCGAGAAGTTCAAAGCTCAATGCCTCTGCATTCGCGGGAATGATGTCCTCCACCGCGATGTTGATCGCATCCGCAGTGCCCGTATTCTGGAAACGGATCACGTAGTCCAGTACGGCACTATCCAGTTCGTCATTGTAAATGGTGGCGGGTTCCACCCGTATGTCGTTCGGGTCCCATGAGCCAACCACTTCGTTGTCGGAAATGGAGATGTTGTTCCCGGGCGTGTTGTCCCCGCTAACAGGATTGATCAATGCTGATGTGTGGACATGGCTGCCGAGCGACAAGCTGTCAACCGGGGTGCAGAAGATCCGGAATTCCGCATTTTGCAACGGAAACATGGTGCCCAGTGCCCACGTCAAAGTATGGCCGTTGACCGTGGAAGGTGCCACCGAGGCGGAGTCGAAGGTCAGGCTGTCGTCCAGTGTCAATACCAATTCGGCGTCCATGGAACTGGTACCCGTGTTCCGGCAGAGCACATGGTACAGGGCCTGGAATCCCGGCCTGAACTCATACACCGGTGTAAGGAAGACCTCAAGGTCCTGCGCTTGATCAGCGATCAGGAAACCGAAATCGAGGCTATCAACCACCCCGCCGTTTGTCGGCATTGGCACTGACCGGGTAGCGGGCTGGGCGGAATAATGTGTGATCGTCGGCGGCGTGATCAAGGCGCGGCAGAAGCTCCTCCTCGTCACACCGGAGCAATTCCGCGACATGTTCCGCATCGAAGTCCGCACACGGCAATCGGTGGAGAGGATCGATCGCAAGCAGCAGACAGTCGAAATTCGCAATGTCCAGTCCGGAGCCTTGTCGACCGAGCGCTACGACGCCTTGGTCCTTTCGCCCGGTGCCGAACCGGTTCGGCTGCCCTTGCCAGGTACCGATC
>CALMYC010000019.1 GCA_937873385.1 uncultured Flavobacteriales bacterium | reverse complement strand
GGGGTGAACTCCGCGAACAAGTCCTCGGCCCCCGGAATGAACAACAGATCGCAACCTGCCTCTTGAAGCATGTGCCGGTCCTCCAGTGGGCGGCGGGGGTAGTGCAAGAGGTCCTTTTTGTCATTGAACTGGAGCGGGTTCACGAAGATGCTGGCCACCACCCGGTCGCAGTGTTCACGTGCGGCATGGACCAAGGCGATATGCCCGGCATGCAACGCACCCATGGTGGGTACAAAGCCGATGCGGCGGCCCCCACGCCGCTGTTCAGCGGACCAGGTGGCGGCCTGTGGGGGGTGTGCGAGGACTTCCAAAAGAGCCTATGAAAGAGGGCCAAACTACGGTTAGGCTTGAAAATCGCGGAATTTGTCTATACTTTTGTGGTTCCAATCCAAGTTTTCCGAACATGAGCTTGAAAAACGCGAAGATCCTCACCGTTTCCCAGTACATCCACCCCTTCACGGATGGAACAGGAATGTCGAAGATCGCCCGCAAGTTGCCCCAGGGTTTTCTGGAGAAAGGGAATGAGATCCGCGTGTTCATGCCCAAGTTCGGCAACATCAACGAACGCAGGCACCAATTGCACGAAGTGATCCGCCTTAGTGGGATGAACCTCATCATCAACGACACGGACCACGCGCTGTTGATCAAGGTGGCCAGCGTGCCGAGCGCACGCATGCAGGTGTACTTCATCGACAATGAGGAATACTTCAAGCGCAAGGCCGGTGTGGAAGATGACGATGAAAACTTCTTCCCGGACAACGATGAGCGTGCGCTGTTCTTCTGCCGCGGCGTGTTGGAAACGGTGCGAAAGCTGGGTTGGCGGCCGGATATCATCCATTGCCACGGCTGGATGACAGCGTTCATCCCCCTTTATGTGCGCCACTTTTTCAATGATGACCCGCACTTCGAGGATGCCAAGATCGTCTTCAGCGCCTACGATGAAAAGTGTGAACAACTGGACAAGGACCTGCCCAAGAAGCTGGCCTTGGAGGGTTTCGACAAAAACCTGCTGAAGGGCCTCGGGAAGTCCACCACGGACGACCTGTTGAAGTTTGCCATGGGCATGAGCGATGCCGTGGTGAAAGGGAGCCCCAAGTTGAGCCGTTCCTTGGAAAATGCAGTGAAGGCGGTGGATAAGCCGGTGCTGGCCTATACGGAAGATCCGGATGAGCGCTTGGACGCGCACTTGGAGTTTTTTCAAGGTGTGATGGAGGAAGCGCTCGTGTGACGCTTTGAAAACCACGGTTCCCGTTTTTCCCATGCGCACTGCTTTGGCGGGCGCATGTTTATTGGGCCTGCTGTTGGCTCCGGGATGCAAGAAGCCGGAGGATGGCTTGGGTCTCTCCGTGCTTGATCCCGCAGATACCTTGGGCACTCGGCGCATCGATACCACAGGCATTCTGACCTGGCCGCGGTTGGACGATTCCATTCGCACGAGCGTGCTCACCGCCAATGAAGTGGGCAGTTACGTGGACGACCGGTTCGGGCTTGTGTCCACGGGCACCGCCACGCAGTTGCGCCTCAGCCTGAACAATGTGGGTCCGGCCGATCCCTCCATGAGTTGCGACTCATTGGTCCTCTCATTGGCCTTTGCTTCCGTGGATCCCGTGTACGGGGACCTGGACCCGCAACGGATCAGCGTATTCCGGCTGACCGGGGACCTCTCCACCGACTCCATTTATTATAGCAACAGGCAACCGGCCACTGAAGGCATTGACCTGGTCCTGGGCGCGCCTGCCTCATTCACTCCTGCCCCGACCGTTGGCCCCGTGGTCAACGGTGATACACTGGATCCGCAGGTGCGCATCCCGCTGGATCCCGCGCTGGGTAACGAACTGCTTGCACAATGGGGGCAATCCACCATGTTGGACAACGCTTCCTTCATGGCCTTTTTCAAGGGGTTGTACGTGGTGGCCGACAATCCTGGGCAAGCCGCGCTCCAAGGCGGTGTTTGGCGGTTCAACCTGCTCAATGGTGCATCAAAGATGACCTTGTACTACCACAATGGTGCGGGTGTCAACGCTTCCTTTGATTTTGTGATCGGCACAAGCAGTGCCCGCTACACAACTGTCCGGTTCGACCGGTCACTCGCATCCGTGCCAGGCCTGGCCGAGACGCTTGTGGACACTACGCTCGGCCAAACAGCCACCTACATTCAGGCGTTGGGCGGCATGCGCACCGAAGTGCGGTTCCCGAACTTGGGCCAATACGCAGGGGCTTCACTGCACGCATTGGCCAAGGCGGAACTGGTGGTGCCGGTGGCAGGGGACTTCCATCCAACCTATTTGCCGCCAGGCCAGCTATTCGCCTTTCGCAAATCGGCTACCGGCACCGACCTGCTGGTGCCCGACCAGATCGCAGGCCAAGGGGACGTGGGCGGCTTTTTTGATGCTGCCAACAAGGAATACCGGTTGAACCTGACCCGCTGGGTGCAGGGTGTGCTGAACGGCACCTATGCCAATACGGGCTTGTCGCTGGTGGCGGGGAGCAACGGGGTGTCGGTGAACCGGGCTGTGCTGAACGGCCCGGCAGACGCGTCCGGCCCCATGAAACTGGTGCTTACCTTCACCACCTATTGAACCTGGACCATGTGCGGCATTGTAGGATACCTGGGAACCAAGCAGGCCTACCCCATCCTGATCAATGGCCTGAAGCGGCTTGAGTATCGCGGCTATGACAGTGCCGGGGTGGCCATCATCAACGATGGAATGCCCTTGGTGATGAAGTGCAAGGGGAAGGTGAGCGACCTGGAGGCCCATGTGGGCGGGAAGTCCATGTCGGGGACCATTGGCATCGGGCATACACGCTGGGCCACGCATGGCGAGCCCAATGATGTGAACGCCCACCCCCACACCTCCCAAAACGGTGAACTGGCCTTGATCCACAACGGGATCATCGAAAACTACGCCACACTGAAGGAAGAGCTGATAAGCCGGGGCTACAAATTCAGCAGCGAGACAGACACGGAAGTGCTGGTGCACCTGATCGACGACATCCAGCGGACGGAAGGCACCGACCTGGCCGAATCCGTTCGTCTGGCCTTGGGGCACGTGGTGGGCGCTTATGCCATTGTGGTGCTCGATTCCAAATCCCCGGACATGCTGGTGGCGGCGCGCAAGAGCAGCCCGCTGGTCATCGGCATCGGCGAGGATGGCGACCATTTCCTGGCCAGCGATGCCACACCCATTGTGGAACACACGCGCAACGTGGTGTATTTGGAAGACGGGGAGATCGCCATCATTGAGCGTGGCCGTGGTCTTCGGATCCGCAACATCAGGAACCAGGAGAAGAGCCCATCCGTTCAGGCCCTGGGGATCCAGTTGGAGGCACTGGAGAAAGGCGGCTATGAGCACTTCATGCTCAAGGAGATCAACGAGCAGCCGCGCAGCATCCGGGATTCCATGCGTGGCCGCCTGAACCTTGCCCAAGGGCAGGTGGTCCTGGGCGGCATCAAAGACCACGAGCAGCGCATGGTAAATGCCAAGCGGATCCTGATCGTGGGCTGCGGCACGAGTTGGCATGCGGGCATGGTGGGCGAATACTTGTTCGAGGAGTTTGCCCGCATACCGGTGGAAGTGGAGTACGCCAGTGAGTTCCGGTACCGGGACCCGGTGATCAGGGAGGGCGACATTGTGATCGCCATCAGCCAAAGCGGCGAAACAGCGGACACCCTGGCGGCCATTGAGCTTGCCAAGGGGCGCGGCGCCACCATCATCGGCATTTGCAATGTGGTCGGGAGCAGCATCGCCCGGGTAACGCACGCGGGTTCCTACACCCACGCAGGTCCGGAGATCGGTGTGGCCAGCACCAAGGCCTTCACGGCGCAGGTAACCCTGCTTACCCTGATGGCCTTGATGATCGGTCAACGCAAGGGGACCATTGACGGGGCGCGCTTCCAGGAACTGCTGATTGAACTGGACGCCATCCCCGCCAAGGTGGAGAAGGTGTTGAAGTCCGAGGCTCAGGTGAAATACATTGCGGACATCTACAAGGATGCACGCAACGCCCTGTACCTGGGCCGTGGCTATTCGTTCCCGGTGGCGCTGGAAGGTGCGTTGAAGCTCAAGGAGATCAGCTACATCCATGCGGAAGGCTATCCTGCAGCCGAGATGAAGCACGGCCCCATCGCATTGATCGATGAGGAAATGCCCGTGATCGTGATCGCCACCAAGGGTGCCAGCTACGAGAAGGTGGTGAGCAACATCCAGGAGGTGAAGGCGCGCAAGGGCAAGGTGATCGCCATCGTTACTGAAGGCGATACCACGGTGAAGGGCATTGCGGACCACTGTATCGAGATCCCCGCGTCGCCGGATGCCTTTGTGCCCTTGTTGGCGGTGGTGCCACTTCAGTTGCTCAGCTACCACATTGCGGTAATGCGGGGATGCAACGTGGACCAGCCGCGGAATCTGGCGAAAAGCGTTACGGTGGAGTAAGTTCTTCCTTGTGCCCTTTGCCCCACATGAAGACCTGGTCGTTGTTGCGATAGGTCCCCAGGTCCTTCGTGAAGAGGATTTGGCCCAGGTCGATCAACGCCAGTACACCGAAACCACCGAATGTAAGCCCGTAGATGACGGGCACCTTGGCATCCGTGCCGAGATAAAGCCGGTGGGCCCCGAAAGTGCCCAAGGTCAATGCCAGGCCCGCCGCAACCAGCCGTTGAGGTTCTTGACGGGTGGCCTGCTGCGGAGGTGGAGGCAACCCCCTGATTTCGGCCGCCAAGCTGCGCGAGGGATCAAGATAGGGCCCGGCAGCCCAACAGGCAGGTGGTGCAAGCAGAGCCAGCAACACACCAGGCAGCAGGTCCAGCAGGCGTGACGGCATGCACCAAAAGTAAGCGGGCGGCCCGTGGTTGCCCGGCCGCCCGCCTGATCAATCACCCAAAGGTTCACTTTGCCGCCGCGTAGCGCTTGGCCACGGCGTTCCAATCCACCACGTTCCACCAGGCCTTCAAGTAATCAGGGCGGCGGTTTTGATAGTGGAGGTAGTAGGCATGCTCCCAAACATCAACCCCGAGGATGGGGGTTCCGCCGCAGCCTGTTTCGGGCATCAACGGATTGTCCTGGTTGGGGGTGGAGCACACTTCCACGTTGCCCCCCTTGTGGGCGCACAACCAAGCCCAACCACTGCCGAAACGTGTGGCAGCGGCTTGTTCGAATTTCTCCTTGAAGGCATCGAAGGTGCCGAAGGCATGCTTGATGGCATCACCAAGCTCCCCCGCCGGAGTTCCCCCGGCATTGGGGGCCATGACCGACCAGAACAGGCTGTGGTTGTAATGCCCACCGCCGTTGTTCCGAACGGCCATGTTCTTCATGTCCAGCCCCTTCAGGATCTCATCAATGGATTTTCCGTCCAGTTGGGTGCCTTCAATGGCTTTGTTGAGGTTGTTGACGTAGCCCTGATGGTGCTTGCCGTGGTGGATTTCCATGGTGCGTGCATCGATATGGGGTTCCAACGCATTGAAGGCGTAGGGTAGAGCTGGGAGTTGGAAGGGCATTTTATGGGACGTTTTATTGGGTTAGACGAACGAAGGCGCAAATTAAGCGAGTCGGTAACAAATTTTTCCTGACCGTCCGGAATCCGACTACATTTGCGGCCACTTTCACCAAAAAAACAACAAGGATGATCAGGAAGTTCGCCATGCTCGCCACCACTGCGGCACTTTTTTTGGCTGGCGTAGGTAATGTCGATGAAAATGCCGCATCTGCGATGGAAGCGCCAAAGGACGGCGCCTCCTAGATTTTAAAAAAGGCCCGGGAAAACCCTAAGGCTGCCGCCACAACCGTGGACAGCGCCGCTGGTGCGGTGGTTGATTCCGCCAAGGCTGCCGTGAGCAACACGGTTGACGCTGCCGCGAACGCCGCCAACAAGGCCGTGGACAAGGCCGCTGATGCCGCCAAGTCGGTCACGAAGTAATTCCCAACCGGAACAGAAAGAACGGGGGGCCGCAAGGCTCCCCGTCTTTTTTGGCCCTGTTTCTTGTCAGCGGGCCACTTTCCCACTCCATGGCCAGCCTTTGGGCGACCTACAAGGCAGTGCCGTTGACCAGCGCCTCCTTGGCCCGTTCATAGATACGGTCCTTGCCGAGCAGCACGCGGTAGTAGCCCTTGTCGCCCCAGATATTCCTGGCGACACCCGCCTTGAGACGCAAGCCGATCTGCGGGGCCGAGCGTTTGAGACCTGCTGGGTCCTCCGGAACGCCCAAGGCTTTTGCTTCCACCGCCAATTGTTGCAGGTGCGCATTGGTGATCACATAGTTGCGGTCGAAGTTCAGCGGGTTCCCGTACTGCTTCAACGTGGCGCGTTGCCGGTCTGCCAGGTCGAAGGAATACTGGTTGAGGGCGCCGGAGAAGAAGAGTTCGCTGAGATAGGTGGAATTGTCGCTTGTATCGGCGGGCACGAAGATGTCCGGCATGATACCGCCGCCGCCGTACACGGTGCGCCCTTTCCTGGTGCGGTATGCTTCAGATGAATCAAGGCGGATGCTGTCGATGTTGAGCAGTTCGCCATGCATGTACCGTTCCTCCAGGTCGTCCTTGTAGTCGATTCCCTTGCCGTAGGGCTTTTGGATGCAACGCCCGCTGGGCGTGTAGTAGCGGGCGGTGGTGATGCGGACCGCACTGTTGTCGCGCAGGTCGATCTCTTCCTGCACCAGGCCCTTGCCGAAGGAACGCCGGCCCACGATCACCGCGCGGTCATTGTCCTGCATGGCACCGGCCACGATCTCACTGGCGGATGCGGAACCCTCATCGATCAAGATGGCCAAGGGCATGTTCACCAAGGAGCCATCCCCGTCCGCCTTGTAGTCTTGGCGCGGAGATGCGCGCCCTTGGGTGTACACGATCTCCGTTCCCTTGGGCAGGAGTTCCTCGCACACACCGATGGCCGCGTTCAGGTATCCGCCTCCATTGCCGCGCAGGTCGAGCACCAGGCGCTTCATGCCCTGTGCCTTGAGCTCCGAAGTGGCCTTGACAAACTCGTCGTGCGTGGTCCGCGCAAAGCGGGAGAGCTTTACATAGCCGGTTCCCCCGCTGTCCATTAGTGCCACGGCAAGGGAGTTGATGGGAATGGGTCCCCGCGTAATGGTGACCCTGAACGGCTTGCTTCCCCGCCTCACCACGCCCACGGTGACCTTTGAGTTTGCCGGCCCGCGCAACGACTTCATCACCACGTCATTGGTAACGTCGGGCCCGGTCAACCGGGTTGAATCCGCACTGGTGAGGCGGTCGCCTGGTCGTATGCCCAATGCTTCGCTTGGCCCGCCTTCAATGGTGGCGATCACCACGATGCTGTCGTGCTGGATGGCGAATTCCACGCCAATGCCCATGAAACTGCCCTCCAGCGGTTCCTGTGCGGCCTGCAGCTCAGAGGCCGGGATGTAGTAACTGTGCGGGTCCAGCTGTTGCAGCATGTTCTGGAGCACCTCATCCACCAGTTTGCCCTCCTGCACGGTGTCCACATACTGCCTGTCGATCAAGCTGAGCACCTGCTGGAGCTTTGCGGCAGGCGTGTTGCGGCCCGCATCCAGGAATCCTGTATTGACGGCATTCCCGCTGCCCATGGCATGGCCCAGCAGATAGCCTCCACCCAAAGCCGCTCCCAGCATCAACGGGTAAAAGACCGACCACGGCCGCTTGGGTGGGGCGTTGGTGTTCACGATGCGGGGATCTTATGGATGAGCACGCCCCCCTTTTCCAGCAGGTCCAGCCCGGCGGTATCCTTGTATGCATCCATATAGACGAGCCGCTTGATGCCGGACTGCAGGACCAGTTTGCTGCAATCCTTGCAGGGGCTGTGGGTGAGGTAGAGCGTGGCGCCCCGGGCGTTGTTGGTGCTGCGGGCCACCTTCATGATGGCATTGGCCTCCGCATGGAGCACATACCAGTGCGTCAGGCCATGCCCGTCCTCGCAATCATTGGGAAAGCCGGAAGGTGTTCCGTTGTAGCCGTCGCTGATGATCATGCCGTCCTTCACCAGCAAGGCGCCCACCTTCTTACGGTTGCAGTGGCTCAACTTGGCCCACTCCAGGGCCATTTTCATGTAGGCCCTGTCATAGCGTGCCTGCTTGGCGGCATCTGGATAAACAAGGACTTCGTGCTGCATCGGACCACATCGGCAGCCATCTTACGGCCCCGATCATCTGATCATCCGATCCCATGATCAGCTGATCCCTGAGTACCCAGGGCGGGAGTCGAACCCGCACGACTTGCATCACTGGTGTTTGAGACCAGCGCGTCTACCAATTCCGCCACCTGGGTAGGTGAATGGGGCCGCGAAGATAATGGTGGGTGCAGTGAATGAAGCACCATCACGGATCATTTCGTGCCAGGGGTGCTTGGGTCACAGGGGGGCGAAAAAGGCCCGCCCGGGGATCATGGATGCTGCTTCCAGGGGGTCCGGCGGCTCATTCCTTCACGAATGTCCGGCTGTAATTACGAGCGCCTTCCTGCACCCGTGCCAGGTACAAGCCCGGTGCAAGTCGGGCCAGGTCCAATGTAGTGTGCGCGCCAAGCACAGTTTGTTCCAGCACCGCTGCGCCTTGTGCATCAAACAGGGTGATCGTTCCCTTCGCATGACCGCTTGGAAGCAGGACGGTCATCTTGTCCGTGGCCGGGTTGGGGAAAAGGCGGAGCGCGTTGTATCCTGCCGCATGGGATGCGATTGCCGTAGGCAATTGGTCGCAGGCGGACCCGGAGCCATCCAGCAGGCCGGGGATGGTATGGGCAAAGGCGCGAATGCTGTCGGTGTTGAGCTTCAGCGCCTGGGCACTGGGTTCGGCACCGCCGCTCATGGCCCGGGTGAACACATAAGCCACCACGATATCCTCCTGTTGGCCGGGAACAAAGGTGAAGGGGCCCATGGAGGCCAAGGCACGCCGGTCTCCGGGCATGTTTCCTTCGGTCACTTCGTTCCAGGCGGGCATCAACGTGCCACCGGTTCCCACTCCCAGTGGGTCGCTATTCCCGGGGAACATGAAATCGGTTTGAACGGCGCTGGTATCCGTGGAATAGCCGGTGCCACTGTACGTGAACGGAGTGCCATCCCGCCAACGGCCCTCCAAATAGTTGTAATAATCCTGGGCTATGTCGGGATCACCGGTCGCTCCTTGCACATTGTTGAAATAGACGAAGTGGCTCATGCCGATGTGCTCATTGTCCGCAATGCCGTCGTTGAAACCGGTTCCATTGTAACCGGGAAGGCTGTTCACATCCGTGTTGTCCACGCCATCGGCATCCAAGTGCGGACCTTGCAGGATCACTTCCCCGAAAGCAGGAGGGTTGGCACCATAGCCTGGATATCCATTGGTATCTTGATCCACTGCGTCACCATTGAAACCATAGAACAGGCTCCGGCCCACATCGCATTGCACATAATCATCGTTGCCCCCCCCGATGTCAAAATCGTTCCACAGGCCGATGTAGGTGTTGTGCAAGGTCAGCGCGCCCCGGTTGATGATACGGTAGCGCATGAAGACGGTCTGGTCCACGGCGACGTTGTTGCTGTTGTAAGCGAAAGGGGTGAAATGGACCTCCAGGCCAATGCGCTGGCCTCCGCTCTCACCATGGTTTTCCAGGTTGTCATTGAAAATGGAAAAGAGTGCCTGATCACCCGGCACGCAGGGGGCATCGCCTTCGTCGGGGTTGTATTGCCCGTCCTGGTTATAGTCGTAGAAGTCCGCGAGATTGAACGCTTGCCCCAAGCTCACATCGCCATGGGCGGGCCAGTTGTAGAAATAGGAGGGCACGGTATAGCCGGGGAATTCCAGTTGTTCATTGCAATTCGGGTCGGCGAGGCAGTTGAAGTAGGCGACCTGCCGCATCACATCAGCACGGCTCACTTTCCAGAGTTGGTTGTATGCGAGCATCGTGGTGCCGGAAATGCTTGCATTGGTGCCCAACGGGCCCGGGAAAAAATCTCGTCCTTCCTGCTCAAACCGCTCGGCAGCGAGGTGCAGGGTTCCGGATGAGTCGAGGCCACCGATCCACAGGTTGCCGGCAAACAACGGCGACGGACCCGATCCCGAACCTGGGTTGGGCACGAAGTAGCCGGGGCCGTAGGTGGATGTGTTCAGGCCGATGAGGCCGTTGACATGGAAGAGGGCCTCCACATCGTTCATGTCCAATGTATTCGTAGCATACTGGGCCTCAAGCACAACAGGGGCGAGCAGGGCAATGGCGATGGTCAATGCGTATGGTTGCTTCATGGCTTCGGTAGTTGTTGTACTTTCCGAAGGTAGGGGCAGATGCGGAAAAACAACGGCGCAGGATTCAGGAAAGGCTACATTGTTTCCGGCAACGGAACGCGCTGTCCACTTTACGGAAGCACAGATCAGCCCAATGGCCGATGATCCCGGATCACAACTTCCGCAGCAAGCCGCGCAAATCCACCATGTCGCCGACGATGCGGCCCAGGTGCTCAATGGGCACCCGTTCCTGCGCCATGCTGTCGCGCTCGCGGATGGTGACGGCACCGTCCTTCAGCGTTTCATGGTCCACGGTGATGCAGTAGGGCGTGCCGATGGCATCCTGTCGGCGGTAGCGCTTGCCGATGCTGTCCTTCTCATCGTACTGGCAGTTGTGCTCCAGCTTCAGCGTGTCAATGATGGCGCGGGCTTTCTCCGGCAGGCCGTCCTTCTTGATCAGCGGCAGCACGGCCACCTTCACCGGGGCCAAGGGCGCGGGGATGCGCAGCACGGTGCGCACGCCGCCCTCCTCCGTGGATCCATCCTTGGCGGGGATCTGCTCCTCCTCGTAGGCCGCGCTCAGCACGGCCAGGAACATGCGGTCCAGGCCAATGGAGGTTTCCACCACGTAGGGCACGTAGCTCTCATTGGTCTCGGTATCGAAGTAGCGCAGCTTCTTGCCGCTGAGCTTTTCGTGGTTGCTGAGGTCGAAATCGGTGCGGCTGTGGATGCCCGCGAGTTCCTTGAAGCCCATGGGGAACTTGAACTCGATGTCGCAGGCAGCGTTGGCGTAGTGCGCCAGCTTGATGTGGTCGTGGAAGCGGTAGTGCTCCCCGGTAATGCCGAGCGCCTTGTGCCATGCGATGCGCTTCGCCTTCCAGCTTTCGTACCACTGCATCTCGGTGCCGGGTTTTACGAAGAACTGCATCTCCATTTGCTCGAACTCGCGCATGCGGAAAACGAACTGGCGCGCCACGATCTCGTTGCGGAAGGCCTTGCCGGTCTGCGCGATGCCGAAGGGGATCTTCATGCGTGCGCTCTTCTGCACGTTAAGGAAGTTCACGAAGATGCCTTGGGCCGTTTCGGGCCGCAGGTAGATGGTGCTGCTTTCGCCGCTCACGCTGCCGAGCTCGGTGGCGAACATCAGGTTGAACTGCCGCACCTCGGTCCAGTTGGCGGTGCCGCTGATGGGGCATTTGATCTCCTCGTCGATGATCAGTTGGCGCAGGGCCTCCAGGTCGTTGGCCTCCAGCGCGGCCTTCATCCTTCCTTCCACTGCATCGATGCGGTCCTGGCTGCGCTTCACGTTGGGGTTGGTGGCGCGGAACTGCGCTTCATCAAAGCTCTCCGCGAAGCGCTTGCGGCCTTTCTCCACCTCTTTGTTGATCTTGTCCTCGTACTTGGCAATGTGCTCTTCCAGCAGCACGTCGGCGCGGTAGCGTTTCTTGCTGTCCTTGTTGTCGATCAAGGGGTCGTTGAAGGCATCCACGTGGCCACTGGCCTTCCAGGTGAGCGGGTGCATGAAGATGGCGGCGTCCAGGCCCACGATGTTCTCGTTGAGCTTGGTCATGGCCTCCCACCAGTAGCGGCGGATGTTGTTCTTCAGCTCCACGCCGTAGGGGCCGTAGTCGTAGGTGGCGCTCAGGCCGTCGTAGATCTCGCTGCTGGGGAACACGAAGCCATACTCTTTCGCATGGCCTATGAGGGTTTTAAGGCGGTCTTCCTGGTTGCTCATTCTTTGGTGGGCGTACGCTCTGGAAAGCTTCAGCGCCGCTGGCGCAAAGATGCACGGAAGGGTTCAATTTTCCGTGTAGGTGAATAGTGGCTGGTGATTGGTGATTGGCCGCGCTCGGCACCTGCTGCGGTTATCCCCAGTCACCCATCAAGAATTGGTGAACAGCCGTAAGTGATCAGTGAATGAAAGACCACCAGGAGTTCGGCACACGCCGAATCACCAGCTACCAGCCACCAGCCACCAATCACCATTCACCAATCACCAATCACCAATCAGTAACTTTGCCTACCATGGAAACCTTCGAGGTGGACGTAACCAGCAAAAAGGCCAAGGCGCTGTTGGAGCAGTTGCAAGGCATGGGCATCATTACCATGCGGCCCAAGAAGGTGCGCAGCTTGGCGGAGGTGATGGCGGATATCCGGTCCAAGGTGAAGCAACCGCTGACACAGGACGAGGTAATGGCCGAGATCAAGGCGGTACGCCGATCTAAGAAGCGCAATGCCGCAGCGTCACGGAAGCCACAGGCTCGTCGTTGATACGAACGACTGGGTCAGCTACTTGCTCACCCGGTCCTTCGCAAAGTTGAGTACGTTGCTGTCGGAGCCGGATGCTTGAGTGTTGTATTCCGAAGCCATGATCGAGGAATTGATGGAGGTGCTGGATAGACCACGGATAAGGCGTCAAGTGGCATCAACCGATGTTGCTGAGTTATTGAGAACAATCCAAACGCAAGGCGAAAAGGTCGATGTGACATCCAGTGTCCGCATTTGCCGTGACCCTGCTGACGACAAGGTGTTGGAGCTGTGCCAGGACGGGAAGGCCCATTTGTTAGTCTCCGGGGACAAGGACCTGTTGAGCATGCAGGAATTCCAAGGAACGAAGATCATTTCACCGGCTGAGTTTATTCGTTTGAGATCATGATCGAACACCGCGGCACCCTCCTCTCCGAAGAGCTCTTCGAGAAACGCTTCGTCTGCAACCTGGATGCCTGCAAGGGGGCGTGCTGCGAAGTGGGCGACAGCGGTGCTCCACTGACTTCCGATGAAGCCAAGCTGATCGACCAGCACTACGCCGCCATCGAACCCTACATGACGGCGCGCGGCAAAAAAAGCGTGAAGGACCAGGGCTGCACCAGCGTGGTGGACATGGACGGCGAGCTGGTTACGCCCATCGTGCAGGAATACGCCGAGTGCGTGTATGCGAAGAAGGACCGGAAGGGCGTATGGAAATGCGGCATCGAGCAGGCCTTCCACGACGGCAAGATCTCCTTCAACAAGCCGATCAGCTGCCACCTGTATCCCATCCGTGTAACGAGGTTGAAGTACCACGACGCGCTCAACTACCACCAGTGGGAGATCTGCGACCCGGCCTGCAAGCTGGGCGCGGAGCTGGGCGTGCCGGTGTTCCGCTTCCTGAAGGACTCGCTGACGCGGGTGTACGGCGCGGATTGGTATGCGGAACTGGAGGTGGTGTACGGGGAGTGGGTGAAGGGGAAGTAATTTGCGGGAACGGGATCCACTAACTGTGTGCGAATGGAAGCCTTGGATTATCGGCAGATCATCACCATTGATCCTGAACGGCGCTTCGGTAAGCCCTGCGTCCGGGGCACACGCATCACGGTATTTGATGTGCTGAGCTGGTTGGCGGCCGGGATGAGCCACGCGGAGATCCTGGCGGAATACCCGCAGCTGAAGGAGGATGATATTCGTGCCTGCCTCGCCTTCGCCCCAGAGCGTGAACAAACCCTGAAGCGCGCCACGTGAAGCTCCTGCTCGACGAGAACATTTCGTGCCGTAGAAAGGGTGAAATCGGGAACTTTGTCCTACTTCACGAAGAAGCTGATGGCTTCCTCTTTCAATTTGGTACAATAACCACATCGCAGTCTTATGTTTCATTCGAAGGTTGATTCTCCCCGGTCACCTGTTTTGACGATGACCTTGGGCTTAGTGTGCTGCCACATAGCATGGGCACAGGATGTTCCGCCGCCGCCAACACAGGGCGAAATAAATGTGGTCCAGACGATGAAAACGCCTGAACGCATTTTGGGCACGCATGTGCTGATGTCCATCCCATCTGGATTTTCACAATCGAAATCGTTCAGCGGATTGGAGGCGGGTCCGGATGACGCTATTCTGGGGATGGACATACCCGGCGGGGACTTCCAAAGCAATACCCGGAATTATTCCAAGGCGGCATTCGAAAGAAAGGGACTTGAAGTGTTGGAGTTGGAGCGGACCACTCAGGACGGATATTCCGCGATACGCTCTGTGGTGAAAAGCCCGGTCAATGGGACGGTATCACGACAGCTCGTGTTCGGAGACAGTACATTCTCAGTGCTAATTTCCACGGTTAGCAAAACCTTCGATAAAGTGATGGATGCCCGGATGGCTCTGGCGCTTAGCACGGTGAAGTATGACAAAGCTTCTGTGGTAGGCAGATTCGAAGGGACCTACTTTCGTATGGATGACCGCCATACTGATCTGAAGTTTTCGAAGCGCGCAGGAGGAGCTTGGGTATTCATGCTTAGTAGTGATTCCGTAGCTGGGGATAATCGCGGACCAATGTTCATGGCAATGCCAGTGCCATTACCATCGGGGAGCAGCTGTGAGGAAGTAGTGATGAAGCAAATTGATGGCTTGGAATCCAAAGGACTTATTCGTTCCAGTACGGAGCATGTGTCCCATGAAAAGGTAAACGGATTCCCTTCTTATGGAGTTGAGCTCTATGGGAAGTTGAACGAGGCCCCGATCATGTTATACCTGCATGCAATCAACCTTGGAGGAATGGTCGTGATGTGTTCAGGCACTTCAAGTTCGGACCACGAGCAGAACCTTGGTCGGTTCAAGCAGTTGATCGCAACCATCTCAAGACAATAGTGCTGGGATAGCCATTCACACTCGCCCGCGTTCCCAACGCGAGCAATCGCTCGGCTTTTTGCCGAGCCTGCATGCCGCAGGCATGTGAATGGATCTGTTAGGGCTTCCGGCCCACCTATGCGTAACGCTTGCATGTAGCCCACTCGACGGACCGGAGGGGGTGCGCGGAACTTTCCCTTGGGTTTCTCCGTGACTTCGGGTTCTTCCGGGAATTTGCATTTCTCCGCGTCTCTGCGCCTCTGCGTGAGAGGCCCTCCTCCCGATCGTTGACGGATCGTGAAAACTTCCCCTTGCAAAGATCCCCGATCGTCCCCGCCCACGATCCATGCGGCCTTGCGGCCCGTGTTCAAAACTCGGGATAACCCGGAGCGCCTTCCGCCGGTGCTGCGGACCATTTTTGTCTGGCGACCGATCGACAACTATTCCATCCTGGCATGACCCCGAACAATACCCTGGCAAAGACCGAAATGAAGGACGAACAACTCAGCATGGACGGCACCCTCGCCAAGCATACCGAGCACGCACACGAGCCCTTGCTCATGGAGAACAAGGACCGCTTCGTCCTCTTCCCGATCCAGCACAGCGACATCTGGGCCTTCTACAAGAAGCATGAGGCCAGCTTCTGGACCGCCGAGGAGATCGACATGAGCCCCGACCTCACCGACTGGAACGACAAGCTCAACGACGATGAGCGCTTCTTCATCAAGCACGTGCTCGCCTTCTTCGCCGCCAGTGACGGCATCGTGAACGAGAACCTCGCCGAGAACTTCCTCCATGAGGTGCAGTACACCGAGGCCCGCTTCTTCTACGGCTTCCAGATCGCCATCGAGAACATCCACAGCGAGACATACAGCCTGCTGATCGACACCTACATCAAGGACACTTTCGAGAAGGACAAGCTTTTCCGCGCCATCGACACCATGGACTGCGTGAAGAAGAAGGCCGACTGGGCCCTGAACTGGATCGACAAGGGCAGCTTCGCCGAGCGCTTGGTGGCCTTCGCCGCCGTGGAGGGCATCTTCTTCAGCGGCAGCTTCTGCAGCCTCTTCTGGCTGAAAAAGCGCGGCCTGATGCCCGGCCTCACCTTCAGCAATGAGCTGATCAGCCGCGACGAGGGCCTGCACTGCGACTTCGCCTGCCTGCTCTACACCAAGCACCTCAAGGGCAAGCTCAACAAGAAGACCGTGGAGAAGATCATCACCGACGCGGTGGAGATTGAAAAAGAGTTCGTCACCGACGCCCTGCCCGTGAACCTCATCGGCATGAACGCCAAGCTGATGCAGCAGTACATCGAATTCGTGGCCGACCGCCTACTGGTGGAGCTGGGCAACGAAAAGGTGTACAACGCCACCAACCCCTTCGACTTCATGGAGATGATCAGCCTGCAGGGCAAGACCAACTTCTTCGAGAAGCGCGTGGGCGAGTACCAGAAGGCCGGGGTGATGAACACGAACAAGGAGGGGCAGAAGTTTTCGCTGGATGCGGATTTTTAGGTGAGGAATAGTTGTCAGTTGTTGGTTGTCGGTTGTCGGTTGTTAGGGGGGTATCGCAGTTACTGCTGACGATATGCCGCAAGCCACTGACGAAGAGCCAACTGCCGACAGGAAAACAAACAGACGAACAAGGCACCGTTGAAAGAGCAACAGCGATGCGTCGCAAGGCCCTTGGTATGATCACCACCTTTCCAAGCGCGACGCACATCGCGGCAAGCCTGACAACTGACAACTGACAACTAACAACCCTCACTGAAAGCGGGAGCCCACAGGGAGGATCAACACAACCAACAAAGCATGTACGTCATCAAACGCGACGGCCGCCGGGAGGCGGTGAAATTCGACAAGATCACCGCACGGGTAAAGAAGCTCTGCTACGGGCTGGACCCCATCGTGGACGCCACCCAGGTCACCCTGAAGGTGATCGACGGCATCTTCGACGGCGTCACCACCACCGAGCTGGACAACCTCACCGCCGAGGTGGCCGCCACCATGACGGTGAAGCACCCCGACTATGCGCAGCTCGCCAGCCGCATCGCCGTGAGCAACCTGCACAAGAACACCAAGAAGTCCTTCAGCGACACCATGCAGGACCTCTACGACTACATCGACCCGAAGACCGGCGAGCACGCGCCCCTGCTGGCGGACGACATCCATGAACTGATCCGGAAGAACGCCGAAACGCTGGACAGCGCCATCATCTACGACCGCGACTTCCGGTACGACTACTTCGGCTTCAAGACCCTGGAGCGCGGCTACCTGCTGAAGCTGGACGGCAAAGTGGCCGAGCGCCCACAGCACATGCTGATGCGCGTGGCCGTAGGCATCCATGGGGCCGACATCGACAGCGCCATCCAGACCTACAACAGCCTCAGCGAAGGCTGGTACACCCACGCCACGCCCACGCTCTTCAACGCCGGCACGCCCAAGCCGCAGATGAGCAGCTGCTTCCTGCTGCAACTGAAGGACGACAGCATCAGCGGCATCTACGACACCCTCAAGCAGTGCGCCCAGATCAGCCAGAGCGCCGGCGGCATCGGCCTCAGCATCCACAACCTGCGCGCCACCGGCAGCTACATCAAGGGCACCAACGGCACCAGCAACGGCATCGTGCCCATGCTGCGCGTGTTCAACGACACCGCCCGCTACGTGGACCAGGGCGGCGGAAAGCGCAAGGGCAGCTTCGCCGTCTACCTCGAGCCCTGGCACGCCGACGTGGAGGCCTTCCTGGACCTGAAGAAAAACCACGGCAAGGAGGAGATGCGCGCCCGCGACCTCTTCTACGCCCTGTGGATCCCCGACCTCTTCATGCAGCGCGTGGAGCAGAACGGCGACTGGACGCTGATGTGCCCCAACGAATGCCCCGGCCTGGGCGACAACTGGGGCGAAAAGTTCGAAGCGCTCTACGAGCAGTACGAGCGCGAGGGCAAGGGCCGCAAGACCATGAAGGCGCAGGACCTCTGGTTCAAGATCCTGGAAAGCCAGATCGAGACCGGCACGCCCTACATCCTCTTCAAGGACAGCGCCAACCGCAAGAGCAACCAGCAGAACCTCGGCACCATCAAGAGCAGCAACCTCTGCACCGAGATCATCGAATACACCGCGCCCGACGAAGTGGCCGTGTGCAACCTGGCCAGCATCGCGCTGCCGAAGTTCGTGGAGAAGGGCAAGTTCAACCACCAGAAGCTCTTCGAGGTCACCATGGAGGTGACGAAGAACCTGAACCGCGTGATCGACCGCAACTACTACCCCGTGCCCGAGGCGCGCCGCAGCAACATGCGCCACCGCCCCATCGGGATCGGCGTGCAGGGCCTCGCGGACGCCTTCATCCTGATGCGCCACCCCTTCGAAAGCGTGGAGGCCAAGGTGCTGAACCGCGAGATCTTCGAGACCATCTACTACGCCGCCCTCACCGCCAGCAAGGAGCTCGCCAAGGAGGAAGGCCCCTACGAGACCTACACCGGAAGCCCCGCCAGCAAAGGCATCCTGCAGTTCGATATGTGGCGAAGCCCCGGAGCCTCATCCGGGGTGAAGCCCAGCGACCGCTGGGAATGGGACATCCTGCGCGACGAGATCAAGCAGCACGGCATCCGCAACAGCCTTTTGGTGGCGCCCATGCCCACGGCCAGCACCGCGCAGATCCTGGGCAACAACGAATGCTTCGAGCCCTACACCAGCAACCTCTACACGCGGCGCGTGCTCAGCGGCGAATTCATCGTGGTGAACAAATACCTGCTGCGCGACCTGGTGAAGCTCGGCCTGTGGAGCGATGAGATGAAGAACAAGATCATCCAGGGCAACGGCAGCGTGCAGCACATCGCGGAGATCCCGCAGAACCTGAAGGAGCTGTACAAGACCGCCTGGGAGATCAGCCAGAAGACCATCATCGACATGAGCGCCGACCGCGGGGCCTACATCTGCCAAAGCCAGAGCCTCAACGTCTTCATGGAGAACGTGAACTTCGCCAAGCTCACCAGCATGCACTTCCACAGCTGGAAAAGCGGCCTGAAGACCGGCATGTACTACCTGCGCACCAAGGCTGCCACCGACGCGATCAAGTTTACTTTGGACAAGAGTAAACTGGCTTTGCCTGCAACCGAAAAGGTCTCAGCGGAACAGGTCCAGGAACAAACCTCCGCCGAGGAATTGGCGAAGGCCGGGATCGCCTGCTCGCTGGATGATCCGGAGGGGTGCGAGATGTGTGGGGCGTGAGGGGGATTTGAAGGATGAACCTGCCGCAGGTTCAAGATTTCCCGTGGTGAAGCGCATCATCGGTTGAAAAGCCATTTGTGTTTGCGGGTCTGTTCTATTGTCAGGTATCTCTTTGGACTATCCGCCCATGGTTGCACGGGGCATACCAGATTGATGCCTGCGGTTATGCAAGTAGGGCGATCACCGACGAGGACCCGCTATAAGCAGTAGAGCTGACACTTCAAAGGATCAATCTGCTATCGATCACCCGAAGATTGGTCAAAGATAAACTCATAAGATATTAAATATCTGATAATCAGCGTATTAAATACTTATTGTGCACAATATCAACAGGTTGTGAATAATTGAAAACACTCAGGATCAAATCTATGGATGAGGCGTACTACCTTTGGCGCTGTCAAGATGGCAGATCAAAGTAGCCTAGTAAGGATGCAGCTTGAGAAGCGCAAGTTAGAGCTGGAGCTGACCCTCCTTGAAACCAAGGATGAGTTAGCCAAGGTGGAATTTGCCTTAGCCCATTTCGCGATAGCAGGTAATGTCAACGTGCCTACCACAAGGCCGTTGGCCATGACAGCGGGGGGCACAGTGAGGCACCTATCTCAACGCATCGTGGAACTGCTTCGAGAGAAGGGGCATGTGCTGACAATTAGCGACATGGCGAAAGCTTGGTTCCAAGTCCACATGCCTTTGACTCCCGACCAACTCCGCCGACGGCTAAGCGTGACAACTTCGGCAATGTATCGATCTGCTTTGCGGGACAGGCGGCCTCCCCCTATAGTTCCTTCGGGCATACTCTCTGCAAATCGTGAAATCCACTGGGCGTTACCTCAATGGATGGTTGACGGGAAATTGGAAGAAGTGCGGCGACAGTTGGCCGCACATTGACATATTGTAAAACAGCAACGCCACCGGCGAGGGTGGCGTTGCACAGGGGCGGTGGACTAATGGCAAGTCGCGCGAATTTGAGACTCCCGAAATGCCGGTTCGAATCCGGTCCGCTCCACAATCAAAGGTACAAAACTTCCGTGTCTACGCGAGGGGCAGTACTCGGTTCCAAAATCAGTTTTCCGCTGGTGGACCCGACGGAACCCTCTCGCGTGGAGCGGGGGCAAGGATAGCACATAACGTGCAAACGATCAAGCCGTAATTGTTCGAGCGGTTGGATCGCTAACGCTATCGAACACCCCCATATCATGCGAGTTCAAGCCCAACTCATTGATGTTCGTTGGATCCCCAACTCCCTTCGCAGGAATCTGGCACAACAAGCAAACCAGGATGCCAGGGAGAATGCCCAGGTCATCCGCGAATTGATGCGAGGCAAGTGCTGCGATGACCACCCTGAAGCACCCAACAGGGTCATTGTATGCGCCTTACCCAGCGGCGAAATCGCAGTAGAAAAGGACTTCTGCTGTGAAGTGTTCGAAGATCAATTCAAAGTGTCCAAACACAGCTACAAGCACACGGTTAGGCACTTGCCGGTCAAAAGCGTAATCCTTTCTTCCGCTTCGCGGTAGCCGAGTACAAATACCCCCGCACTCGCTCGCGTGTCGCACCGCGAGCACTCGCTCGGGTTCTAAGATCGACCGCAACTTCGACCTCACGGACCGGCCACCGGTGCTATCCGATTGGGACCAAGGTCGCCCTCATAGACCAACAAGTCCCCGTCCTTGTCAATGCGCAGATATGTCCCTGGCACTTCCAACAGGTACTTGTAGGTGCCGCTTTCGGGACCAGGCGTGATGGGTTGCGGCATGGCAAAGCTGCCATCCTCACTTCTCGCGCGAGCGTCCTCCGCTCGTGCGTTTGTGCATCCATGCAGATTGAAGATGGCACGAGCGAAGGACGCTCGCGTCAGTGAGAGGATAGGGATAGCACATGTAAAAAACGTATACTCCTTTGACATGGGGTTATTTGTCGTAGTGTATCTTAAAATCAATTAAACGCACTTCACATTTATATCCAACTTCCCTATTTGCCCAAAAACCATAAAATGTTTTTGCAAGTCCCGGTATTATTGTTCCTTCGTCTTCAGGTAGAATCTCAACGTTATCGTAATCAACAGGTGTTCCGGTCTTATCATACACAATAAACATAATTCGTATATTACTTACGGGATAACTCAAGCCATTCAGTATGGAAAATTCGGAAATGTAGCTTGCTGGCACATCATCCCATCCTTGCTTAACCCATTGGCGCCACTTTAAGTGCCTTATTTTAATGGCTTCGCGCAAATCTGTTTGAAGTGTTGTTGCGGTTTGTGCCTTCTTTGATTGTTGAATAATATTAGAAATGCTTTGAGGGGTATGTGATGGCTTACTGCCTAATAATGCGGCCACATATGTAGCCGGGATGGCAAAGTTCAAGTTTTGCCCCTCTGTATACCCACCAACGGCTATTCCAATTAATTCTGCAGAACCATTTACTATTGGGCCACCACTGCTGCCAGGAGAGATTGGAGCTGTAATCTGAATGAACGATTTGTTATCAATAGTTCTTAATGAACTTACAATTCCTTCTGAAAATGTTCCGGTCAAACCATGTGGATTACCTGCCGCGTATATTTTCTCACCAACACGAGGTGGATTAGTGTGGAGGTGCAGGGCTGTTGCTGATATTGTTGGAACTGAAAGTAAGGCAAGGTCATTGACCTTATCTATAGCTAAATATCCTTCAATTCTATGTTTATGTGCATCATTAACTTCCTGAACATATCCGAATGTGGCTCCTGCTACTACATGGAGATTAGTAATAACCATGCCGCTATCGATGATAACGCCAGAACCTAAACCGTAAATCTGCCTGTTTCTGTCTTGCATTGTTATGGAAACGGTTGACGCCAATGTCAACTCGGCAATACTGATATCGCTTTGCCTCTGAACTATGGGTGTTTCAGATTTTGAAACAGGCTCTTTAGCTTTCGGTGAATAATTTTGACAAGCCATGAATAAAATAATTGTCGAAATTACTGAGGAAATACTCTTCGTCATTGTCAGACGTGTAATAGTTCAATTAACGATCTCAGTTGCAACAACGGTTGCGGATATCGGTTTCAGGAGTGGTGATGAGGTTGTCGAACCGAGAAGGATAGGTTCTGGCCAAATGTATGCGATTGTTGATGGTGCTATCAACGCTCCATCCCCCGCTCGGGTGCTTTACCCCGGCGCTCGACTTGACCGGTGATTCCAAGGACCTGCCGAGTGCCCCGCACCACGGTCCGCCTTCGGCGGTTTCCAATGCAGGACCGTATCATGAAGCACGTGGTCCTTGGCCGGAGGCCAAAATGGAAGGAGGCACTCGGCAAACAGCCGGGCGCCGGACTGGAGAGTGTATTCGGCAGGCCGGAGGCCTAGGACGGAACGCCCCACATCTCGCGCGAGCGTCCTCCGCTCGTGCGTTTGTGCATCCATGCAGATTGAAGATGGCACGAGCGAAGGACGCTCGCGCCAGTGAAAATGGCAAACAGCCAAGCGCCGCGATGGAGGTCAAGAAAGCCGAGTGCGTTCTTCATGATAGAAGTCCGATCGTATCTTCGTTGCATGGATGCCAAGTCCCGCAACAAGCGCCGAAGCCGGTTGAGCGCACTGATCAGTAGCGAGAGCAAACGCCGCCTGCGCAGGTATAGCGAGAAGCAGGAGCGCAGCATGGCGGCCGTGCTCGACGACCTGCTTGGGCAACTTCCGGATGCCGGACCCGTTGCGCTGAAGGTGGGGCCTGGCCGTGGCGCGGAATGGCTCAAGGACCAGCAAGGTGCCTTTGCCGGACAGTTGCGACCAGAAGACTGGAAACGGGATGACCGCTTTGGGCACCTGCTGCGCAAGCATGTGAGGCCATGAGGCATGTGTTGGTGGACACCAACGTACTCTTGGATGTGTGGCTCCGTCGTGAGGCCGGTGCCAGCGCCGCAGTGATCAAGGCCGGTGCGGAAGGAACCTTAAGGCTGTATGTCACCCCGGTGATCCTGGCCAACACGCACTACTTCCTGGCCCAAATGAACAAGAAGGAGGCGGCCCGAAGCTGTGACGCATTCCTGGATATCGCTAAAGTGGTATCGCAACCGGGCGATACGCTACGCCAAGCCTTCCAAAGCGCATGGGCGGATACTGAGGACGCGATGCACTACTTCGCGGCGATCAAGCATGATCCCCGGATCGGCCACTTGGTCACTAACAATGTGAAGCACTTTAAACTGGCAAGCGGCCTTGAAGTGCTATCGCCGGAAGGCTTTGTGGCCAAGTATTTTCAGTGACTTCCTCTCCTCACGCACTCTCCTCACGCACTCGCTCGCGTGTGTCCTACCGCGAGCACTCGCTCGGGTTTTTCCCGAGTGAGTGTGCCTGCTAGGGCCTCTGGCCCGCCTGAGAACCACGCTTGCAGGTAGTGTATTCGGCGGGCTGGAGGCCCTATGACGGAACGCGCTCGGCAAAAAGCCGAGCGCGTGCGTGCGTTTGTATAAAATCATGTGTAGTATACATTCGGTCCATGTCCGAGATCCGCAAAGCCAATGTGGAAGGCCCCGTACTCGCTCGCGTGTCCCACCGCGAGCACTCGCTCGGGCTTTTCCCGAGTGAGCGAGCCTGCTAGGGCCTCCGGCCCGGCTGAGAACCTCGCTTGCAGGTAGTGTATTCGACGGGCCGGAGGCCCTATGACGGAACGCACTCGGCAAAAAGCCGAGCGCGTGCTTGTGTGTTGTGCCAAGCCGCTACATTCGGTCCATGTCCGAGATCCGCAAAGCCAACGTGGAAGGTGCCACCTACTTCGTCACGTTCACGGTACACGGTTGGGTGGATGTGTTCACCCGCAAGGAATTGGCCGATGAGCTGGTCGAACATCCGGTATTGCCAGGAGCACAAGGGCTTGGAGCTGTTCGCTTACGTGATCATGTCCAACCATGTCCACTTCGTGCTGCGGCGCAGTGAGGGCTTGCTGGCGGACCTGCTGCGCGACTTCAAGAGCTACACCGCCAAGCAACTGCTGCACTTGATCGCCACCCTGCCCAATGAAAGCCGAAGCGAATGGATGTTGCGCCACTTCCACAACGCTGGAAAAGCAAGTGCACAGAACAAGGACTATGCGTTCTGGAAGAAGGACAGTCATCCGATCGAGCTATACACGGCAGAGGTATTCGACCAAAAGGTGGATTACATTCACATGAATCCGGTCGTTACCGGTATCGTCAGTCAGCCGGAACATTATCTGCTGAGCAGTGCCCACGGGGATGGGCCTTTGGAGTTGAATGGGTACGGTAAAGGGTGTGCAACGGGTTGAGACGGGCCGGAGGCCCTATGCAGGACTGCACTCGGGAAAAACCAGAGCGCGTGAAGTGGGCACCGCACTCGGGAAAAACCCGAGCGCGTGCAGTGGGCGCACTCGGGAAAAACCAGAGTGCGTGCAGCGGGCGCGCACTCGGCAAAAAGCCGAGCAGGCATCATCGCTATTCAGCGCGGGCATTGCCGAAAGCGCCGTGGCGTAGTATGTTCGTCGGCATCAATACCAAGAAACCCCATGGAACCCTGGCTCACTTCCCTGATCACCAAAACCCCGCAAGAGGGCTATGAACTGGCCATCAAGATGTCACGCATGGGCGTGAAGTACACGCAGCCTTCCGCCGAGGTGCGGGACAAGCTGCGGCCGGCTTATGCGGAGAACCCGGACAGCCTGACAGCGGCATCCCAAGTGATTGCCATCCACTTCCGGACCGTGGCTGCGGCAAACAACTACTGGCGCGACTAATTGCCGGTGTGGATCCCGAGCTTGGCCAACAGTGCGCGGCCGGCCCAGCGCCCCATGGCAAAGCAGCCTTGCAGCAGAAAGCCGCCGGTGGGAGCGTCCCAGTCCACCATTTCGCCGATGACGGAAAGGTGCGGCCATTGCTTGAACGAGAAGTCGGCGTTCAGTGCTTGCACGGGAATGCCGCCCACGGTGCTGATGGCCTCACCGATGGGGCGCAAGCCGCTTACGGGCAGGTGCAGGTCCTTGATGCCCTCGGCGAACCGTTGCGGTGTGGCAAACACCTCCTTCGCCGTAAAGGCCTTCACCAGCGCAAGTTGTGCGCGGTTCAAGCCGACGGCTTCGCCGAAGTGCTTGTCGGCCTTGTTGCCGATGCGTTCCACCAGCCGCACCGCCGTGCTTTCGGGCTTCAGGTCTATCCTTAATTCCGGTGCTCCTTCACGCAGCGCGGGCACCACCGGATAGATGGCATTGCCTTCCAGTCCGTGCTTGGTGATGGTGGCCTCGCCCCATGCGCTCCGTGTTCCGGCGGAGCAGCGCACGTTTTTCAAGGGCTTGCCTTCATGCGCTGCGATGAACGCCGTGGGCCAGGCGATCTCCACGCCGCAGTTGGAGGAACGAAAAGGCAGCACATCCACGTCAATGGCGGAAAACAGCGAAGGCCAGATGCCGGTGGACCCGGTGACGGGCCATGAAGCGCCCCCCAAAGCGAAGATCACGTGGTCGGCTTCCAGCGGGAATGACCCATCGGTGTTCTCCATCAGCACATGACCGGTCCGGGTGAATCCGGTGAACACATGTTGAACATGGATCTCCACTTTCCGCTGCAGCAGGCGTTGCCGGATGCGCTCCAGCACATCAACGGGCTTGGTGCCTTTCCGTGGAAACACACGGCCACTGGAGCCCACGAACGTTTCGACGCCCACTTCCGCCAGCCAGGCACGCAGCTCCTTCGGCCCGAATGCCAGCAGGGCTTCATCCAGGAAACCTTGCGGGGAATAATGTTGCAGGAGGGCATCGCCCTCCACATCGTGGGTAAGATTGAAGCCACCCTGCCCGGCCACGAGGAATTTGCGCCCGATGTGGCGTCCGTGTTCGTACAGGTCCACCTGGGCGTGGGGGGCCAAAGTTTCCGCGGCCATCAGGCCGGCCGGTCCGCTGCCGATGATCGCAATGCGCAACGCCATGGTGCAAAGGAGGGGAACAAGGGTCACCGGGTCGCAAATGGGCGGTGATATCAACGGCGGACTGTGTGCAAAGAATTGAAACCATCCGGCATCCACCGTAGGGCAAAGTTGCCACCTTGGCCGCAACCAAACAGCACAACCATGCGTGGACCACTACTTCTGCTCTGTGTAACCTCCCTTGCGGCCTCCGCCCAACCGGTCATCCAATATGCGAACATTGTTCCCAACGGCACCTCGTTCGCCTTGCACCTCGTGACCGATCCCGGTGCGAGCAATCCGCTTCCGGACGGGGCGAACATCACTTGGGATTTCAGTTCGGCCACGCTACAGATGAACGTGGGGACGTTGGCCTGGGTGGATCCCAGCTCTACACCGTACGGATCCAGCTATCCCGCGAGCAACAAAGCGCAACTGCTCACGTCGCCTGCCGGGACCACCTACAGCTACTTCAATGCACAGCCGGCGCAACTGGACCAATTGGCGGACGCCATCGGGGGCAGCAGTGCCACCACGTTCAGTGACCCGAAGACGCCACTGGTCTTTCCGTTCAACTACCAGGGTTCCTTCGTGGACAACTACAACAATGGATCACCGCAGAGCGTGACCCGTGCCTACACGGGCTACGGAACCGTGATCCTGCCCACGGGCACGTACACCAATGTGGCCAAGATCACAAGCAGCAGCGGTGCCATTGACTTTTTGACCACCAACCCGGTGGCACAATTGGTGAGCATCGAGTCCGATGGCTCCGTCATTGTGGCCGGCGACCCGGTGAGCGGCGTGGGCGAGCTGGCAGGTGCGGCATTGTTGCAGGCGTTTCCCAATCCGGCCACGGACCAGCTTACTGTTACCGGATCACGCACGGTCGGCACCTGGGAAATAAGGGATGCGGAAGGCCGCGTACAGCGGGAAGGGCAAACGGCACCGGGACAGTTGAGGCTATCATTGGGGGGCATGGCACCCGGGTGCTATGCCTTTGTGTTGCGCGATGCGTGGGGGGTCCGGTCCTTGCGGGTGGTGAAGCAGTAACCTGCACGGTGCGTCACTTGCACGGTTGTTCAAGCAACCAGTTCATCCGGTTCCCCGGTCACCTCCGGCAATTCCGGCCGGAGGTGACCATTTTTGCACGCTCCATGCCGCGTCGTGCCCGATATCTTTTTCTGCTGGTCGCCGGAACACTGTCCAATGCCTGCTTGCGGGCCCAGGTGGTGAACATCGAAGGCCGCCGTTTCTTGAATGACACCTTGCCTTGGCAGGGCTATGTCAACTTCCGGTTCAATGTGGCGGAGAACGGCCAACGTTCGCTGAGCTTGGGGTTGAACGGTGCAGTACAGTACATTGATGGCCGCGACCGCTATTTTTTTGTCAACGACCTTGGCTTCAGCCAAGTGGAAGCCAATGAATTCCTGAACACGGGCTTCCAGCACCTGCGCTACAATTACGCGGCGGATTCACTTTGGACGGGCGAGGCCTTCGTGCAGGCACAGTACAACAAGCCCTCGAAGTTGGACCTGCGCCTCACGATCGGTGCGGGCCCGCGCCTGACTGCGTTGAATTCCGAGAAATTGCGGGTGAACCTGGGCACGGCGTTGATGCTTGAAAATGAATACATCACGGACGGCCCGGTGCTGTGGCAGGGTCGCAACAGCAGCTATGTTGCGGCTACGCTCAAGTTCAGCGCCTTGGCCAGTTTCACTGCCGTGATGTACTACCAGCCGAAGATCTTCGATGCCGGTGACCACCGCATTGCGCTTGAGGGTGGCCTTGTGATCAACGTGACCAAGCACATGACCCTGGAGGGCCGCATGAACTTGCTCAAGGACAGCGCGCCACCTGCGGGCGTGAATGAGCTGACCTACAGCTGGAACAACTTGTTCGGGTACCGGTTCTGATCGACCTTCCCACAGGGGTATTGCACCAGGCTCCACGGATCGGTTGCGGGGTTGTCCGCTGTTCGTTGTCAGGCAATGACCTTGAATGGACAACCAACCACCGACAACCGGCAACAACGTCCTGCTCACTTGAACGCGGCGAACCCCGTCACATCGTGGCCGGTGATCAGCAGGTGGATATCATGGGTTCCCTCGTAGGTCACCACGCTTTCCAGATTTGCCATGTGGCGCATGACGGGGTACTCGTTGGTGATGCCCATGCCGCCGAGGACCTGCCTTGCCTCGCGCGCCACGGTCAGTGCCAGGTGGACGTTGTTGCGTTTGGCCATGCTGATCTGCGCGGTAGTGGCGCGGCCCTCGTTTCGCAGCACACCCAGCCGCCATGTGAGCAGCTGTGCCTTGGTGATCTCGGTGATCATCTCGGCGAGCTTCTTTTGCGTGAGCTGGAAGGCGCCGATGGGCTTGCCGAACTGGATGCGCTGCTTGCTGTAGCGCAGGGCGGTGTCATAGCACTCCATGGCCACGCCGAGCGTGCCCCAGGCAATGCCGTAACGGGCGCTGTCCAGGCAACCCATGGGCGCGCCGAGCCCGCTTTTGTTGGGCAGTAAATTGGCCTTGGGCACCTTCACGTTGTCGAACACCAGCTCGCCGGTGGGGCTGGCACGCAGGCTCAGCTTGCCATGTGTGGTGGGCGTGGTGAAGCCTTCCATGCCGCGCTCCACGATCAGGCCGTGGATGCGGCCTTCGGTGTTCTCGGCCTTGGCCCACACGATGGCCAGGTCCGCGAACGGGGCATTGCTGATCCACATCTTGGCACCGTTCAGCAGGTAGTGGTCGCCCTTGTCCTGGAAGGTGGTGACCATGCCTCCGGGGTTGCTGCCGAAATCGGGCTCGGTGAGGCCGAAGCAGCCGATCTTCTTCCCCTGCACCATCTGCGGCAGCCACTTTTTCTTCTGCTCCTCGCTGCCGTATTTCCAGATGGGGTACATGGCCAATGATCCCTGCACGCTGCACAGGCTGCGCAGGCCGCTGTCGCACCGTTCGATCTCCTGCATGATCAGGCCGTAGCTGATCTGGTCCAGCCCGGGACCTCCGTATTCCTCCGGCAGAAAAGGCCCGAAGGCACCGATCTCCGCCAAGCCCGGGATGATGTCCTTGCTGAAACTCGCCGCCTCAAATCGCTCCTCAATGATGGGCTTGAGGTGCTTGCCCACATGCTGCCGGGCGGTGTCGCGGATCAGCTTCTGTTCCGCCGTGAGCAGTTCGTCCACCAAATAGTGGTCATGGTACTGGTACAGGTCGGTGGCGGTACGGGGCGCGGCGTTTGCGGAGGTGCTCATCTGGGGTATGGGACTGGCGGCGAAATTAGGCATGCCTTGGGGCATGTACTTTCGCGGCGATGGATCAGTTGCGCGCGGTGGATGTCCTGGGCACCGGATGGATCGCCGCCATCCTGGTACTGGCCTTCGCCGTGCTGGCCTGGGTGAACATGGTTTCGCCCAAACAATGGACGGTGCTTTCACGGTCTTTCGCCGCCTTCAGGCTTGGCCACTACCGGTTACGGGAAGATCTGGACATCCGCGACCGGACGCTCACCGGGTTGATGGTGCTGGCCACGCTGGTGATCGCGCTCTTTGCCTACCAGGTCCTGCTCTTTTTAGGCTGGACCGCACCGGGCATGGCGGCGTTTGGCCACATCGCACTGGTAACGGCAGGGGTGGTGGCCGGGCAGATCGTGCTGTTGCGGTTGATCGCCGCCCTTCCCGACGGCAATGGCGGCCTTACCGAATACCTCTACACAATGATCGTGCTGCACGTGGTGCTGGGCCTGTTCCTGTTGCCTGCGGTGACCTTGATGGCCTTCCCGGCCAATGTAGCCTGGCGGGCATGGATCTGGCCCGTGGGGGTGGCCATAGCCGCCGCCGTGGTGGTGTTCCGCTGGGTGCGCGCATTTGCCATCGGGGTGGGGAACGGCACCCCGCTGCGATACATTTTCCTTTACATTTGCACGCTCGAAATCCTGCCCGTAGGGCTTGCGATCGAAAGAGCTTGGCACCTCGCCTCCCCATCCCCGAACCCCTAAGCCGCGCGTCACTTGAAGATCAAGAATATCCTCGTAACGCAGCCTGCACCGACGGACGAGAAGTCGCCCTATTTCTCGCTTGCCAGGAAGTATGGCCTGCGGATCGACTTCAGGCCCTTCATCAAGATCGAACCGGTGCCGGGCCAGGAGTTCCGGCAGGAGCGCATCACCGTGCTGGACCACACGGCCATCGTGCTCACCAGCCGCAACGCGGTGGACCACTTCTTCCGCATGTGCAAGGAGCTGCGCATCACCGTGCCTGAAACAATGAAGTATTTCTGCGTGAGTGAGAGCGTGGCCTACTACGTGCAGAAGTACATCGTGTACCGCAAGCGCAAGGTGTTCATCGGCAAGCAAAGCTTCGGCGACCTGATGGACGTGATCAAGAAGCACAAGGATGAACGTTTCCTGGTGCCCAGCTCGGACATCCAAAAGCAGGAGATCCCGCTGTTGCTGGACAAGGCCGGCGTGCGTTACACCAATGCGGTGTTCTACCGCACCGTGGCCAGCGACCTCAGCGACCTGAAGGACATCAAGTATGACATGCTCGTGTTCTTCAGCCCCGGCGGCATTGAGAGCCTGCGCAAGAATTTCCCGGAATACGTGCAGAACGACACGGTGATGGCGGCATTTGGCCCCACCACGGCCAAGGCCGTGCGCGATGCGGGCTTCAGGCTGGACATTGAGGCGCCGATGCCGGAGGCGCCCTCCATGACCGGCGCCATCGAGCACTTCCTGAAGAACGGGGCCAAGGCTGATGCCAAGAAGGCCAAGGAGGGCATCCCCACCGCCAAACCAACGAAGAAGGCTGCGGCGGCCAAGCCTGCCAAGGCCGGGAAAAAGTGAACCACCGGCTGCCGCTGCACGGCAACGGCCTCCCTGCCATGCCAGATCGGCCGTTGCCCCGCCCCACGTTCCGAAAGCACGAACGGCTTACCGGCCGCGATCGTGTGGCGATGGTGGCCACCAAGGGCCAGGCGGTGCGCATTCACCCCTTCCGGTTGGTGGGCCTGCTGATGCCGCTGGAGGCGGGAACCCCGGCCCAAATAGCCTTCGCCGTGCCCAAACGCCATGTCAAACTTGCCGTGGACCGCAACCGGGTGCGACGGCACATGCGCGAGGCCTATCGGCAGAACAAGCACCGCTGGTACGGGCAATTGGGAGGCCGCCAATGTGCTTGGTTACTGACCTTCCAGGGCCCAAAGCCGTTGCCCTGGAGTGAGGCTTCAGGGAAAATAACCCGCATCTTCGACCGTTGGACCCAAGAACATGCAAGCGTTGGCCGCTAAATTGTTCATCGCCCTCATCCGCCTCTATCAAGGAATGATCTCCCCCTTGTTGCCCGGCTCCTGCCGTTACACCCCCACCTGCTCCGAGTATGGGGTGCAGGCCCTGCGGAAGCATGGTGCCGTGCATGGCGGCTGGCTTGCGATGAAGCGCTTCCTATCTTGCAATCCCTGGGGCGGCCACGGCCATGATCCCGTCCCCTGACGACCATTAAACACAGCACCTGCGCCGGGCTACGGCGAGCAAAGCATGAAGAATCCGTTCCGTTCCTGGAAAAAATCCGCGATCATCCTGGCCGTTGCCGCCGGTGGCGCGGTGACCATTGCCGCCGGCGACAATTACTTCGAGGTGGGCAAAAACCTGGAGATCTTCAATGAACTCTACAAGGACATCAATATCTACTACGTGGATGATGTCAACCCCGGCGAACTGATCGGCACCGGCATTGACGCCATGCTGGAAAGCCTGGACCCGTACACGCAGTACATCGCGGAAAGCGACATGGAGGATTACCGCATCATGACCACCGGGCAATATGGCGGCATCGGGGCCATGATCCGCAAGAAGGACAAGGGGGTCATGGTGAGCGAGCCCTACGAGGGCTACCCCGCCAACACCAACGGCATCAAGGCAGGCGACCTCATCCTGAAAGTGGATGGCCGCGATGCAACCGGCCTGAGCACCGAGGACGTGAGCAAGATGCTGAAAGGCCAGGCGGGCACCAAGGTGAGCATAGTGACCAGCCGCAACGGCGGGGCACCGGTGGACCATCAACTTACCCGCGAAGAGATCAAGATCCCGGACGTTCCCTTCAAGGGCATGATCGATACCGTGGGGCAGGTGGGCTACATCAAGTTGAACAGCTTTACGCAGACGGCAGGCCAGGAGGTGCGCAACGCCTTCAAGGAACTCAAGGAACAGGGTGCGAAAAAAATGGTGCTGGACCTGCGGGGCAACGGCGGCGGGCTGCTGCGCGAAGCGATCAATATTGTGAACATCTGGGTGCCCAAAGGCCAGACCGTGGTGGAAACAAAGGGCAAGATCTCCGAGTGGGACAAAACCTACAAGACGCTGAGCGAGCCCATGGACACGGACATGCCGTTGGTGGTGCTGGTGGACACCGGGTCCGCCTCGGCGAGCGAGATCGTAACCGGCTCGCTGCAGGACCTTGACCGTGCGGTGATCGTGGGGCACCGCACATACGGCAAGGGCCTGGTGCAGCAAACGCGCGACCTGTTCTACAACAGCAAGCTGAAGGTGACCGTGGCCAAGTATTACATCCCCAGCGGCCGCTGCATCCAGAAGATCGACTACGCGCACCACGACAGCACGGGGAAAGCCGTGATCAAAGCCGACTCCACCATCCGGGCCTTCAAGACGGCCGGTGGCAGGCCGGTGTATGACGGGCGGGGCATTGCCCCGGACATTGACGTAGACCTCCCGGCGATGCCCAAATTGATCGGCAGCCTGTATCGGGAGGACCTCTTCTTTGATTTCGGCAACCACTTCCAGTGGACCCATGAAAGCATTCCGCCGCCGGGGAAATTCGCCATCACGGACGAGATCTTCCAGCAGTTCCTGGCCTTCGTGAGGGAACAGAAATTCGAGTACCGCACCACCAGCCTGGACGACCTGGACAAGTTGGAGGCCGATGCGAAGAAGGAGCGGTACTATGACAAGGCAAAGGATGCCATCGCGGCGCTGCGCAACGGGTTGAACCCGGACCAGATGGAATTGCTGAACAAGTTCCGGCCGGAGATCGGGGAAGTGCTGAAGAGCGAACTGGTGGGCCGCTACTATTACCAATCCGGCCGGGCCAAGGCGATGCTGGGCAGCGACCCGGACGTGCTCAAGGCGTTGGAGGTGATCAACGGGCCCGAGTACAAGCAAGTGTTGGCCGGCACTTGGAAGAAGAACTGATCCCTGTTGCACAGGCCGGGGGATCCAAACCATGGGCAACATGGGGGGAGGTGCGCGCAACATCCACCGGCGGCTCCATGCGGGGGCTGTTGGCTTGGCCCTGGTGGCACTGCCCTGGTCGGAATTCCTGTTGAGCCTTTCGCAATTCATCCTGATCGGCAACTGGCTGTGGGAAGGCATTGCACAACGCACGGCCGGCCGCCGGTTCAAGCATGCCTTCACCACGGCGGAAAGCGCCGTCTTCCTTTCCTTTTTCGGGCTGCATGTGCTGGGCCTGGCCTGGACCTCCGACCTGAAGTGGGGCGTTGACCTGTGCCGCATTCTCCTGCCGGTCCTGGTCTTTGGCCTGGTGTTTTCCTCTGTGCCGCGCTTCTCCGCAATGGAATTGCGGAGCCTGCTGCTGCTGGGTGCATGGAGCGCCACGGCCAGCACTGTTGCGTGCCTGGCCATGCGCTACGATGTGCTGGCCACGGGGCAGTACCGCGAGCTGTCGCCGTTCATCAGCCACATCCGGCTGTCGCTGATGCTCTGCCTCAGTATTGCGGTGTTCGTGCATTACTGGCCGGCGCGCTGGCTCGTCCGGTGTGCGCATGCGGCCGCAATCCTGCTGTGCCTGTGGTTCTTGGACCAGCTCAGCAGCTTGATCGCATGGCCCGTGCTCGGCGCACTCTCGCTGTTTGCCTTGTGGCGCTTGTTGCGCGGCCCGCACACGGCGTGGCGCACCCCGGTGATGGCATTGCTTGTGGCCGGCATGGCCGGCAGTGCGCTCTTCCTGTGTTCCGTTTGGTCCGGGTACAACCGTGTTGATCCGGCGCAACTGCGGCACTTGGACATGGCCAGCGCAGGAGGGGAGGTGTATTACCACGACCTGAACGACCCCCAGGTGGAGAACGGCCACTACGTCTGGATCAATGTGGCGGACAAGGAACTGAAGCGCACGTGGGAACGTCGCAGCCGCACTTCCTTTGATGGAACGGATGGATTGGGGCAACCGATGCGCTCCACCTTGATCCGATACCTGGCCAGCATGGACCTGCGCAAGGATTCCACGGGGGTGAACGCATTGTCGCAGGACGACGTAAAGCGCATAGAGCGCGGGGTGACCAGCGTGCGCGAGGGCCATGAAGGCGCCATGCGCGCACGCATGGAACAAGTGTTGTATGAGCTGGACGTGTACCGCAACACCGGGAATCCCAACGGCCATTCAGTGACGATGCGCATGGAGTTCCAGCGCGTGGGCATGGGCATTGCCCGGCGTCATTGGCTGTTTGGCGTGGGCACCGGCGACACTCAGATGGCGTTCAATGCGGCGTATGAGGTGGAGCACAGCGCATTGTTGCCCAAATGGCGGCTCCGTGCACACAATGAATACCTCACGCTGGCCATCAGCTTCGGAGCGTTCGGATTGCTTTGGAGCCTGTTTTCCTGGTGGTGGCCGGCGCGCAGGCTTGGCGCGTTCCGCCATCCGCTCTTCATGGCCTGGGGGATCATCTTCCTGCTGTCGTGCTTCAGCGAGGATACGATCGAAACGCAGCCCGGTGCCACGTTCTTCGCACTGTACTATGCGCTGTTCGTCTTTGCCGCACCGCTTATCGGGGAAGCAGTTCCAGTACGCGCCCCGGATCGATCTGCTTGATCCCGTCGCAAGCGTGGCCCTTGGCGCACCGGAGGCAGTGGCCTTCGTTCACCAGCACATGCACATCCTTCCCGAGGGGGGCCCAGCGCCCCGGATGGATGGGCCGCTGCAGGCTGAACAAGCCGATGGTGCGGATGCCCGCCGCGGCCGCAATGTGCAGTGGTCCGGTGCTCGCAGCCACCAAGGCATCGCTTGCACCGATCAATTCCATCAGGCCGGACAGCGAAAGCTGTCCACCGGTATCGGTGATGTGCGGCAGGCCCACCGGCAGCACTCTGCGGTACTGTTCGGCTTCCGCGGCGGTGCCGGTGAGGATGCAGTGGTGGCGGTCAGGGTCCAGGAGGCCGATGAGCGTGGCGAAATTGTTCAACCCCCAATCCACACCGCTGGCCTTCAACGGATGGAGGATGATGTTGAAGCGGTCGTTGCGGAGCAGTTGTGCCACTTGTGGCGAAGGCGGTGGCATCCGCAGGCCGATGCACGGAACAAGTTCCTGCGTACCGGAAGGCATGGGAATTCCAAGCGGTGCGAGCAGTTTGATGTTCAGCACGGCCTCATGCAGCCCGCTTCGCTTGCGGCTGAAAGCCACGCGCTCGTTGCAGGTGGTCCAGTGCCACCAGCGGTGGCTGGTGCCGATGCGGCGGGGGATGCCGGCAGCCTTTGCCCAGCGTGCCACCTCGCGGTGCGGGAACACGTGTACGATGGCACCGGCACCGGTGGCGCGCAGTATTTCGGCAGCCTTGGTGCCGTCGTGGACTTGCAGGTCTTCCAACGTGATCACGTCATCAATGTGCGTGCAGGCCTGCCACACGGGAAGCGTGTACCGTTTCACCAGGGCGATGATGCGCGTGCCGGGTGCATGCTGCTTGACCCAACCGGCCATCGGCAGGGTCACCACGGCATCGCCCAGGTTGTCTGGGCGGCTGAGGATGAGGGTCTGCGGAAGGTTCATGGACGCTCCCTCCAAAGCTGCCGCAACTTGGCGTATTTCCAGAAGGTGGCGGAGGCGCTGATGCGCGCGATCACAAAGCCGTGGAACCCGTCGCGGAAGCCGCCGCGCAGCACATAGCTGCTGATGAATTTCACGCACGGGCTGACAAGCAATTTCAGCATCCCTGGCTGCTTGCCGTTGGCATGCAGTGCTTGTGCGGCAATGGTGGTGAAGTAGTCCGCCTGTTTGATGTGGTCACTGATGGACCGGTAGCTGTAGTGCAGGATGTTGCCTTGCAGGGGCCGGGTGCGCGCACCGCTGTCCATCTCGTAGCGGTCGTGCGGATTGGTGCCGCCCCATTGGCCCTTGCGGCTGTCCCACAGGCGCAGCTTGGTGTCCGGGTACCAGCCGCCATGGCGGATCCACGTGCCGCAGTAGCTGGTCAGGCGGTTCATGGTGTAGCCTTCCGCTTGCGGCCCGTTATGCTTCAAGGCCCGTATGGACATTACGAGCGCCCCGTCCAATGCCTCATCGGCATCAAGGGATAGCACCCACGGGAATTTCGCCTGCGTGATGGCCCAGTTCTTCTGTTCGATGTGCCCTTCAAAGGCATGCTGCACAAAGCGGGCACCATGCTCCTGCACGATCCTGCCGGTAGCATCGGTGCTGAAGGAATCCACCACCACGATGTCATCGGCAACGCCCTGCACCGAAGCTAGGCAGCGCGCAATGTTGCGTTCCTCATTGTAGGTGATGATGACGACCGATAGTTCCACCGCGCCGAAGGTAGCGGGCAGGGTGGCAGTGCGCGACGGTCCTATCGTGCTGGAGTGCGATTGCACGGCCCGCCCTCGCACCCTCAGATCGCCGCACCGCTCAATGCACCACCATCAAATTGCCGCGCCCCACCACCATCGCACCGTCCATCAATTGGTAATGGTACATGCCGTTGCCCATGCCTCGGGTGTCCACGGTTGTGCGGCCTCCCCGCGTGGTTTGTTGGAGAACGGTGCGTCCGGAGACATCATTGATCGCCAGCTTCAGCAGGCCGGGATGGTCGGTTACGATGGTGAATGACCCGTCGGCGGGCTGGGGAAAGAGCAGGACGGCCGGCCCCGCGGCTTGTTCCGCAATGCCGATGGTGCCTTGCGCGAGGTTCACGCAGTAGTCCTCGGTTTCGCCGAAATCATAGGTGGTGCAGCCGTTGGCCGGTGCGGTGTTGTATTTCATCACCACGCGCAAGCGGGCCGGGCCGGGCGTTGCGGTTGCGGGCACCGTGAGCGAGTCGGCCAATGCGGCGGTCACCCCGCCATTGCTGTCAAAGACCTTTTCATTCGCCGCGAACTGGCCATCACGGTCCAGGTCCATCCACACGGTGAAGGTTTCCGGGAAGCTGGAACTGGAAAAGCCCGGGGTAAGGACCATCGGGTAGGTGGCCCCGATCACCAGTGCGGTGGATTGTCCGGTGACGTCCACGTTGGCATACCCCCCATCGGCACCGGAAGAGCGATCGATGCCGGCGATCTGCACGCCCGCGATCCATTCGTAGCTGTCATCGCCTGCACTGGTGCAGAAGTTGCCTTCCACGCACTGGCCGCAGCCCGGAACATGCACGGTGGCGGCTGTTGACCAATCGGCCACGGTGCCGCCGCAGGTGCTGCGCATCTGCACTTCAAGGTCCGTGCATGGTGTAAGCCCGGCCAATGTGGTGCTGTTTCCGACCAGACCGTCCATTTCGGACCAGGTGGAAGCCCCGATCAGGCGGTACCGGAGGTCATAGGTGCTGGAGGCGAGCACAGTGGACCAGGCCACCAGGACATTGGTGGTGTCCGTTGCCGTTGCGGTGATGGCGAGGGGCGCGGTGCAACATCCTTCACTGGTCCAGATGAACGACGGGCTGAACGCACTGTTGCTGCTGTCACAATCCGCGGAAACCTGGAATTCGTAGGGCTGGCAGGCCACAAGGCCGCTGATGGGCAGGCTGGTGCCGGCAATGTTGCCGACCTCGGTCCACGTGGTGCCGCCCTGCATGCGGTAGCGCAGGTTGTAGGTGCCTGGCAAAGCGCTCCACGTGATGGATGCGGAACCGATGGCATCGCTGGTGGCCGCGAGGGTGTAAGGGGCGGGGCAGGAGGCGCAGCTGTCCATCAGGAATTGCGCACTGTGGAAAGCGTTGATCCTTCCGCCGGTGGCGGTGTTGCCCGGCAGGTTGCCCACCTGGTCCACGCCGGCAAAGAGGGCTTGGCGCACGCGCTGCGCGGCTTCCATGGGGTCGTTGTGCGCAATGGCGGCCAGGCTGGCGCAAGGCACACTGTAGAGCAGGGCGATCACCCCGGCGGTGAGCGGACTGGCGAAGGAGGTGCCGTTGGCGGAGCCCGTTCCTCCGCCGATGGTGGTCGTCCACACATTGGCGCCGGGCGCGCCCACGTCCACCGTGGTGGCGCCCCAACCGGAGAAGGTGCGCATGTCATTGCTGTTGGTGGCCGTTACGCTCACCATGAAATCGCTGGGGCAGGCCGTGGGCAGGTCGCCCACCACGTCCACGTCCACGTTGTTGTTGGTGGCGGAGCCGCAGTTCAGCACGCCCGCCGCGCCCAATGTGTCATACATCGCGCACCACATCGGCGCATCCGCCGGTTGGCCGCCGTCCACGCCCCAGCTGGCATTGGTGGCCACAATGAAGGCGCCGTGGGCCCCATTGGATGCATTGTACAGGCGGCGCATCACCAAGGGATAGGTGTACGCCGCGATCACATTGGACTCTTGGGAGTTGGCGTAATTCACCGGCATCATTTTCACGCGCCAGTTGGCGCCCGCGACCTGGGTGCCGTTGTTGCCCACCGCACCGATCATGCCGGCCACTTCGGTGCCATGGAATCCGGCGTACACGTTGTCATTGCCGGCCGCAGGGTCCCAGCCGCGCACGTCGTCCACATAGCCGTTGCCGTCATCGTCGATGCCGTTGTTGGGGATCTCGGCGCGGTTGATCCATGCATTTCCGGCCAGGTCGGGGTGGGTGAGGTCGGCCTTTTCAATGATCGCCACCACAATGGTGTCCCCCGCCGCGGTAACGCCACCGGTGGTGATGTTCCACGCATCCTCGCTCTGGATGTTCTGGTGCTGCCACTGCTGCGCGAACTGCGGATCGTTGGGCAAAGCGCGTTCCTTGATCACGTGGTTGTTCTGCGCCATCTGCACCAATCGGTGGTTCCGGAAGGCTTGCAGCATGGCCTCCTGCGGAACACGGCTTGGGTTGAAGTGGAAAAGCCAAGCCCGCATCGGTGCGGAGACTTCCTCCACCACGCCCAGATCCGTTGGAACACCTTGCACCACACGCAGGTCAGCGGCCAATCGCTGCGCGGAAGCGCCGGGCCGCAGCATCGCCAGCACATCGCCGGGAACGATGGCCGCCTGCGGGTACGCAATGCCGACCATCAAGGCCAGCACCAGGGACGAAAGGACTTTCTTCACATCGGGGATCATGCTCCAAAATTAGACGCGGGAAGGCGGGCCTGCGTGGCCCACGGCAGCCACAAGCAGCGGCCTGCCTTGGAAGGCCGAAGTGCCGAACTTCGAAATTCGGTGTGCGGTGCAGACCGGGCAAGCAACGGTCGTTACGGCCGAACGAGTTTCGCACTCCGGGGTGCCCCCCTTTCATCCATGGCCCGTAACAGGTACAATCCTGAAGCCTCTGCACCCAGGTCAAGTTCCATGGTTCCGCCGTTGCCCAACAAGCTGCGCACTTGCCGACCAGCGGCATCATACACCTCCAAGGTCCACTGGCCCATACGCGGAAAATGCACGGCCCACGATGTTCCGGTGGGCAATGGCGTAACCTGCAGTTCGCCCCCTACACTCATAAAACCTGCCTCCTCCACACCCGTGGCCTGGCTGCAGGCCGCGATCACATCACCACCCAGCCACTGCACCACTTGTTTCATGGTATCACCGTCCACGGTAAGAATGCCGCCGCACACGTAAAGGCTGTCGCGCCAAACGGTCATGTCACCAAGTCTTGAAAGGCTGTTATTGATCCACTGAAAATCCCCCGGGGGCACGCACCACCTTTGGCCGTCCCACTTGGCGATGCTGTGGGCCGGAATGCCACCCGCGAAGTTGAAACGCCCGCACGTCCATAGCTCTCCATGGAACCATTCGAGGTCGAGCGCTGCACCGCTCATAGGCACCGGGGTATAATACAAGCCACCGCCCATATTGTTCCATTGGTCGTTGCTGAAAGCCGCCACCAAATTGCCCGGCCCATCGTCCGCCAGGGTAAAGGTGCCCGCCACGTAGAGCGTGTCATTGCGAATGCTGATGTCCTTGATAGGGCTCAATGTGTTCCAGCCGGGCACATGCTCCCAAGTGGTGCCGTTCCAGCGCAAAAAGCTCACATAACCAGGCCCCAAGGGGTCGCGTAGGCTGCAGGTCATGTAGGTCTTGCCCTGGAAATCGAACACGGTGCCCACGTAGTTGTCGTTCCCGTCAGGGATCAGGTTGAAGGGTTCCCACACGTGGAAGGCGCTGCCATCATAGCGGAACACACAGCTTTCCGGGTAGCCGCAGATGCTGCCCATGTAGCCCGTGGCGTAGAGCGTGTTCTGTGGCTCTTTGGGAACTAATGTCAGCAAACCACTTAGTGGGTATGGATTTGTGCATGCCAATGTGTTCCAGTGCAACGTGTTTTCATTTAATTGTGCAAAACTACTGTTGACATTTCCTTCATCATCATAGAATAGGTAACCACCGCAAGCATATAGCTTATCTTGAAATCGTAGAAACCAAAAGGTCTGCCCAACAGAAGGGGCAATTCGATACGCCAGGCTATCCCACCTGCTACCATTCCATGCTGCTTGACCCATCCCAAGGACGGTATCGCCATCATTTAAGATGAATGTGAAAGTACCTCCTGCCAATAATCTGTTGGAAATGCTGTCACCGTAAAGCGTTTGAATTTCAGTTGGGCCGATGGTTCCCTTTCCCAGCGCCTTCCAGTACTGGGCGTTGGCCACCGCCGCACTGAGCAGTGCGGCGGTGGCAACGCCAACTACACGTTTCATGGCTTGGCCAGCTTGGTGCTTAGCATTTTGCCGGTCGCCGTCATTGCCCGCAGCAAGTATATGCCTGGAGCCAGCCCAAAAAGGTCCACCGCCGTGGAAGTGCCTTGGGAGTGCCAATCCCCCACAACCTGGCCTGCGGCATTGAAGGCCATCAACTTCCATTCCCCGGCATTGGGAAAGTGTACCGCCCATTGGCCATATCCGGGCAGCGGTGTGACAAGCAGGCCATCCGCTGCATCACTTCCAGCAGGTTCCCCAATGGCTACGGGATGGTAGGCCGCAAAGGAGGCGATGAAGCCATCATGCCCTTGGTGGCTGGCCTCCGGAGTGGCGAAACCCAGTGTGCCGTTCTCAAAATCCAGCCCGTATTCAAAGCGGTACCAGGAATTGAGCGAACCGCTGGCGCCCACACCCGTGAGGTTCAGGGGCTGGTAATAGTCCAGTGTGCTGCTGGTGCTGAACTCATGGAGCGGGAACAGCTGGAAAGGCTGGGAAGCCGCACCACCCACCAAATAGATGTCGCTGGGCTGCGCCAAGCTGCCGGCAATGCCCCAACCGCGCTCGCTGGCGGTGCCGCCATAAGCGGTGCGCCATACCATCTCCGGGGCCGTGTCGCCGGACCGGATGGCCAAGACCACCGCATCGCGGGTGTTCACGTTGCTATTCATGGGCTGGAAGTAGCGCAACGGGTTTATGTCCGTGGCAAAGCCGCCGGTGCTGCGGCTTTCGCCCGTGATGTACACATTGTCCGCATCATGGCCAACGTCCAGCAGCATGTCATACTTGTTGCCGCCGATCAGCGTGCCGTACAGCAGGGTGTGCTGGGCAATGTCAAATTTCAGGATGAACCCGTCGCACGGGTTGCCTGGCGGCGGGTCGCTGGCGTTCACCAAGCTGTGGTATATGGTGGAAGGTCCTGATGGCAATGGTGCATCCGTTTCGGTGATGGCTGACCGGCGCGTTCCGCCCACCACCCAAATATACTTGCCGTCATAGTCCAGCCCATAAGCCAGGCTGGACGGATCCGTGATGGGCCCTCCGCCCCAGCGCGTGCAGTAGTCCAAGCCCGGTCCTGTGGTCATGTTGAATTCCCCGATCATTACGGAGCCGAACTGGTTGGAGTAGCTGCCCGTGGGTGTCACGAGGTCCAGCGTGGAGAGGCTGCCTGAACTGATGCCGGTGAACCAAAGCCAACGCCCGGTGGATTCATAGCGCAGGTCGGTGAGCTGGGTGTAGGCCACCTGGTCATAATTGCCCAATGTGCTGGCCCAGCGGATGGTGAAATCCGGGTTGAAGGTCATGACGAAAGCCCCGCCGGTGTTTCCGCTGTGGTTGTATGCGCCAGCAGGCGTTACCACGGGGAACACCGGGGTGGCCACAACTCCGTTCACCGTGCGGTGCAGGCGGCCGCCCACGGCTAATTGGCCCGCTTCATTGATGGCGATTGCCAAGCCTTCCTCCCGGCTATCGTACTGGCTGTTGCCCTGCCCGTGGGTGGTGGCCCAATCACGGATTCCATTTTCTTTTCGAAAGGCCCCCAACCACATACGTGTGCGTCCGCCACCATAAGCTTCTGCCACTCCATTTTCAAATATTGTCGCAATCCGGGCATCCGCATCAAAATCTGTGCAATTGGTCACCCCGGTAGCAAACACATGCTGAAGGTCGGGGTTGTTCCATGTGTACACGGCCAGCTTGCGAGCCTCGGTGCGGGCATGTGGTTCTTCCGGAAAGGTGGAGGGGTTGGCCGTTGCGCCACCGTAGTAGGTGGCCCATTCCACGCGCTTGCTGGTGCCGTTGAACTTCATGATCACGGCATTGTCGTAACCCAAGGCATTGGGGTTAAACGGGGCGTAGTGCGCATTGCCTGGATCCACAGGAAAGTCGGTTGCCAAGGTGTGACCACAGGTATATGCGTTTCCCGTTTCATCGGTTTCCACGCAGGTCAGTTCATCATCGCCCGCGCCGCCCACGTAGGTGCTCCAATTCATGTCGCGGTCGTCCGGTCCTCCGGCGCCGCCCATGGCTGCGTATCCAATTTGCAGGACCAACGGTAGTGCAGGGTCATAATCCCCGAAGCTGATCGTGGCATACACGGTGCCGTTCTCATGCACCCATTGCGGGGTCCAGGGCACATCCACCAAGGCTCCGCTGCTGGTCACTTGGTAGGCGGTGGCCTCTTTCAGTTCCACCCACTTGCCGCTGAGGTACACCTTCAGGGAACCCAGCCAATCAATGCCCAAGCTGTCCTGCCCGGTGAACATCAGCTTGATGGTCGAGGGATCCCCGCCAGGGCGCACCACAAAAGCCATGCGCGGGCCACCGGAGCTTGCATACATGTGTAGGTCAATGTGGTAGAGCACCTCCTCATAGATGCCCCGGTAGTAGGCGGGCACCAATTCCGTGGCATACTTACTGCGGTAGTAATTGGCCACGCCGGGCGCAGGCAACAGCAGGTGCGGGTCCATGGGCTTTGCCCCGCTGAAGGCCATGTCCACCCGGTAGGAGGTGTCCGCTATTGCACTGTCCATGAACATGGTGGCGTAGGTAAAGGAAACGCGGCTGGAATCCCGAAGGTAAATGCCCACGGGCGAACCTTCAAAATAGGCCTTCACATCGCGCCGCTGGTTGCCATCGGTATCAAACACTTGCCCATTGTTCCTTCGCAGCACGTCCGTGCCCTGGTGCTCACCGCCCTGGGGGTCAGGCGGTATGTATTGGGCCTTGGCCATGCCGCAGGCCAGCAGGGCGGTAAGGAACAAGGTTGCAGCCCGGTGCATGGTCCGGGCCAGTTCACATGGGGTATCATTTTGCATGGGGGTAAGGGTTTGGTGAATGCCTGTATTCAACGTACCCGCAGGCACTTGCCTACGGTGAAGCGAACGTAGCAGGGCTTAATCCCATAACCATGGCCTTTCCTGAATAAAATAGGCCACTGGTGAATAGTTTTGCGCATCATGCGAAATCCGGGTGGAGAAGCTGAAAGTGGGATATTGCTGGGTTCGAAGCTGCGCATCCTGCGTGCCGCCCACAACTACACACAGCAGTTTGTGGCCGAAGCATTGGGGGTGGGCCAGCCCACCGTGAGCCGCTGGGAGAAGGATGAGGACCGGATCCACATCTCGGACCTCCGCAAGGTGTCAGACCTGTACAAGGTGAGCATGGAATGGCTGATGAGCCCGGACTCTGTGGTGATGCATGTTCATGATAACGAGGCAGAAAATGGTGCTGGAGCCTACAATACAGTAAATGTGATGCCCCAAGAAGTGCTTGACCGCATGGTTGCGCAGTATGATGCGCACATTACATCGCTGCATAAGCTTACGGAGCGGCTGTTGGACCTGCTGGAGGAGAAGACAAGGAAGGCCGAATAGCCGATGTACTACATGTGTAGTAAGGCCCATTACAGGATCTTCAATACGTGTAACCGCCCCGTTCACTCCCGCACAAACACCCGCTTCACCCGTGGGCTGATGCCTGTGAGCGCCTCGTAGGGAATGGTGCCCAGGTCACGGGCATAGTCCTGCACGGGGTGTTGCGGGGAGAACACGATCGCATCATCGCCCGGTGCGCAGGGAATGGTGGTTACATCCACCATGCACATGTCCATGCACACGGCGCCCACCGTGCGCGCCTCGCGGCCATGGATCCATACGCGGCCGGTGCCTTCGCCGAGACGGCGTGAAAGCCCGTCGGCGTAGCCAATGGGCAGTACGGCGATGCGGGTGGGTGCGGTAAGCAGCGCCTTGCGGCCATAGCTTACGCTCTCGCCTGCGGGCAGTTCCTTCACTTGGGCGATCACCGTGCGCAAGGTTTCAACGGGGCGGAGTTGCGCGGTTTCCTGCGCGTCCGCGCCGATGCCGTGCAGGCCAATGCCCAAACGTACCATGCCGAAGCGCGCTTCCGGAAAACGCGTGGCCGCGGCGGAATTGGCGATGTGCAGCAGGGGTGCGTAGCCCAGCGTGTCCGTGATCAGCCCGGCCAGTGTTCGGAAGCGTCCGATCTGCTCCTGCGTGAACGCATCGTGCTGCTGGTCATCGCTGGCGGCCAAGTGGGAGAAGATGCTGGCCACGCGCAGTGGTTTCGCGCTGTGCAGCGCCTCCAGCAACGCGGGCATGTCCTGCGGCGGGAAGCCGAGGCGATGCATGCCCGTGTCCAGCTTCAAGTGTACGGCGGGCGCATCGGGCACGTGCCTGGCAAAGTCCATGGCGGCGCGCAGCGAGCGTTGGTCGTACACCTCCGCCTCCAACTTATAGCGGTGCAGCGTTTCCATGGGCACCGGCTCGGGGTTCATCACCAGCACGGGCGTGCGGATGCCCTGCCGGCGAAGTTCGATGCCTTCATCGGCGTAGGCCACGCCCAACCAGGCCACCTGCTCGTGGGCGAGGAAGCGCGCCATTTCCACCGCGCCGCTGCCATAGCCACCGGCCTTCACCATGCCCATGATGCGCACCGTTGGCCCGCATAGCTCGCGGTAGTGGTTCAGGTTGTGGCGCATGGCATCGAGGTCCACTTCCATCACGGTGCCGTGCGTGCGCTCCTCCCAGCGCTCCACTACGCGTTCGAGCCCGAAGCTTCTTGCGCCCTTTACCAAGGTCACTGCGCCGTTCAGCGGCGGCTCCGGCAGCGCGCGGAGCAGTTCCTCCGCATCCTTGAAGTAGCGCGTGGAAGGTGGAAGCAGCGCGGCGTGAGCGCGCAAGGCGGAACCCACGGCAAGCAGCTGCCCAACGCCGGAAACATCGATCAAGCCTGCGATCCGGGCATACATCGCTTCGGCATTTTCCCGGCTGTCGGCAATGTCCGTAAGCACCACGCACTTGGGCCTGCCGCCGGCGGTGCGCGCCAGTTGGGCGAGGGCCACGGTGAGCGAGGCGAGGTCGTTGCTGTAGGCATCGTTGAGCAGCGTGCCGTTGTTCAATGCAGGCAGCAGCTCCAGGCGCATGCTCACCGGCCTCAATTGCCGCACCCGTTCGGCGATGGTTTGCGGCGGAAAGCCGAGGTGCAGCATGAGCGTGGCGCAGTGGAGGGCGTTTTCGATGGAAGCTGCATCCGTGAAGGGCAGTACGAGGTTGAACGCCTCCTCCTTCCAACGAAGCACGAACTGTGTTGCATCGCCGTCCACCGCTTCGTCCTCCATGCGCAAGGCCGCTTGTTCGCCGCGTCCCCAGCCCAGGAGTTCCACACCTTTCAAAGCAGCGAGCGTTTCATGCACCAGGGGATGGTCGCAGCAATGCACCACCACCTTGGCGTGCCGGAACAGCTTGGCCTTTTCCTTCGCCTTGGCGGCATCATCGCTGAAGTGCCCGCTGTGCGCGGGCCCGATGTTGGTGAAGATGCCGATGCCCGGGGCGATGATCCGTTCCAGGGCGTCCATTTCCCCCGGTTCGCTGATGCCCGCCTCGAAGAGGCCGAGCGTGTCCTGCGGGCCGATCTCCCACACGCTGAGCGGCACGCCCACCTGGCTGTTCCAGCTGCCGGGGCTGCGCACGATGCGTTCATCCGGCGCCAGCAATTGGTTCAGCCATTCCTTCACCACGGTCTTGCCGTTGCTGCCGGTGATGCCCACCACGCGCAGGTTGAACTGTGCGCGGTGCCATGCGGCGATCTGCTGCAGTGCCACCAACGTATCGTCCACTTCAATGGTGCTGGCGCCTTGAACCTGAGCGGTTGCTGCTTTCCGGATCAAGAAGGATTGCACGCCCCGCTTGTGCAGTTCCGGAAGGTAGCGGTGGCCGTCGTGGTGCTTGCCGCTGAGCGCTATGAAAAGTGTTCCGGCGGGATTGAAGGGCTGGCGCGAATCAATGCAGAGCTGCGTGATGCGCTTGTCGGCACCGTGCAATGTGCCGCCGCAGGCTGCGGCCAGGCTGCTGAGCAAATGGCCTTCGGGCATCAGGGCCGGGCGGTGTTCAGCGCTTCATCCCGGGCCGCCCGTGCCTTGTTGAAGCAGTTGCGGCACAGTGGTTCGTAGCTGTCCGTTTCACCCAGCACCACCAGTTCCTTGCTGGCATTGGTGCGGTGGCTGTGGTTGGCCAGGTCGCCGCAGCGCATGCAGATGGCGTGGACCTTGGTGACGAATTCCGCCATGGCCATCAGCTGGGGCATGGGCCCGAAGGGGCGGCCTTGGAAATCCGTGTCCAGCCCGGCCACGATCACGCGGATGCCCTGGGCAGCAAGCTGGCCGCACACTTCGGGCAGGCCGCCGTCGAAGAACTGGGCCTCGTCCACGCCCACTACTTCAATTTCGCTGGCCAGCAGGAGCAGGTTGGCGCTGCTGGGCACGGGCGTGCTGCGGATGGTGTTCCTGTCATGGCTCACCACGTCGGTTTCGTGATAGCGCGTATCGGTGCCGGGCTTGAAGATCTCCACCCGTTGTTTGGCGAACTCGGCCCGGCGCAGGCGACGGATCAATTCCTCGGTTTTTCCGCTGAACATGCTGCCGCAGATCACTTCAATCCAACCCTTCCTGGGGGAGCGGTTACCGGTGTGCTCCAGGAACATCTGTCGGAAAGGCTTGGCGGGCGTGCGGTGCAGCCATTTGGGAAGCGGCACGAATTTAGCGAAATTCGCACGCACCTAACCCATGCCATGGCGCAGAACAGAGCATCCGACCGCATGAACGAGCTGATCCGATCGGTGCAGCGGGCGATGGCCCTGCTGGAGGAAGGCAAGCTGGGCCTGCCGGAACTTGAACAATGCGCCGATGATGCACGCGCCATCTACGAGCGGCTGGTGGTGCTGCGGCACAAGGCGCGGGAGGCGCACGTGGAGGCGGGGAAACAAGCCGCCATCGCGGAAGCCAAGGTGGTGGAAGCAACCGTGGCAGAGGCCCCGATCCGCCTGGACACGCGTCCGCCCGAAGTACTTCCGCAGCAGACCTCACTGATCGATGCCATTGCCGAGACCGAGGCGGCGCCCGCCCCTGTGCGGGTTGCACCGGAGCCGGTGAAGGCGGAAGCGCCCAAGCCGCCCAAGGCCAAACCGGCTGCGGTTTCGGTTGCAAACGAACGACCGTCCACGGTGGCCGACAAGCTGGAGCATGCGCCCGTGGCGGACCTGCGGAAGGCCATTGCGCTGAGCCAGAAGTTCTGGTTCGTGGCGGAACTTTTCAGCAATGAGCGCGACCGCTACGAGAAGGCCATCGATGCCATCAACGGCATGAAGAGCGCCAATGAAGCGGATGCGTACGTGCGCGACGAGGTGCTGGCCAAGTTGGCCAAGGCGCCGGGAGACGAGGTGGCCAGGGCATTCCAGGAACTCATCCAACGCCGCTTCCGCTGATGCGCACACTGCTTTTCACCTTGCTGTCGCTGCTGTTCGGCCCGCTGCACGCACAGGAAATTCCTTCCGTGAAAGACCAGGCCAAGCGCTATGTGGACACCTTGGCCAGCCCAGCCTTCCACGGTCGCGGCTACGTGCGCGGCGGCGACAGCCTCGCCGCCGATTGGATCGCCGAGCAGTTCAACCGCATCGGCCTTGAACAGCTGAACGGCACGCGCTTCGAGCGCTTCGGTTTTCCGGTGAACATCTTCCCGGACAGCATCGGCCTGCGCGTGGACGGCCGCTTGCTCACCCCCGGTGTGGATTACCTCGTGGACCCCGGCTCCGGCACCTCGGACGGTGCGTTCGACCTGGTGCATGTAAGGCTGGAGGACTTACTGGCACCGGAGCGCAAGGCCGTGACCTTGGGGGTGGTGCAGGGCCATGCCGCGGTGCTGGACTTCCCCCGCACCACCAACGGCGATACCTTGCAGCTATACGCCGCGTTGGAAGCCGAGGTGGCGCGCTATGTGCCCGTGGTCCGCCAAGGCGGGGAGAAGCTGACCTGGAGCGTGGCCGGCACGCAGGCGCGCAACGCCATCATTGAGCTGCGCCAAGGCGTACTGCCCGATACGGCCCGCCATGCCAGCATCCGCGTGTACAACAGTTTCATTCCGCGGCACACGGCCCGCAACGTGTGGGGCGTGGCCAAGGCCAAGGGCGGCAGCAAAGACTGGCTGCTGGTCACCGCGCACTACGACCACCTCGGCATGATGGGCCAGGCCCTCTTCCCCGGCGCCAATGACAATGCCAGCGGGGTAAGCATGCTGCTCTCGTTAGCGGAATGGTTCAAGAAACATCCCGCCAAGGTGAACATCCTCTTTGTGGCTTTTGCCGGGGAAGAAGCTGGCCTGAAGGGCAGCGAATGGTTCGTGGTGGACCGTCCGTTGGACTTCTCGCGCATCAAGCTCGTGCTCAACCTGGACCTCAACGGCACCGGCGAGGAAGGCATCACCGTAGTGAATGCAACGGAACAAAAGGCCGTGTACGACAAGCTCGTCGCGATCAACACCAGGACCCAGGCCCTGCCGCAGGTGAAGGCGCGCGGCCCGGCCTGCAACAGCGACCACTGCCCCTTTGTCCAAAAGGGCATCCCCGCCATTTTCATCTATACCATGGGCGGCGTGAGCTTCTACCATGATGTGAATGACCGGGCGGAAACCTTGCCCCTCACCAAGTTCGATGGGCTGTACCGGACGTTGGTGGCGTTGATCGGTGGGATGAAATGAGCGCAGCAGAAGGAACCGGCGGCAAGCTCTTCTTGGTCCCCACGCCCATCGGCAATCTGGAGGACATCACCCTGCGGGCCATGCGCATCCTTTCCGAAGTGGATGCCGTGATTGCCGAGGACACCCGCACCAGCGGTGTGCTGTTGAAGCACTTGGAGGTCAGCAAGCCGTTCATCGCCTTCCACATCCACAACGAACACCAGGTCACCGAACGGTTGGTGCAGCGGCTACGTGCAGGGGAGCGTTTTGCGCTGGTCTCCGATGCAGGCACACCGGCCATCAGCGACCCCGGTTTCCTGCTCGTCCGCGCAGCGTTGAAAGCAGGCATCCCTGTGGAGACACTGCCCGGCCCCACAGCCTTCGTTCCCGCGCTGGTGAACAGCGGCCTGCCGTGCGACCGATTCACCTTCGAGGGATTTCTTCCCGTGAAAAAGGGACGGCGCACGCGCATCGCCGAGCTGGCCACGGAGCCGCGCACCATGATCTTCTACGAAAGCCCGCACCGCATTGCGCGCACGTTGGCGGAATTGGCCGAAGCCTTCGGCGCGGACCGGCAGGCGAGCATTTCACGGGAGATCACCAAGCTGCATGAGGAGACCTTGCGCGGCACCTTGCAGGAGCTGGCTGCACACGTTGAGGCACATGCGCCAAAGGGGGAGTTTGTGCTTTGCGTGGCGGGGGCGTGAGGCGGGGTTGTTCCGAAGGCCCTGTTCATGATCGCATGGGGCAGGGGGCATCGCCGTCGCATCGTTCATCCTACCTTTCGTCTACATCTGCTGCCATGCGCATCCAGTTGCTGATCGCTTTGCTGGGCACCACCACTTCGGTGATGGCACAGAACGCGCTATTCCGCAGCCATGAAGCTTATGTGGCCAAGCAGGGTGACGCGGTGGACGGCCTGATCGACGTGGAGCCGCAGCTGGGCCGCTTCACGGTGGTGTTTGAAAAGGAGGGGCGGAAGCGGCACATCAGCACACGGAAGGTGTGGGGCTTCATGAACAACGGTGCGCTGTACCGCATGGAGCAGGAAAGCAAGCTGCCCGTGCGGCTGATGGCCCAAGGTGCCATCTTCTATTGGGAGAACGGCTTCGCGCACTTGCGCATGCAACAGGATTCCACCGCCGCCGCAAGTATTGAATACGGTTATGCCGCCTACTTGAGCCGCGACCTGCAAGGCCCCATTGTGCCGGCAGTGTTTGCGGTGGATGACACCAAGTCGGCCTCCGCGAAGTTCAAGGCCGCCTGGCCCGCATACAAGGACCTGTTGGAGAGCATCGGCGCAGGAGACGGGATGGACCGCGTGCGGCAGCTGGTGGTGGAGTATGAAGTGGCGGTGGAGGAAGGGAAGATCGCGGGACCGTGAGCCGGAGCACTGGCACGCCCCCTCCGCACGGCCCGATCGGTACCGGCCCCCTGGGAGGCAACTCCACCACCGATCACCAGCACTTGGCCGACTCCCTTTATTGGGGAGTTGGACGACTGCATGGCAAGACTGCCCAAGGGTATACTGGATGATAGTCGTACCGCATGGTACCGTGTACCCCCCGGGCTCCTACCTTGCCACCGCTCCAAATGCTCTCCCATGCCTCACATAGACCAAACTGTTGCGGAATTCCTTGACGTGCACGCCCATGCCATTGAAGACCCTGCCCGGTTCGCGTTGGCCGCCAGGGATTTTACGGAAGAACTTGAAAGCCCCGGGGACCAACGCCAATTCCTGGAATGCCTGATCACCGAGGTGGGTACCCGCAAGAAGCAACCGGAAATTGAGCAGGTGGTGTACTTGCTGCAGCGCGAACTGCGCTGGATCGAAGAGTAGTCCGGGCTGGTTGTCCTGCGGCTTTCAAGTACCTGTGCAGGGGGCATTTTTTCGTGCGCCTTTTTCGCCCTCCCCCACAGGGCGCGCGCCATCACCAACCTTCGGCACATGGCAGACCTCCTGTGCCGGGCCGGCCCAAAACTTTAGCTTGCACCCATGCACGCCTGGCAGCTCACCTCCCACGGGTCCCCGGAAAAGGTCCTTCAGCTCCGCCAACTCCCGGATCCCGCTCCCCAGGTGGGTGAAGTGCTTATCCGCAGCGAGGGCTTCGGCCTGAACTACGCCGATGTGATGGCCGTGAAGGGCCTGTACCGCGATGCGCCACCGCCGCCGTGCGTGCTGGGCTATGAAGTCGTGGGCCGCGTGGACCAATGCGGTGATGGTGTGCCGGCGGATCTGTTGGGCAAACGGGTGCTCGCCTTCACCCGCTTCGGCGGCTATGCGCAACGCCCGTGCACGGACCACCGCGCCGTGGCCGTGATCGCGGACGGCATGGACCTGGGCCCCGCCTTGGCCATGGCCACGCAAGGGGCCACCGCCTGGTACATGGCCATGGTGGCGGCACCGGTGCAAAAGGGTGATCGCGTGCTGATACACAGTGCAGCCGGAGGCGTGGGCCAATTGCTGGTGCAGATCGCGTTGCACCAAGGATCCGAGGTGTTCGCCGTGGCGCACGGGGCGGAAAAGATGGCGTACCTAAAGGAACTCGATGCACAGCACGTCATTGATCGCAAGGCCGGGGACTATGCGGCTGCGGTAAGAGAACGGTTGGGCAAGGAACGTTTGGATTTCAGCTTTAACGCCGTGGGCGGAACCACCTTCAAGAAGGACCTGGCATTGCTTGGCCCCGGTGGCAAGCTGGTGCTGTACGGAGGTGCGGAACGCGGCAACGGGGGGGCGTTCGGCACGTTGCGCTTTGTGTGGAACATGGGGTTCGTCATCCCCATTTTCCTCATGATGCGGAGCAGGAGCCTCATGGGCGTGAACA
>CALMYC010000018.1 GCA_937873385.1 uncultured Flavobacteriales bacterium | reverse complement strand
AGTCCGGCTTCTTCCCTCTTCAACGCCCTGGGCGGCACACCGGATGCGGGCGGAAGTTGGATTGGACCAAGCACAGTTGTCGGTGGCCTGTTCAATCCCGCGACCATGATCCCGGGCAACTACTCCTACACGGTGAACGGCCTTGCACCTTGCCCCACAGGCAGCGCCGTGGTGAGCGTGGGCGTGACCGCTGCACCGGATGCGGGAAGCAGCACTTCGGTCAACCTTTGTTCTTCCGGGGATCCCGTTGACCTTCTCCCTTTGCTGGGCGGAGCTGATCCAGGCGGCACATGGACCGGGCCCGGTGGCATTTTATCCAACGGCCAATTCGTACCGGGCACTTCACTGGCAGGGATGTATGAGTACACCGTGAACGGAACATCGCCTTGCCCCTCATCGCAGGCCATGATCGCCATCCATGTGGTTGATCTGGCCAATGCAGGCCAGGACGGGAGCTTGGCAGTGTGTACTTCCTTCGGTGATCAGGACCTGTTCAACAACCTACAGGGCACACCGCAGATCGGCGGCTTCTGGATCGCCCCGGGCGGCGCTGCATTCAGCGGAACACTCACACCGGCAACCGATCCCGGAGGAACCTACCTCTATGTGATCGCAGTGCCATTGCCTTGCATCAACGATACCGCAGCCGTTGTGGTGGCCATCACCACCGGCCCGGACGCGGGACTGGACAGCAGCATCACGTATTGCACCAGCGCCGGGCCCGTAGGATTGATGACCCTGCTGGGCGGATCACCTGATGAGGCGGGCACTTGGAGCGGACCCGGCGGGCCATGCAGCAATGCGTTCCATCCAACCTACGATCCGGCAGGAACATACACGTACACCGTGCCGGGAAGCGCGCCCTGCCCCAATGCCTCGGCTATCGTGGCCATCAGTTTGAACCTGCCCCCGTTTGCCGGCTACGACGGCAGTATCAGCCTGTGCCCGGAAGCTGGCCCAGCCTCACTGTTCACTTCGCTGGGCGGGAATCCCGACCCAGGGGGAACATGGTCCACGCCGGGTGGAATGCCGAACCCCGGCACATTCCATCCAGGCAGCGATCCACAAGGGGCCTATACGTACACCGTACATGGAGCAGCACCATGCCCCGACGACATGAGCCAAGCCACCGTGTTCGTGTATCTGGTTGCCGCACCGGATGCAGGGAACGACTCCATTAGTTGTACCCTCAGCGGCGTGCTCGGCGCCAGCGGAAGTTGGGCCACGGGGCATTGGAGCGGGCCTTCCGGTTCCGTGATCACCACGCCGGATTCGGCGATCACGGCGGTATTCGGGGTTGCTGGCGGAGCGTACACCTTTACATGGAGCTCCGTGAGCAGTGAAGGCTGCGCCAGCGCGGACAGCGTGAGGATCACCTTCACCGACGCGATCATTCCCACGGTGGACGTGGACAGCACGTTGTGCCATGGCTCATGCGACGGCCACTTCATGGCCACGATCAGTGGCGGGAACGTGGGCGGACCTGGCAACTTCACGTGGCAGCTCTCCGGCGGAAGCGGGATTGTGATGCCCAACACCACCGGCTATTGCGCCGGTGAATACGTGCTCACGGTGCTGGACACCAACGGGTGTGCTGCATCGGTGAACTTCACCATTGAGGAGCCCGCGCCCTTGGTGATGGACGAGATCAACACAACGGATGCGCTGTGCCCGAACAGTTGCGACGGCACCATCAAGGTGGGCGATCCCGAAGGCACGCAGTTCAGCATTTCGGGCGGTGTGCCGCAGGCTTCAAACCAGTTCACCGGCTTATGCCCCGGCAGCTATTCGATCACGCTATGGAACGCCAATGGTTGCAGCGCCAGCGGCACCGCCATCATCGGCAGCCCGCCCCCGGTTGCCGCACACTTCTCGGTTCATCCGGACACGGTGTTCATCAACGACCCGATGGTCACCTTCACCAATGCGTCCAGCGCCAATGCGGCCAGCTTTCTCTGGGACTTCGGCGACGGAACCAACAGCACGGAAACATCGCCGGAACACAGCTTTCCGATGGGTGCAGCCGAGGATTATGTGGTTTGCCTCACCGCCTATTCCAGCAATGGATGCCCTGATACCTACTGCACACCACTTCCTGTGATCGACCTTCCGGGAATCTTCGTCCCCAATGCGTTTACACCGGACGGGGATGGCAGGAATGATGTGTTCCGGGTAAGCGGCTCCGGCCTTTCTTCCAAAGGTTTCCACCTGATGATCTTCAATCGATGGGGCGAATTGATCTTCGATACCACGGACCTGAACGAAAGCTGGGACGGCACACGGAACGGTTCCATAGTAAAGAACGATGTGTACGTGTGGACCGTGGTTGCCTATTCCCGATTCAGTATCGAGCCGTATGAAATGAAGGGGCACGTGACGCTGCTTCGTTGAGGCAACAACGAATGTACCTTGCGGCTTCAGTTCCGCATAAACGTGCTTATGACCGAATTCATCCTGAACGACCGTGCGGTCCGGAGCAACGCCCTTCCGGGCACTACGCTGCTGGACGTAATCCGCTACCATGAGCATTTGCCCGGCACTAAGATCGGTTGTCGCGAAGGCGACTGCGGGGCGTGTACGGTGTTGGTTGGCGAACTGAAGGATGGCCATTTGGAGTACCGTTCCATGACCTCGTGCCTGCTGGCCCTGGCGAACATCCACGGCAAGCACATCGTGACCGTGGAAGGTCTCACCGGCGAATTGCAGCATGGTGCCGGCGTGGAACAGCTCAGTCCCGTGCAACAAGCGATGGTGGACCAGGGCGCCACGCAATGCGGCATCTGCACGCCGGGCTTCGTAGTGTCGCTTACCCAGTGTTGCCTGAGCCATGAAGCGGTTTCGACATCGCTTGCCATCCGCTCCATCGACGGGAATATATGCCGGTGTACAGGCTACAAGAGCATCGAGCGCGCTGCTGCGGATGTTGCCGACAAACTCGAGAAGAAAGATTTGGAGGACCCGCTGATGTGGTCGGTGAAAAACGGTTTCTTGCCTCTTTACTTCACGGACATCAAAGAACGGCTTCGAGCGTTGGCAGGTGCGCCGGCAAACAAACAACGGACAACTGACAACTGTGCCCTGCTTTCAGGCGGCACCGACCTGTATGTGCAAAAGCACGATGCCATGGTGCATGCAGCGATCCATCCGTTGGCGGATGATCCCGCGTTGAAGGGCATCCGCATGGAAGGCGACCAATGCATCATCGGCGGGGCCACCGTGGCCAACGAACTGCTGGCCTCGCAGGCACTGCGCGCACTTTTCCCAAACCTGGAGAAGCACCTCCTGCTGGTAAGCTCTACGCCCATCCGCAACATGGGCACGGTGGCCGGCAACTTCGTGAACGCCTCCCCTATTGGTGACCTCACGGCATATTTCATCGCGCTGGACAGCAACATCACGCTTTCCAACGGAGCGGTGCAGGGCAATGGCCAGGAACGCAAGATGAAGTTGAAGGACCTCTATCTCGGCTACAAGCAACTGGACAAAAAGCCGGAGGAGATCCTCACCTCCGTGCAATTCACCGTTCCCGGAAAAGCCACACGGTTCAATTTTGAAAAAGTGAGCAAGCGCACGTATTTGGACATCGCGAGCGTGAACAGTGCCATCCGGCTGGAGCTGGTAGGAGATTCGGTCCGCGAAGCACACATCAGCGCCGGTGGCGTGGCCGCAACACCGAAATACTTAGCGAACACCGCAGTCTTTCTTGTGGGCAAACCCATCACGCCGGAAACGGTGCGTGCCGCAACCGTGGTGATGAACGACGAGATCGCACCGATCAGCGATGCGCGCGGCACGGCAGACTACAAGCGATTGCTGCTGCGGCAACTGTTCTTCGCGCACTTTTTGGAGCTGTTCCCAGAGCGCTTCAAGTTGAAGGAATTGGTGGCATGAAGACGAGCAAGAACAAAGGGATCAGCGGCACGGCAACAAGCCCTGATGGACAAGCACTTGGTTCCAGTGGACAAGGCACTGCTTCCACGGAAACCATGAAGAACGTGGACAGCGCCTTCCATGTCACGGGGCGCTCGATCTACCTCGATGACATCGTAGTGCAACAGGGCACGCTGTACGCGCTGCCGTACGACGCGCCCACGGCCCATGCGCACATCACCAAGCTGGATGTTTCCAAGGCTGCCGCGTTGCCTGGCGTGGTGAAAATCCTGACCTACGCCGACATCCCGGGGGAGAACCAGATCGGCGGGATCATTCCCGATGAGCCCTTGTTCGTAAAGCAGGAGGTCCATTTCTGGGGCATGCCCTTGGCGCTGATCGTGGCCACTTCGCAGGAAATAGCGGTGAAAGCGCGCAAGCTCATCACCGTGGAACTGGAGGAACTGCCGGTGATCACCGACCCGCGGGAAGCGCGGGAAAAAGGCGAGTTGATCCAACCGCCGCGCACCTTCAGGATCGGGGACACCGCATCCACCTGGGCGAAGTGTGCGCATGTGTTCGAAGGCCGCGCCGACACCAACGGACAAGAGCACCTGTACATCGAAACGCAAGGGGCCTACGCCTACCCCACCGAACACGGCAGCGTGCGCATTTCCTCCAGCACCCAGGCGCCAACCGCGGTGCAGCGCACCGTGGCCCGCGTGCTGGGCGTGCCTATGCACAAAGTGGAGGTGGACGTAACCCGCTTGGGCGGCGGCTTCGGTGGAAAAGAAGACCAGGCATCCGCGTGGGCGGCCTTGGCGGCCTTGGCGGCATTCGTGCTGAAGAAGCCGGTGAAGCTGAGCCTGCACCGGATGGACGACATGCGCATGACGGGCAAGCGGCACCCGTACAGCAGCGACTTTAAGATCGGCCTGGACAAGGACCTGAAGATCGTGGCGTACGAAGCCAGCTTCCACCAGAATGCCGGTGCCGCTGCGGACCTTTCCACCTCCGTGCTGGAACGCACGCTCTTCCACGCCACCAACAGCTACTTCATTCCGAATGTGGCCGTTACATCGTACTGCTGCCGCACGCACCTGCCGCCCAACACGGCATTCCGGGGATTCGGTGGCCCGCAAGGCATGTTCGTGATCGAAGCGGCCATCGCAAAAGCCGCGCAGGAGCTGGACGTGCCGGCGCGCGCGATCCAACAGCGCAACCTGCTCAAGGAAGGCGATGAGTTCCCCTATGGCCAAGTAGCGGACCGCGTATTGGCGGACCAGGCGTGGGAGCACGCCGATCGATCGTTCCGCTTCGATGACCTGCAACGGGAAATTGATGCCTTCAATGCAACGGGCGGAACTCATGTGAAAGGCATGGCCATCATGCCCATCTGCTTCGGCATCTCGTTCACCAACACGCCGATGAATCATGCGCGCGCCTTGGTGCATGTGTATCAGGATGGCAGCGTGGGCGTAAGCACGGGCGCGGTGGAAATGGGCCAGGGCGTGAACACCAAGATGGTGCAGGTGGCCGCAGCCGTGTTCGGCATCAACGCTTCACGGATCAAGTTGGAAAGCACCAATACCACCCGCGTGGCCAACACCAGTCCCAGCGCCGCCAGCGCCACGGCCGACCTGAACGGCAAGGCCTTGGAAAATGCGTGCAACACGATCCTGGTGCGGATCAAGGAGAAGGCGGCTCAGATGCTGGAGGTCCAGCAGGATGCGATCACGCTTGAAAACGAACAAGTGCTGAAGGATGGCAAGCCCACCGGGCTGGACTGGAAGAAGCTCATCCACGCCGCGCACTGGGACCGCGTGAACCTGAGCGAGAGCGGGCACTACGCCACGCCGGAGATCCACTTCGACAAGACCAAGGAGAAGGGGCATCCCTTCGCTTACCACGTCTATGGCACCGCGGCGGTGATGGTCACGGTGGACTGCATCCGCGGCACCTACGAGATCGACGCGGTGAAGCTGGTACACGACTTCGGCAAGCGCATGAACGATGCGGTGGACATCGGCCAGATCGAAGGCGGGCTGGTACAGGGCCTAGGCTGGATGACGATGGAGGAGATCGTCTACAACGACAAGGGCAAACTGCTGAGCAACGCACTGAGCACCTACAAGGTGCCCGACATCCACAGCGTGCCGAAGGAGATCACGATCGAAGCGCTGCCGACCGATGGACACCCGCTGGCGATCCGCCGCAGCAAGGCCGTGGGCGAGCCGCCGCTGATGTACGGCATCGGGTTGTACTTCGCGATACAGAACGCGGTGCTTGCCGCAAACCCGAATGCGCAGCAGCGCTTTGACGCACCTTACACGCCGGAGAAGGTGTTGATGGGTTTGTATGCATGATGGAACGCTCTATCTTTGAACAGCAAGAACACGACCATGTCCTTCACCACCAAACCCTCGGTGACCCTCACGCTCGATCAGGTTGTCGAACTCGTTGAGCAGCTTTCTGATAAGGACAAACTGAAAGTGGCGAAACGGTTACGCCAAAAGTCCAGAAGCGAAGCGGTGGATGACTTGATCGCGATCTTCAGCAAAGTGAAGATGAGCGAAAAGGAAGTGACCGCATTGGTAGAAGAAGTCCGTGCCGACCGCTATGCCCGCCAGAAAGCGCATTCGGCTCGTCGTTGATGTGAATGTGCTGGTGAGCACGCTCGTCCTTGGCGATTTGCAGTTCATGCAGGTTCTCCTCAACAAACAACGCTTCACGGTTTGCACCTCGCCGGCTTTTGAGGATGAGTTCGAAGACGTTGTGCAACGTCCGCGGATGCGGAAGTACTTCAGCACACAGGAGGCCGAGCGGGCATTCAACCGCCTCCTTTCCCTTTCGGAAAGACTGGAAAAGAACCCGCCATTGAAAGCCATCTGCCGCGACCCGAAAGATGACTACCTGCTGGCCCTTGCCAAAGCCGCGAAAGCCGACCTTTTAATCACCGGTGATGAAGACCTGCTGGTGCTGAAGAAGTATGGGAAGGCCCGCATCTTGAAACCTGCCGCGTTCAAAAAGGAATTCCTATGAGTGCATGCGCTTGCTTCACGAACGCGATCGAGAAGCGCGGATGGTCTTTGATCTCACAAAGGCGGGACAGGTTGCGCCGTACACACCGGAGAAGGCGTTGATGAGTTTGTATGTGTGAGGAACGGCCTATCCGAACAATCCAGGTGGATCACTGACCACACTGTTGTACTTGGTCTCTTTCGAGCGCAACCTGCGAACACACTCCTCGAAGTTGTCTGTCCAGATGTCGTTTGGTTGCATCGCGACGGGCTGGAACTTATTGATACAAGACCGGTGCGAAGCGTCAGGGCGGAGCCAAGTGGAAACACAATACATGAACTTCGACCAGTCACCGGTTGAAGGCTGCATGGCGACTGCGAGGATGTCGAACTCACCGAAACGGTACGGTCGCGTGTCAGTGTCGTCAACTCCCTTTCCACCTCGGGTCTTCTGGGTTTCTACTACCCACATATCTTCAGGGAACTTGCGATTCGCTTGTCGCGCGGTCATCGGCTTGAACTCTTTGCTGCGCTGAAGCTTTACCTGCACCGATACGGACCCTTGACCGTCATCGAGCAGATAGTCATAAGCCTTGTCACTCGGCGCGACCAAGGCGGACCAGTGTTTCAGTTGCGCGACGACTTCAAGTTCAAATGCCGCCTCAGCAATCACGCCACGCAGCATTCGGAACGTCAAGCCCTTCTCGTCCTTGGAAATAGCGTGGAGAATGATCTCGGCGCTAGTCTTGAGAGAGCTTTCAACCGGATGGATTGAGATACTCTTGCGCAATTCCGCGAAGACTGCCTTGCGCTGCTCCACCGAACACTGCTCCAACAATGCCAGTAACTCCTTCACCCGATCGCTCATGCTTCGCTTTTCTTGGGTCTGCCCGCTTTGCCGGCCTCGAACTCTTCGATGTCCTGTTTATGAACGAGCACAACACCGGCCATCTCCAGGGTGCGGACCTTGCCCCCCTTCACAAGCTTGTTAATGGCCTGACGTGAAACGCCCCGAAGCCGCGAGGCTTCGCTCTGGGTTATCCAGTCGGCTGTTGAGATCTTTTTTGTCATTAGGTTGACATTGTCAACCATTTTTTACCTTGGCCGCGGTTAAATTTATCCGGTCGCCCCGGATAGTCCCTCAACATGCCTGTAGAAACCGCTTCCCTGACGTCCCATTTGTTCACTGACCTCACCTCGCCCGTGAGCGTAGAAGGGCTTGAACCGTTCTACTCGACAAGTCTCGGCTCGGCCTATCTGGGCGATTCGCTCGATGTACTGAAACGCATGCCTGAGGGCTCGGTGGATCTGATCATGACCTCGCCACCGTACGCACTAGAATTCAAGAAGGAGTACGGGAACCAGAGCAAGGACAAGTACCAAGAGTGGTTCCTCGAATTCGCGCGGGAGTTCCACCGTGTGCTGAAGGACGATGGCAGCTTCGTGCTGAACATCGCCGGATCCTGGAACAAGGGCAACCCTACCAAGTCTCTCTATCAGTACAAGCTGCTGATAGCATTGGTAGAAGAAGTGGGCTTCCACTTGGCCCAAGAGTTCTTCTGGTACAACCCGGCCAAGATGCCGGTGCCTGCCGAATGGGTGACCGTACGCCGCATCCGCGTGAAGGATAGCGTAGAACATGTCTGGTGGCTGAGTAAGACGCCGCACCCGAAGGCGAACAACCGGAAGGTCTTGAAGCCTTACAGCAAGGACATGATCCGGCTCAATGAGCGTGGCTTGAAGAACACCCAGCGCCCCTCTGGGCATATGATCAACGAGAGTTTCGCAGATGTGACACACGGCGGATCCATCCCTCCGAACGTTTTTGAGGACGAGCAGCAACAGGCCACGGACTTCATGAAGTTCGGGAACAACGCCGCCAACGACAACTATGCACTGGCTTGCAAGGAGCGAGGCATGAAGCGCCACCCGGCTCGCTTCCCAAATGCCCTACCCGAGTTCTTCATCAACTTTCTCACGAACGACCAAGATCTGATCATGGACCCCTTCGCAGGCTCCAACACCACCGGTGCCGTTGCCGAGCGCATGAACCGCAAGTGGCTGGCTGTGGACTGCGTAGAGGACTATTTGGAAGGGAGCAAATTCAGATTTGTGTAGGCTCTGAATTTTGCGTGAGGGATAGAAGCAAGTAGCCCGCAGCGAAGCGAGGACTACTGCGGATAGCCCGACGGCACGCATTTGGCGCCGGCACGCCCCAAGGACCTACTTCTTCCTCCGCCCTTCGAGGATCTTCAAGAACGAACGTGTCCTAATCTCCGCCAGTGTGAGGCCCGTGGCAAGTGCTTCCTGCTCGCTGATCGCACCACAGTTCAGGCCGCGCAAAAAGTAGTTGAGCAGGCCCTGACCGGTTGCGGCATCGTCGAAGACGTCGCTGGTGAGCGTGGCGCGGGCGGCGCGTTCCACGAAGGCCTTGAGGCGCGCGGCGGCATCGTCGTAGCTCTCCAGGAAGAAGCTGTAGACGGCGGCGTAGCGCATGGGGAATTGCGCGGGGTTGAGGTCCCAGCCCTGGTAGAGGCCCTTCCAGAGCGAGTGGCGCGTGTGGTCGTAGGCCTTCTTCCAGTTGCGGTGCACCACGGCCTTGTTCTCCGCGCGCTGCTTCGGTGTGCGCTTGGCGCCGCGGTGTGGACCGATGGGCATGACGTTGGTGGCGCCGTCGCTGAGCCAGATGCCGGTGGCGCCGAGCGCGACCTTCATCATCATGTGCGCGAAATCGCACACGGCGTGGCCCATGTCCTGGTATTTCGCGGTGATGTTGTTGGCGGCCGTATAGTCGTACGTGCCGAAGGCGGTGGCGATCATGCGGCCCTTGCTGGCGAGCACGTATTTGCGCAGCGGATTGGTGCCGTCAGCGGCGATCACGGATTGCGTGGTCTCCACCATCATTTCCATCTTCAGCGCATTCTTCGGGATCCTGGTGTTGGCCTCGATCGCCTCGAAGAACTGCACCAGTGCGGTGACCTGTTCGGGGATGGTGACCTTGGGCAGCATCACCACGAAGTTGTCAGGCAATTTGCCGTTGGTGGCCTTGGCGAGCGTGGAGAGGAAGATGTCCAGCGTGCGCGCGCCGCGCTCCTTCAGGTCTTCGGTGAAGGGTTTGATGCGGATGCCGATGAAGGGCGGCAGCGACTTCGCTTTCATGCCCTTGGCCAATTCCAGCGCGGCTTGTTCCGCGGTGGCATCCTCTTCTTCCCAGCTGCGGTTGCCAAAGCCATCCTCGAAATCGATGCGGAAGTCCTCCAAAGCTTCGGTGCGCAGCTTGTGGATCACCTTGTTGTAAGTGGCGTAGGCGAGCCAGCCTGATGCCATTTTGCGCTTGGCCGGAGTGAGCGTATCAAGGCGCTTGGTCAACTTGGCGATGTCGGCGGGCTTCTTGGGCAGCTTTTCATGGCCGGGCAGTTCCAGCGCCCGGGCGAACTCCGTGAAGTCCGCTGCATTGTCCAACAGCGTCTTCAGCGCTGCGTTCGCCATTTTCTGCGCGGTCTCCGCAGTGAATAGGTCCGCGCCGCCATAGACCGTGTGTACCGGTTGGCGCTCGGGCCGGTCACCGGGGTAGATGGCCTGAAAAGCTTTGTTGGCCTTGCCGAGGTTGGCGAGGATGCGGGACTTGTCCTTGGTGGGGATGCTGGAGTTCATGATAGATACGGGGGTGCGAGAGTGAGAGGCTGCGACGGTGATACGTTCGTTCAACTCCCCCTGTAGGTACTGTACCCCCACGGACTCAGCAGCAGCGGCACATGGTAGTGTCCATCTGCGGCCAGCTCAAACACCACTTCAATGTAGGGGTAGAAGCTCTTCGTCCTGTGTTCGCTGAAATAGGCGGAAACATCGAAGCGGATGCGGTACATGCCTTCAGCGAGGTTGGTCTCCTTGGCAAGCAGGTCGGGAACACGGCCATCCGCGTTGGTGCTGCCCATGGCAAGGTCTTCCCACTTGTGCCCGGCGGTGGACCGTTGCAGGGTGACGCGCACACCACGGGCGGGCATGCCGCGGGCGGTGTCGAGGACGTGGGTGGAGATGGTGCTCATGCGATCGGACGACCAGGTGATCGAAAAAGTGGATGATCAGATAAACCGTTGATGCGGGCTCTTGACAAATGAGCGATCTAGTGATGCCGACATTTAGGCCAGCAGCTTCTTCAACCTCAATTTTGTGATCTTGTTCTGCTCCGCTGCCGCGATCATGATCTCGTCCTTGGGGTCGTTCCCCATGCGGGCTTCCAACAGTGCCAGCATCTCCGCAGCGCTCTTGCCCGTGGCGTTCACGATGAAGATGTAGCCGAATTTCTCCTCATAGGCCGCGTTGCCTTCGGCGAGCTTGTGGATCACCGCCAGGTCGGCGCCGTCCATTCCTTTCTGCTCACCTGCGGCCCATTGCTTGGTGTTCGCATACTTCTTGGCGAGGCTTTCCACATCCCCGATCTTCGGGTGGTGGCCGAATGCTTCCTCATAGTCGTCCACATCGCATTCCTCCCAGATGGTGTCGCTGGTTTCCAGGACTTCCCCGAGACTTTCAAAAGGGCGGGAGTACACCATGCGTTCCACCCATTGGGACGCGCCGCAGCATTGCCCGAAAGCTGCAGTGGCATCGGCTTCAGGGAGCCGGTTGAGCTGATCGATGTTCATTGGGATCCATTCATGCGATCGTTCCCCAAAGGCGCAGCCGGCTTACGCCGCCATCCGGGAAGATGCTCAAACGTACGTGCGTGACCGGAGCCTTGCAAGCCACCTCCTGCTCAAAGGTGTGTTCGTGGTGGGCTTGGAGCCTGGTGCGCGGGATGATGGCACTCCATTGTGCACTTGAAAGATCATCGGAATCGCTGGCACACCCTTCGAGCGTGAAGCTCTCCGGGTAATTGCCTTTGAAGTGGGCGGTGTCGATCAGCGCTTTCTTGATGATGCCTTTGTGTGCCAGCCGCACGATCACCCAATCGCGGTTGTTGGGCGTGCGGTTGCGCTTGGTCTCCCAGCCATCGCCCATGTTGACGCCACGACCGGGCATGAGCAAGTTGTTCATGTGGCTGAAGAACATGTCGTTGCATTGGATGGCGAGGGCGCCGTTCTGGGCGGCGGCAAGATCCTCCAGCCCATCCGGCTTCACCGTTTTCCAATCGCGCTGTACCTCGCCGTAGACGCGGAGCCTTGCCACGCCTCCGTCCGGATGGATGTGGAGCTTCACGTGGGTGAACAACTGGGGCACGAGATCTCGCGCCCGTTCCCCCACGCTCGCCTCCACCAGGTGCTGGCTCCCCGGGTTCAGCATGGTCTTGCCAAGCACTTCGACCCAGTTCTCGCCTTCACCGTTCTCGTTCTTCAGCCCCTCCGGGGCGTAGCATGCCTCGATGGTGCAGTACTGCGGTTGGTTGCCGAGGAAGTGCGAGGTGTCCACATCGAAGCCCTTGATCACACCGGCGGCACCAAGCTGGATCACGGCCTCATCGTGGCCCGGTCCGCGCTTGCGGCGGCTTTCCCAGCCGTCCATCCATTTGCCGCGCTCGGTGAATTTTTCCGGGATGAAGATGGGCTTCTCCGGCTTGATCAGATTCTCCTTCCCGGCGAAGAAGTCATCGGTACACCACAAGACCTTGCCACCGAAGCGCTCGGCGGCGAGGTCGATGAGGTGGGTGAAGGCGGGGAGATGCTTGTCAATTGACTGATTCATTCACTGCAGATTTTCATTTGCGGGTAACGGGGAAACATTGCGGGCCGAGTTCAACACGTTCACCATTCGACAAGTCATAGTATAGGCGTACACAGACATCGCCGGAGCCTTTTGCATTCAGCACATACTGTTGTTGAACGCCCCCCTTTCTTACGGTCGCATTTGTCACTGAGACCGATATACTTTCAAACGGCACGCCAGGTACTAGGATCTCAAACGTATAATCTTCACGCGGCTTGAGGACCGTGTCGTTCGTGTGTAGCCCAACGAGTTCACTATCCATGGGCGGCAATTCATCCTTCCGCATAAGGACCTCCGCTTTAGACGCAAATCCTTCAGGCGTATATGTGACGTAGCTCTTGACAACACCACCGATGTAGAAACGGCTCTCTCTCGATCCACTTGAGTCATAAAGAGTGCTCCAGCCGTTCAACTGTCCATTCCCGTAGTAATAATCCCCAGTCTTTTGGCCAGTTCGATCCCAAGTGTACCACATCGCGGTTTCCTTGCCTTGCTCCAAATTCCCCTCACGTTCCTTCTGGCCGTTCTCAAACCACGCTGTCCACTTTCCTTGAAGTTTTCCATCAAGATAGACGCCTTCGTCCTTCTTCAGACCATTGGGCCAGTAATGAACTGTATAGCCGTGCCTTACATCATCAATAAAATTCGTCTCGCTCTGCTTCTCACCACTTTCGTAGTAGTAGGTCCAGCGTCCCTCCGCCTTTCCGTTCATCACCCGCCCTTGCTCCTTCAACTTCCCATTGTCCCAATAGAACTTCTTGTCCATACTCGACAAGTCACAAGCGACAAGGAGGATTGCAATGGAAACGATCACGAAAAACCTTCGATGTATGGCCGTCATCGCAGCAAGGGTGATTGAACGGGTATAGCGAAGGTACCTGCACGACAAATGACATCACCTCTCGAAATCGTCCGGTCCACCACCCCCTGCAACGTCTGCCCCAAATACGGCGTGAGCTTATGCCTATACTGGATCATCTCCTCCTTCACCACAAAGTTCGCCTCCGGATCCCATATCACTAGGTCGGCATCGCAGCCGGGAGCAATGCGGCCTTTCCGCTTCAGCCCAAGGAAGTCGGCGGGGCTGTTACACAGCAACCGCGCGACATCGTCCAATGAGAAGCCCCGCTCCTTCGCACCGGTCCAGAACGCAGGCAACAGGAACTGCAGGCCCGCAATGCCGCCCCATGCCTTCATGAAATCGCCGGTTTCGCGTTCCTTCATTTCCGGCGGTGCGGGGCTGTGGTCGGTTGAAACGAAGTTGAGCGTGCCATCCTTCAGCGCTTCCCAGAGCAGCTCGTTGTTCGCGCGTTCGCGGATCGGCGGCGCGCATTTGTATTCGGTGGCACCGTCGGGGATCTCTTCAGCGCAGAACACCAAGTAGTGCGGGCAGGTCTCCGCAGTGATGCGCAAGCCACGCTTCCTTGCGTCGCGGATCAATGGGAGGGCTTCAGCGGCGGAAACATGCACGATGTGGACGTGGATATCGAACTCCTCGCTGAAGCGGATCATGAGGGCGATGGCGTCGGTTTCCCATTTGGGTGGGCGGGAGGCGAGGTAGGCGGCGTAGGATCTGGGCGACACATGTGTCGTCCCTACGCCGCCTATCGGCGACTGCAACTCACAATGCACTAACAACTTGGCATCGTGCTTCTTTAAGATCGGCAACGCTTTTCGCAGGTCCGCCTCGGTGACGTTCGGGAACTCATCGATGCCGGAGTGCGTGAGGAAGGCCTTGATGCCGAAGACGCCAGCGTTCAGCAGCTCGTCGAGGTCGTCGATGTTGCTGGGGATCACGCCGCCGTAAAAGCCGCAGTTGACGTGCAGTTTTCCTTCCGCAGCCTTCAGCTTCAGTTTGAACGCCTCCACCGTGGTGGTGACGGGGCTGGCGTTCAACGGCATCTCGATCAATGTGGTGATGCCCCCGGCTGCTGCGGCTTTCGTGGCGGTCTCAAAGCCTTCCCATTCCGTGCGCCCCGGCTCGTTGATGTGGACGTGCGCGTCGATCACGCCGGGCATTGCGACCGCCTTGCCCGCGCCGGTCTTTTCCCATTGGTCCCAGATTGCGGGGTCGA
>CALMYC010000017.1 GCA_937873385.1 uncultured Flavobacteriales bacterium | reverse complement strand
GCGCAACGCGCCCCCCCCGGCCACCCCGCGGAGCGCGAAGGGGCGAGTCCACCCGGGCAGATCCGAACGCAAGGCCAAAAAGCCGCCGCATCGAGATCATCCTGGCCCCGGACCTCAAGCAGCTTTATGAGCTGGTGAAGGACCATTGAGGACCGGATCTCCGGTCCGTCGCCTTCCAACTTGGCGTGCCCAATGGACGGCTGACCCGCTGTTCGGCAGTCGCTGATCTTGCGCCCAAGTCCATCCGTCCGGAGCTGAGTGCCTGAATACACTTCGTACCGCACATCACCCTTGGCCCTCCCGGGGCGGCGGGCAAAGTCTGTTTTCCGGCCATCATGGCCATGCCGTGTGCAGGGCAACTGATAGCGAACGCGCCGTCTAATACCTGTGATCCAATAAACCGAAACTGCCTTTCCATGAAACCAACACTACTCCTGTTCGCCGGATCGATCACTGCATTCACCCAGGCCCAGCCGGGCATTCAATGGCAGAAATCACTGGGGGGGTCCAATTACGACGAGGCTTACTTTCTGCAACAGTGCACGGACGGGGGCTACGTATTGGCCGGCCGCACCCGGTCCATCAACGGCGACGTTGCAGGGAACCAGGGACAGGATGACTTTTGGGTGGTTCGGCTGGACACGGCCGGCCAAATGTTGTGGCAAAAGCCTTTGGGCGGTTCCGTCAATGACGGCGCGGTGGCGATCCGTCAAACGACGGACGGCGGCTACGTGGTGGCGGGCTGGACCTTTTCGAACAGCGGCCAAGTGAGCGGCAACCACGGCAATGCCGATGCCTGGGTGGTGAAGCTGGACTTCAGCGGCGTGATCGAGTGGCAGAAGTCCTTTGGCGGTTCCATGGAGGATGCCGCATATTCGGTGGAGCAGACCAGCGACGGAGGCTATATCATTGCCGGTTATGCCTTGTCGGCGAACGGAACTGTGGTCGGCAACCACGGCGGCTCCGATGCCTGGGTGATCAAACTGGACGCTTCCGGCACCTTGCAATGGCAAAAGCCTTTCGGCGGTTCCTTGGATGACAAGGCCTATTCCGTGCAGCAGACCAGCGATGGCGGGTTCATCTTTGCCGGGTACACCAATTCCAACAATGGAGATGTGGACGGCAACCACGGCGATTTTGACTACTGGGTGGTGAAGATGGACGCGTCGGGCAACTTCGAATGGCAGAAGACGTTGGGCGGCCTCAATGAGGAATACGCCTATTCCATCCAGCAAACCACGGATGGCGGCTACATCGTGGGCGGATGGAGCATTTCCAATGACGGGGATGTGAGCGGCAACCACGGCAACGGCGATTATTGGGTGGTGAAGTTGGACTCCTCCAGCAACATCTTGTGGCAGCGCGCCTTGGGCGGAAGCATGGTGGACAAAGCCTACACGGTGCGTGAAACGGCGGATGCCGGTTTTGTGGTGGCGGGCAGCTCCAACTCCACCGACGGCGATGACACCGGCAACCATGGATCAGATGATTATTGGATGGCGAAACTGGATGCTGCCGGAGCCACTGTCTGGGAAAAATCCATGGGCGGGACCAATTCAGATATCGCCTGGCCCATGCAACCCACCTCCGATGGCGGCTACGTGGTGGCCGGATGGAGCGGCTCCACGAATGGTGATGTCTCAGGCAACCACGGGGACCGGGACATCTGGGTGGTGAAATTGGCCTCCGACGTCACCGAGATCGGTGAACAGGACGGGCTTGGGGGACTGCGCTTGTTCCCCAATCCGACCCCAGGCCGTTTGACCCTTCAACTGGACAAGCCGTACGGCCAATTTGATATCCGCGTCACCGATGTAACGGGGCGCTTGGTGAACACGGTCCCCGTGGGCTCTGGCCAAACATCAACCTTTGACCTCGGGGTGGGCAATGGTGTGTATTTCGTGCAGGTCAATGCAAGCCCCGGCAGTACCGGTGCGGTGAGGGTGGTCGTGGACAAGTAATTGTTATGGTCCGCTGATCCAGGCCATGCATAGGGGGACTCCCGCCCGGCGCGCCCCAGCAGGCCAAAGTTCGGCGGGAACCACCCCGGCAACGCAATCGGTCCGGAGCCTCAGGTGCTGCTCCCCTGATCACCATGCCGGACCTTGTGCTATTCCGTCCCTTCCTTGCCCAAGGGCTTGCCGGTGTCCACGGGCAGCAGCTTGAAGTAAGTGGCCTGAAAACGGCCATCCACCATTTTGCCCTGCACTTCGGCCTTTCGCACCACCATGCAAAAGCCGTTCACATTGTGCGGGTGGCCGTATTCCGAGATGCCCACGCCCTTGACGTAGAAGCTGCCCTCCGGCAGCCGCACGGCCACATCGCAGCCATCGCCGCGCAAGCCGAAATTGCATTCGCCGCAACTGGTCTCCACTACCATGAGGTCTTCTTTGGGATCGGGTTCCGCAAGGAGCTTGCCGGCCACTTGCCCGAAGCCCAGCGAAGGGAAAAGCAGCACGGCCATAAAATGGACAGGTCTGATGTTCATTGGATGAAAATTGTTTCGCAAGGTACAGGGGCTTCCAGCCTCGGAAGAATCCCTGCCCTTTCATCCCACCGCCCTCAGCCGGATCGCCAAGTCAGCATCCACCAGCACAAAGTGCTGCGTGGGCACTTCGGTGAAATCATCGGCCACGTCCGTGAGCTTTTCGGAAACGATCAGCGCGGCGTGCTCCGCCTTGTCCGCACCGCGCACCATCCGGCACACGCTGCCGTTGCATTCGTATTTCTTGCCTTCGCTGTAGTACAGGGTGAGGGCATCGCTTCCATCGCTCACATAGCGCAGGCCCACGGCGATGCGGCCATCGGTGTACACCATGTTCAGGTAGGCCGGTTCCGTGATGGCGTGCTTGGCCATCAGTCCCTTCAGCTCGGCGATCATGGCCTCGAAGGCATCGGCCACTTGGTCAGGCGATGGCCGATCGGCATTCAGGTGGCTTAGCATCAAGGCGAAGAGGTGCTCGCTGTCCGTTTGCCCCTGCACCCAGTCATACAGTTCCTGTGGCAACCTGTTGCACAGCTCGCGCTTGATGCGGTGGAAATGTTCCACGCCGCCGTTGTGCATCAGTAACCTGTCCTTGTATTGGAACGGATGGCAGTTGGCCTCGGCCACGTCACCCACGCTGGCTGCGCGCACGTGGGCGGCAATGCAGTGCGAGACCACTTTGGGCGCAAGGTGCCGTAGGTTGCGGTTGTTCCAGGCGGGCGTTACGCTGGTGAAGACCGCCGGTTCCGGGCTATGGTCATGGTGGTACCAGCCCACCCCGAAGCCGTCGCCGTTCAGTGGCTCATCCAGCTCGCGGGCGGCATAGCTCTGGTGGATCAATGAATCCGAGGGGTCATAAAGCAGTGCGCCCATGCTGATGGGGGCACCGAGGTAGGCAATGAAGCGGCACATGGCTGCACGTGTAAGGGCTTTGGGCCGCAATGATGTTTTGCATTGCGGTTCCGCCAGGGATGCAAAGTTGGGGAACAGCGAAGGGACCTGCTGCGCATTGACAAGGCTTGGCAGGGTTTCATGGAAACAGCACGCAATGCCGCCGATATTTGCCTTGCACCCGTTCCAAAGGGGCACTACGACCATGGCCAGGAAAAAGGCGGACAGCGAATTGGACAAACTGCTTTCCGCGCGCAACGAGCGGATGCACAAACTACAGGAGATCGTGAAGGAGGCGATCGATGAGCAGGAACTGATCATCAACAACCTGGCCAACCCCCCGCAGGAGGCCATATCGCGCGGGCAACGGTTGGCCGACCGTGTGGCCGCGTTCGGCGGCAGTTGGGTCTTCATCATCCTGTTCCTGTTGGTCCTTGCCGTGTGGATCCTCTTCAACTCCCTTGCACCGCGGGGAAGCGACTTCGACCCGTATCCCTTCATCCTGATGAACCTGGTCCTTTCCTGCGTTGCCGCGTTGCAGGCCCCGGTGATCATGATGAGCCAGAACCGGCAGGAGGAAAAAGACCGGAAGCGCAGCGAGAACGACTACCTGATCAACTTGAAGGCTGAACTGGAACTGCGCAGCCTGCACCAGAAAATGGACCTGCTGCTGCAGGACGAGGTGCGCTCCATCACCGAGGTGCAACAGGAGCAATACAAGCTCCTGGCGGCCATGGACCGCAAGCTGGCCCGGCTTGGCGCGGGTCCCGGGCCGCACGGAGCAGCTTAGCCGCCTGGCGGGCGCCCTGATGGTCGTGTTCGCTTTTGTCCCGTTGCTTGCCTTTCTTTGTGGCCAATAGCGCCTTATCGTGGTCACGCATGCCGAAGGTCACCATTGACAACATCGAGATCGAGGTTCCCGAGGGCACCACGATCCTGGAGGCTGCCCGCCGCATTGGTGAGCGGAACAGCGCCGAGCGCTACGTGGCTCCGCCCACGATGTGCTATTACAGCAGCCTGAAGGGCAGCGGAGGCTATTGCCGCACCTGCTTGGTGAAGGTGACCAAGGGCAGCGAGCGCGACCCGCGGCCCATGCCCAAGCCCGTGGCCAGCTGCCGCACCGCCGTGATGGACGGCATGGTGGTGGAGAACACCCTGAGCCAAGAGGTCATGGACGTGCGCGGCGCCGTCACCGAGTTCCTGCTGATCAACCACCCGATGGACTGCCCGATCTGCGACCAGGCCGGGGAGTGCCACCTGCAGGACCTCAGCTATGAGCATGGCGTGAGCACCAGCCGTTACCAGTTCGAGAAGCGCACCTTCGACCCGATCGACATCGGGGAGCAGATCAAGATGCACATGACGCGCTGCATCATGTGCTACCGCTGCGTGAAGGTGGCCGAGCAGATCACCGACGGGCGCGTGCATGGCGTGATCAACCGCGGCGATGCGGCCGAGATCAGCACCTACATCCAGCAGGCCATCGACAACGACTTCAGCGGCAACATCATCGACGTTTGCCCCGTGGGCGCCCTCACCGACCGCACTTACCGCTTCAGCAGCCGCGTGTGGTTCACCAAGCCCATGGACGCCCACCGCGATTGCAAGCAGTGCAGCGGCAAGGTTGCACTCTGGCTGAAGGGGCAGGAAGTACTGCGCGTCACCGGCCGCAAGGACCAATGGGGCGAGGTGGAGGAATTCATCTGCAACGAATGCCGCTTTGACAAGAAGCAGCTCGCCGACTGGGTGGTGGAAGGCCCCCGCAACATCGACCGGCACAGTGTGATCTCACAAGGGCATTACGTGCACGCACCCCAACAAAAGGTGCTGGACAGCGGCACCCCCAATGTACCGGAGCTCGCCCGCCTGAAACCCGCCAAGAAGAACCGATGATCCCCACTGCGATCTTCCTGCTGGTGCTGTTTGTGATCACCCTGACCGTGGCGGCCTATTCCACGTACGGCGAGCGCAAAGTGGCCGCCTTCATGCAGGACCGCCTCGGCCCCAACCGCGCCGGGCCCTTTGGCCTGCTGCAACCCTTGGCCGACGGCGCCAAGATGTTCATGAAGGAGGATTTCGTGCCGGCAAACGCCAACCGCACCCTCTTCTTCCTCGGGCCGGCCGTGGCCATGACGGTCGCGCTGATCACCGGCGTGATCATCCCCTGGGGCGGCACGCTCACCTTCGGTGATGTACACGTGAGCCTGCAAGGCATGAACCCCGAAGTGGGCATCCTCTTCGTGTTCGCCATGACCGGCATCGGCGTATACGGCATCATGCTGGGCGGCTGGGGCAGCAACAACAAGTACTCCCTGCTGGGCGCCATCCGCGCCGCCAGCCAGATGGTGAGCTATGAACTGGCCATGGGCCTGAGCATCGTTGCATTGGTGATGATGACCAGCACGCTTAGCATGGGCGGCATCGTGGACTACCAGGTGGAGCATGGCTGGAACATCCTCCGCCAGCCCTTGGGCTTCCTCATCTTCATCGTCTGCGCCTTCGCAGAAACCAATCGCTCACCGTTCGACATGCCCGAGTGCGAAACGGAACTGGTGGGCGGCTACCACACCGAGTTCAGCAGCATGAAGCTCGGTTTCTTCCTTTTTGCCGAATACGTGAACATGTTCATCAGCGGTGCCGTGATGGCCACCTTGTACTTCGGTGCCTACGACGTGCCGGGGCTGGCCAACAGTGGGTGGAACCCCAACCTGATCACGATCCTCGGGGCAATGGCGATGTTGGCGAAGACCTTCTTCTTCATCTTCTTCTTCATGTGGGTGCGCTGGACGCTTCCGCGCTTCCGCTTCGACCAGCTGATGAACCTGGGCTGGAAGGGCCTGATCCCCTTGGCCATCCTCAATATCCTGATCACCGGCGGCATCATGCTCGCCCAAGGCCAATTGGCACCATGAGCACGGCCAGCAACGCTCCGGCAACCGGCGGCTTCGCCCCGCTCACATCCCGCGGCAAGCAGGTGAGCCAAAAGAAGATGACGTTCATGGAGCGCATCTACCTGCCGGCCGTGCTGACGGGGCTGTGGATCACCATCAAGCACTTCTTCACCATCAAGAAGCCCACTTGGCAATATCCCGAGCAGGTGCGTCCGCGCCCCGGCATCTACCGCGGGCGCCACGTGCTGAAACGCGACGACCAGGGACGCGAGCGCTGCACCGCCTGCGGGCTGTGCGCCGTAGCCTGTCCGGCGGAAGCGATCACCATGGATGCCGGCGAGCGCAAAAAGGGCGAGGAACACTTGTACCGCGAGGAGAAGTACGCGGTGATGTACGAGATCAACATGCTGCGCTGCATCTTCTGCGGCCTATGCGAGGAAGCCTGCCCCAAGGAAGCCATCTTCCTGACCGACCGCTTGGTGGACAGCGGGTACCAGCGCAAACCCTTCGTCTACACGAAAGAGGAATTGGTGGAGCCGCTCAACGAGCGTGTGGACATTGGCAAGCGCCAAACCCCGGACGTGCTGAAGTTCAAGGCGAACAAGCGGATGCCGCACAACAGGTAGGCGTTCGGGGTACGGGGTTCGCAGTTTTAATATCATGGGAACCAACCGCCTGGAAGCGTTCAGTGACGGCGTGATGGCCGTGGCGATCACCATCATGGTGCTGGAGCTGAGGGTGCCGGATGGAACCACCATGGGGGACTTCTTGGCCTTGGCGCCGAAGTTCCTCAGCTATATTCTCAGTTTCATCTATGTGGGCATCTACTGGAGCAACCACCACAACCTGATGCATGCCGTGGGCAATGTGAACGGGGCCATCCTGCTGGCCAACCTGCACCTGCTCTTCTGGCTGTCGCTGATCCCCTTCGCCACGGCGTGGATGGGCGAGCACCATTTGGCGCCGCTGCCCACGGCCGTGTACGGCGTGGTGCTGCTGATGTGCGCCACGGCCTGGTTCATCCTGCAAACCGCCAGCATCCGGAACCAGGGTGCGGATTCCCGGTTGAAGAAAGTGGTGGGGAAGGACCTCAAGGGCAATTTTTCCGCTGCCTTGTACATCGTGGCCATCGCTTCGGCCTTTTGGCGGCCCGTTCTGTCGGCCTGCCTGTATGCGCTGGTGGCGCTCGTGTGGATCGTGCCGGACCGGCGCTTTGGGCGTGTGCTGAAGGAGGAGTGAGCAGAACGGTTTGGAGCCCGTTCCACCCCGGTTCGCGGAAGTCCGGTCAGTGCCGCTCGTCCGCGCTGGGGCCGAACATGCCCGGTACCGGCACGTCCAGGAGCCGCAGGTACACACTGAGCTGGCCCCGGTGGTGGACCATGTGGCCCAACTGGGTGGCCATGGCGATGGCCCGTGGATAGGTCGTGAAGGCCACGCCACTGCGGCGCATCTCCCACAGCAGGTCCATGTCGATGCCGTCCGCCTGGGCCAGCGCGGCCTTGGCGGCGGTGTACTTGGCATGGTACAGGTCGATGATCTGGGCCAGGGAGGCCGGTGGCTCCATGGGCTTGGATCCGCTGAGCACGAAGTCGTAGTGGTCGGCCTCCACGATGCGGTTCATCCAGTGCGGGAGTTCGGCCAGGTGCTGGCCCAGGCGGCCGAGGGTCATGGATTTTTCATGGGGCTTCCACGTGAGCTTGTCCGCCGGGACGCGCTCGATGATCTTCAAATTGCCTTGGGCGATGGTGTCCAAGCGGGTTTGAAAGATCGATAATGCGTTCATGGCGGCAAAGTTACCCGGGGCCTCAATGGATGTCCCCTCCCCTCGATTCCCAGGACCGCGCCTCATACAGCCCCTGCACTTCCTTGTCGCCCAGCACCACGAAGGTGTAGATGCCCAAGGCCAGCCCGAAGGGAATGTTGAGGCAGTTGAGCGCCGCAACCACCTGGCTGAAGGTGCGGCCTTTTTGCCTTTGGACCTTGGCCGCGCTGATGAAGTTCAGCACACCGTGCAATTCCACCAAGGCAAAGAGGACCCAGCCCAGCGAGCTGAGGAAGGTGCCCACGAAAAGCGGCGGTGGATCCCCTGTTTGTTGTTGCAACCAATCGCTGTTCAGGAACACCCCCGCAAATACGAGGCCCAGCAGGCACAGGCCCACCAGGCAAATGAACGCGCCGTACACATAGTGCAGCACGGTGAGCGTGGAAAGCTGGTTTTTCATGTACCGAAGATGTCGATCCCGGGCAGTTGCCTTGCCAGGAATGGGAAAAGCGGCGCACCGCCCTGACGAATGGTCCGCGGAAACATTTCTTGTGATGCCGCACTGCAGGCTTCCACGGCAACCCACGTTTGCGAACTTTGCAACACCGGACCCCATGGACCTGCCCCGCCCCCTCTACCTGCTGGCGGCCACCTTGCTGGCCTGCACCAGCGTAACACCTTCCCCGCAAATGCCCGATCCAAACCCTTCCACAGCCCAGCCGAAAGGCAATCCGTACTACTCCCGCACCGACACCACCACGCTGCATGTGGGTGATGCGGAATGGAAGCGCATCCTGCCGGACAGCGTGTACCAGGTGGCGCGGAACAAGGCCACCGAACGCGCCTTCACCGGCAAGTACTGGGACACGGATGGCCTGGGCATGTACTACTGCGCGGTTTGCGGCAACGCGCTTTTCCGCTCGGACAGCAAGTTTGCCAGCAGCTGCGGCTGGCCCAGTTTCTATCAGGCTTTGCGACCCAACAGCGTGCGCTACGAAGAGGACCGCAGCTACGGCATGAACCGCACTGAAGTGCTTTGCGGCCGTTGCGGCAGCCACCTGGGGCACATTTTCGATGATGGCCCGCCGCCTACGGGGAAGCGGTACTGCATGAATTCCATCGTGCTGGATTTTGTGCCGGACAAGTAGGAGGTGCTTTTATCCGCAACGACGCAACGAAAGCAACGGGAGCGCAATGTGCTGAGAGGGTTAACCGCAAGGGGCGCGGAGAGCATTGAACATGCGGGTGACTGGTAATCGGTGATTGGTGATTGGAGCAGCCGGACCTCCGTTGGTTTTCCGGTCACTTATCACTGATCCACCATTCACCTCGATGCGTCACTTCAGGTAATCACTCACGGTTTGAGAGATGGAGCGCTTGATGCCTTCCCATGTTTGGCCTTTGAGACTCACGGGGTCTTCGCTGGTATCGGCATCCACGAAATACATTAGCGCTTGGGGAATGCTTACTGCGAGCATTTGGTTCGGGTACTTCTCCCGGTGCCGGTCCATCACCCACTGGAGTTGATGGTGTGACAGCAGTTCATTCAGGTCCCAGAAATCTTTTTTTACCCCACGGCCCAGGATGGCCTGGATCTTCATTGCAGCTATGTCTGCATCGTTGTAAAGCCGAAGGTTATCCTCGATCACCTCCGGCGCGATCCGCGGATGTGGATAGCGCACAATATCAACCTTCACTCCATCAATATGGCAGAACACTGCCCAACTGGCCTTTGAAGGTTTGTACGCGAACAGTTCGCCAAACTCCTTTTCCAAGGCACCAACAACCGCGTTACGGTCCAGGTTTCCGTCAGTGAAAAGATCGAGATCGACGGAGCTGCGATGGCCATACCTGAGGGAAAGCGCAGTGCCGCCCACCAAACAGAAGCCTTGAAGTTCCTTCAAGCCGAAAAGCCGCTTCAGTACGGGAATAACGTTGGGTTGGACCGCCTCAAGGTGTAACATCGGAATTCCTCCAAAGGCTTGTTGAATATCGCACTCACGAAATGAAGCGTGTCCAGCGGCAGGAACTTCGCGTTCAGCAGCACCTCGGTGATCTTCTCATCCCCATAGTACCGCCTGCAATTCCGTATGTCCGGCACGTCGCCGCGCTCGAAGACGCGCTCGATGATGAAGGAGGCCTTCGCGTCGTAGTCCAGCTTGTCAAAATCAACATCCCAGAAGATGCGGCGGGCGAGTTCCGGCTTGGGCATGGTTCAAAGGTATACGGCGGGGTGGTTTTCGCAGCTGTGACCATGGCCACACGCGAAGGCACGCAGAACGCAAAGGAGGTGCGGGTACCGCACGGCACGCATACCTTATGCTGCAACACGTAGCTTAGCTGCATGGGCAGGAGCGCACTTATTCTTTTCTTGGCGGGTTGGGCATCATCGGCCTTTGCGCAGTTTCCGATGCTGCGGCCCGATAGTACCCAGCAGGTTCAATGTTTGGAGGCGGTGCTTGAGGCGCAAGCACTTCTGGACCGGGGCGAAGCCGACCGCGCCACGGCCTTGTGTACGGCCTGTATCGATTCCACGGATGGCCAATGGGCGCACTATGTGCGTGCCCGGGCGCGGTTGCTTCAGGCGGACACGATGGGATATTGCCAGGACATGCAACAGACCTGGAAGCTGCCTGAGGGGCGGCGAGCGGAATTTCGCGGAATCTGCAGCACTAAGGATAGTGCGGCCATCGGGGCCCTGGGCCTCAGCGCGGCCCATTTCCCCGGCGTGCAGGTGGTGGCCAAGGAAACCTGGCGAATGGACGGGCACTCCAATTTCGTACTTTATGATGAAAGCGGCTTGGTGCTGGCCAGGTTCATGGTTCTTGACCGCGATACGCTCTTCACCGCTGCCAAGGATTCCGCGACCTTCGTTGGTGGAGACACCGCGATGCACCCTTGGCTGGTGAAGTCGATCCACTACCCGGACGAGTTGTTTGATGCAGGGATCCACGGCCGGGTGTACGTTCGTTTCATTGTGGATGAAGCAGGCGTAGTGCGCGACGCGAAGATCCTGCAATCGCCTGCCGCGGCCTTTTCGGAGGAAGTGCTGCGCGTAATTGCGCTCATGCCAAAGTGGAATCCCGGAACGGCCTTCGGGAGAAAAGCACGTTTTCTGTACAGGCTGCCGGTGGATTTCAAGCTTCGGTGAGCGGGGTCCGTTCCCTTTACGCGCTCGCTTCCTGCAGCAGCGTCAGGTCCTCTTCGTGCAGCACCAGCTCTGCGGCCGCGGCCAGCTGCTGCACTTGTGCCAGGCTGGTGGCGCTGGCAATTGCGGCCGTTACGGTGGGCCGTGCCATCAGCCAGGCCAAGGCCACTACGGCGGGCTTGGCATTGTGGCCTCCGGCCACGGCATCCAATGCGGTGAGGATGCGCATTCCACGCTCGTTCAGGTAGGCTTTTACCTCCCCCTTGCGCGCACGGTCGCCAAGGTCCGCCTCGCTGCGGTACTTGCCCGTGAGGAAGCCGCTGGCGAGGGAGTAGTAGGTGAGCACGCCGAGGTGGTGCTCTGCGCAGATCGGGGCATACTCCCGCTCGAACACGTCGCGGCTGAACAGGTTGTAGCGCATCTGCAACGACACATATTCCGGCAGGCCCATGCCATTGCCCACGTCCATGGAGTGCCGCAACCGCCCCGGGCCCAGGTTGGACGCGCCGATCCAGCGCACCTTGCCCTGCTTCACCAGTTGGTCGTATGCCGCAAGGGTTTCCTCCACCGGCGTGTTCAGGTCGTCCCAGTGTGTTTGGTAGAGGTCGATGCGGTCCGTGCGCAACCGCTTCAGGGAGGCTTCAGCGGCCCGCAGGATGTACTCCTTGCGCAGGTTCTTCCCCTCACCCATGTCGCTGCCCACCTTGGTGGCGATCACCACCTTATCACGGTTGCCGCGCGCGTGCATCCAGTTGCCGATCATGGTTTCCGACTCGCCGCCCACGTTGCCCTGCACCCACCGCGGGTACGCGTCCGCCGTGTCGACCAGGTTGAATCCGTGTTCCGTGAAGGCATCCAACAGCTTGAAGGCGGTGGCCTCATCCACGGTCCACCCGAACACGTTCCCGCCGAAGGCCCACGGGGCCACGTGCAGGTTGCTCCTGCCCAATTTGCGTTTTTGCATGTTGTCAAAGTAAGTGCCTGGGTTCCCAAGGGGAGGTGATACCTTCGGGTCCTTGCACCTCGTGCCGGAAACCGAACACCTTGCCCATGAAAACGTTCTTCCACCTGGCCGCCCTTTCACTTATCGGCTGCGCATCACCGGAAAGTCCAGGCACGGTGGAAGTGCATGGAACGGCGGCCCTACCGGCCCTGAACATGGACACGCTGCAGGTACATCCCGTCTTTCATGCTTCACTGGTGTTGCAGTATCGGGGCACCACCATCTATGTGGACCCTTACAACGGTGCCGGGCGCTTCGGCGGCTATCCCGCACCAGACCTGGTGCTGATCACCGACATCCATCCCGACCACCTCGACACCGCCACGCTTGCGTCCCTTCCGCTGGAGCATGCCCGCATCGTGGCTCCGAAGGCGGTGAAGGACCTGCTGCCCGCACGCATGCAGACCATCTGCACCGTGCTGAACAACGGAGATACCGTTGATCGGGCCAATGCGCACATCCTGGGCATACCGATGTACAACCTGCCGGACGGGCCCGCCGCGTTCCATCCAAAAGGGCGCGGCAACGGCTATGTGCTCGCCTTCGGCGGCAAGCGCATCTACATCAGCGGCGACACGCAGGGCATCCCGGAGATGCGCGCCCTGAAGAACATCGACATCGCCTTCATCTGCATGAACCTGCCGTTCACGATGGCTGTGGACGAAGCCGCCGATGCCGTGCTGGCCTTTAAGCCGAAAGTGGTCTATCCATACCATTATCGCGGCAAGGACGGGTTGAGTGACGTGGGACGATTCAAGGCACTGGTGAACGCGAAGGACCCGGATATCGAGGTGAGGCAGGAGGATTGGTATCCTGCGGGGTGAGTTGTCGGTTCGTGGTTGTCCGTTGTCAGGTCTTCTCCGACCTTTCCGCGTCGGAATTTCGGTGAAGAGCTGTGTAGGCCAGGTGTGCCTGACAACGGACAACGAACAACTAAAACAGGAATCCCCAACTTCGTTGCCCATCCCCGCCCCATGATCCGTTCATTCCTCCTCTTTCCGATCCTCTTCACCACCGCGCTGTGCGCCCAAACCCCCATGGCGGTGGAAAGCCGCGTGGCCATCGGCGAACTGCAGGCCATGGCGTTGCGCCAACCCGACGCGTACAAGCTCACTGCGGAAGCCCAAGGCAAGTACCCGGTGGCCATGATGAACGGCCGGTGCATGGTGGGCTTTCTCGGCAAAGTGGACGCGAGCTTCGACCCGCAGTCCATTGACCCGGCTCATGTGCATGTGGGGGCGCGCATTGGCAAGGTGCAATCCTTCCGGGTGGACGCCTACCACCTGGATGTGGCCGCCTCCATCCCCGGATTGGCCTATGTGGAACTGGCCAGCGTGGCCAGGCCGACCTTGGACAAATTGGTGCACGACATCCATGCGGACAGTGTGCAACAGGGCATCAATCTGCCGCAGCCATACACCGGTGCAGGCGTGCTGATCGGCGACCTGGACTGGGGCTTCGATTACACCCACCCCATGTTCTACGATACCTCGATGACCACCTACCGCGTGCGCGCCGCCTGGGACCAGTTCCGGCAGGCGGGACCGGCGCCGAGTGCCTTCGGTTATGGTGCCGAATTCACCACGCCAGCAGCGTTGCTCGCCGCCGAAGGGGACACCGCGAACATTTACAGCTACGGCACGCACGGCACGCACGTGGCGGGCATCATGGGCGGCGGCGGCGCTGGCACGGTGTACCGCGGCGTGGCCTTCGATGCGCAGTTCCTCTTTTGCACCTTCCTCATCGATGCAGCCGCCGCCATCGATGGTGTGGCATGGATGCATGACATTGCCCAGCAGGACGGCAAGCGCCTGGTGGTGAACATGAGCTGGGGCCTGTACTACATGGGCACCCTGGACGGCAACTCCTTGATCAGTCAGGCACTGGACCAGTTCTCGGATGAAGGCGTCACCTTCTGCATCTCGGGCGGCAACAACGGCAATGTGGACTTCCACTTGGGAAAGATCTTCACCGGCGACACGTTGCGCAGCCGCGTGCAGTTCTATCCGTACAGCGCCAATCCGCATACATGGGGGCAAAGTCTCTCCATGTGGGGCGAACCGGGCGAAGCCTTCTCCACAAGTTTCAAGGTGATCAACAACCTGGCCAATGTCAGCATTGCATCGCCTTGGTACCACACCGCCACGCAAGCGGGCTATGTGGATTCACTGGTGGTCCTCGGTTCCGATACGGTCTGGTTCAACCTGGCGATGGAAGCCACGGACCCGCTGAACGGCCGGCCGCATGCACGCCTGCGCATCAAGAACACGCACACCGGGCTGCAAGTGGTGATGCAGGCCACGGCACCGGCGGGGACGGTGCACTTTTGGAACGTCACGGAACTGGACAACGGCGTGGGCAACTGGGGCCAGGAGTTTCAAGCGGGCCAGCCGGGCTGGACGGCGGGCGACAACCAGTACGGCATCGGTGAGCCGGCCTGCACGGAAAGCGCGATCACCGTGGCAGCCTACCAGGCGCAGTACGTCATTCCCGGCGGCACGAACACGTACGGCGGCAACATGGCCAACTTCTCCTCCTTCGGCCCCACACTGGACGGGCGCATCAAGCCGGACATTTCCGCGCCCGGCGTGAACGTGGCCTCGTCCATCAGCTCCTTCACGGACGATTCATATTCAGCGGTGGCCACCGTGCCGTTCCAGGGCCGCAATTATCCTTTCGCACGCTTCAGCGGCACCAGCATGGCCGCACCCGCCGCCACGGGCACCGTGGCCCTGATGCTGGAGGCAGACCCCACGCTCACCCCGGCGGATATCCGCGACATCATCCGCTCCACGGCCCGCACGGACAACTTCACCGGCACCATTCCGCCGGGCGGCAGCACGCGTTGGGGCATGGGCAAGGTGAACGCCTACCACGCGGTGACACAGGTGCTGGGCACTGCCGCCATGGCGGAACGGGGCAGGGATCAGCTTTCCGTGTGGCCGAACCCGGCCCAGGACCGGCTTTTCATCGAACTGCCGGATCACGCCACCGGCACGCGGTTGACCGTGAGGGATGCACTGGGCCGTACCGTGCTATCGCGAACCGTAACAGCCTCAGGGGCCGTCTCCTTGGATGCTTCGGCATGGGCACCGGGATTGTACCTGGTCCGGTTGGAGGGCGGCACAAGGCTGCTTCTTGCCAAGGTGATGCACGAGTGAAGGTTCAATTCGTCCACACGGCGTACCCCTTGCGCCGCAATTCCAGCGCGAGGCCCCGCTCCACTTCCAACGCTTCCTTCCGGCTCAGCGGGCCGATGTCCTGGTACAGGCTGGGCCGCAGGTACCTGCCGTATTTCTCCACAATGTTCGAGGAAAGCTTCCGCCCTTTGGCGTTGCGGTGGCCGGTCTTGTGCTGAAGGAAGCGTTCCTGCGGCGTCTTGCCCGTTTGGCCCACGTACAGGCATTCCAGCACACCGTTGTACTGCGGGTTGGCTTCGCGGAACTTGCGGTCCTCGGTGAAGACCTTCCGACTGAGCTCGATGACATAGACCGTGTAGGCGATGGGCATGGCGTGGCCGGAGGATCAACTTGGGCAAAGCGGAAACGCACGGGGCATCACTCACAACAGTTTGGTATCAATGCTGATGGTGTTGCTGAGGGTGCGGTGGATGGGGCAGCGGTCGGCGATCTGCAACAGCCGCGCGGTCTGTTCCCCGTCCAGGTTGCCGGTAAAGCGGATGGAGCGCTGGATGTGCGTGGTGTCATTGCCCGCGCCATGGCTGATGGTCACCTCGGTATCGATGGTTTCCAAGGACCAGCCCTTGCGATCGGCGTACATGCGAACGGTGATGTTGGTGCAGGCGCCCAGGGCGGCGGTGAGCAATTCATGCGCGTTGAAGCCCTGTCCGGTGCCTCCGTTCTCGACAGGCTCGTCCGCGACCAGGTCCAAGGTGGCTGTCCGGATCTCCGTACGGTAGTGGTCCCGGCCGATATGCGCATGTGTGGTGAAGTCCATGGTAGGGATCATTGAGGCCCTGAAGTTCGGGATTCGGCGTTGCATGCCACCTGCCGTGTTGGCCGCGGGCGCGTGCGGAAGCCATCCGCTGCACCGGGTTCAAGGTTCCTTTTCTTCCGGGTGATGGCCCATGGCGCCCGCATTTCGCTCCGAGCGTTTACTTTCGCCACCGTTCCCCACAGGGGTGCGCTATGCTATACCTCTTCTATCTCTTCGCCGCCATCTCCGTCATCGCCGCCTTGGTGGTGGTGGCCGCCAAGAGCCCGATCAACAGCGTGATCGCGTTGGTGGTGTGCTTCCTGAGCATTGCCGCGCACTACATCCTGCTGAACGCGCAGTTCCTGGCCATGGTGCACGTGATCGTGTACACGGGTGCCATCATAGTGCTGTTCCTGTTCGTGATCATGCTGCTGAACCTGAACAGCATCGTGGAGGAACGCAAGCCGGTGATCGTGCGTGTGCTGTCCGTGGTCACGGGCGGACTGTTCTTCCTGGTGCTGCTGGCCGCCACGCGCCAAGGCCTGGGCACGCCGGTGCCTGCGGGCTTCGACCCAGGCATCGGCCTGGTGCACCGCATTGGCACGGCCTTGTTCACCCAATTCCTGCTGCCCTTCGAAGTGAGCAGCGTGCTTTTCCTCAGCGCCATGGCCGGGGCCATGATGCTGGCCAAGAAGGACGGTACCGAAAATGTGAACCTGCCCCCGAGCAGTGAACCCGACGACAGCGCCGCGTGATGGAGAACGTGATGACCGCGATCCGCGTAGTGCCCCTGACGGACTATCTGGTCCTCAGCTTCCTGCTGTTCAGCATCGGGATGGTCGGGGCCTTGCTGCGGCGCAACATCCTCATCGTGATCATGTGCCTGGAGCTGATGCTCAACAGCGTGAACCTGTTGCTGGTGGCCTTCAGTGCGTACCACAGTGACCCGGGCGGCCAGGTCCTGGTGTTCTTCATCATGCTGGTGGCCGCCGCGGAGGTCACCGTGGGCCTGGCGATACTGGTGCTGCTGAAACGGAACACGGACGGCGTGGACATGAACATCCTGAACCGGCTCAAATGGTGAAGACCGACCTCCTTGCCATGCTGGTGCCGGCGCTGCCCTTGCTGGGGGTGCTGGTCACCGGCTTCGGCCGTCGGCGGCTTTCAGCCTACGCGGCGGGCGGCATCGCCACGGCGATGGTGGCGTTGAGCTTCATCGTCTCGCTGGTCCTCTTCCTGGGCCACGATGCCCAAACACACATCGTGCACCTCTTCAGCTGGATCCATGTGGGCGCCATGGACATCCCCTTCGCCTTGCAGATCGACGCGCTGTCGCTGTGGATGATGCTGATCGTCACCGGCATCGGCACGCTGATCCACCTCTACTCCATTGGCTACATGCACGACGACCCGCGTGTGGCCACCTTCTTCGCGCAACTCAACCTCTTCACCTTCTCCATGCTGCTGCTGGTGATGGGGGCCAACTTCCTGGTCACCTTCATCGGTTGGGAGGGCGTGGGGATGTGTAGCTACCTGCTGATCGGCTTCTGGTACACCAACCCCGACTTCAATTATGCCGGGCGCAAGGCCTTTGTGATGAACCGCATCGGCGACATCGGCATGGTGCTGGCCATGGCGCTGATGTTCTACCAGTTCGGCACGCTGAACTACGTGGACGTGATGCAGCAGGGCGGCGGGATGTCCTCCGGCAATCCGCTGCTGGTCACCGCCACGCTGCTGCTGTTCCTGGGCGCCACGGGCAAGAGCGCGCAACTGCCGCTGCTCACCTGGCTGCCCGACGCCATGGCCGGCCCCACGCCGGTGAGTGCGCTGATCCATGCCGCCACCATGGTCACCGCAGGCATCTTCCTGGTGGTGCGCAGCTCGGTGCTCTTTGAGCTGGCCCCCTATACGCAGGACGTGGTGCTGTGGGTCGGTGTGGCCACCGCGCTGTTCGGCGCCACGGTGGGCCTGTTCCAGAACGACATCAAGAAGGTGCTGGCCTATTCCACGGTAAGCCAACTGGGGTACATGTTCGCGGCATTGGGCGTGGGCGCCTACAGCGCGGGCATGTTCCATGTCACCACGCACGCCTTCTTCAAGGCGCTGCTGTTCCTGGGCGCGGGCAGCGTGATCCACGCGCTGGGCGGTGAGCAGGACATCCGCAAAATGGGCGGGCTGAAGAACAGCACGAAGACCACCTACATCACCTTCCTGGTGGCCTCGCTGGCCATTGCCGGCATTCCGCCCTTGAGCGGCTTCTTCAGCAAGGACGGCATCCTGGCGAGCACATTTGCCGAAAGCCCGGCAGCTTACGCGGTGCTGGTCTTCGCGGCCATGCTCACCGCCTTCTACATGTTCCGCCTGCTCTTCCTCACCTTCTTCGGCAGCTACCGCGGCAACGCCCACCCGCACGAGAGCCCCAAGGTGATGACCGTACCGCTGGTGGTGCTGGCCATCCTGAGCGCCATTGGCGGCGTGCTGAACCTCCCCCACGTGTTCGGCGGCCACCTCTGGCTGCAATCCTTCCTGGCGAGTGCGGCGGAGGGCATCGGCATGGAGCACCTGGAGCTTTCCGCCGGCACGGAATGGGCACTGATGGCATTGAGCACCGTGCTGGTGCTGCTCACCATTTGGTACACGTGGACGCTCTTCGGCAAAAAGACCACCCTGGACGGCGACCCGGCCGACATGCCGTTCCTGAAGCGCCTGATCGCGAAGCGCTGGATGCTGGACGATCTCTATGCCGCGCTCTTTGAGAAACCCTACAGCTGGCTGAGCCGGAACCTCTTCAGCATCGGCGAGGGGAAGATCGCCGTGCCCCTCACCGCCGGCGCCGGCCGCACCGCGCTGGGCCTTGGCGAATGGCTGCGCAAGTTCCAGACCGGCGACACCAGCTTTTACCTCTATGGCATGATCGTCGGCGTGGTCGTTTTCCTGATCATCACTTTATACGGTGCGTGAATGGAGCTCCTCGCACTGGTCCTCATCCCCCTGCTGGCAGGCCTGCTGCTTTTGATCGTGCGCCCGGCGAAGTCGGCGCGCGGCATGGCCATGGCCTCCACCCTGCTCACGCTGGCACTGGTGTGCTGGCTCTGGTACGGCTGGAATGGCGGCATGACCATCGGCATCGCGCACGATTGGGTGCCGGCCTGGGGCCTGCGCTTCGTGCTGGGCTACGGCGGCATCGGGCTGTTGATGCTGGTGCTCACCGCGGTGCTGTTCCCCTTCATCATCGGAACAGGCTACAAGCAGCCCGTGGGCGATCCGTCGCTGGTGAACGCCCTGCTGCTCTTCTGCCAGGCCGCGCTCTTCGGCGTGTTCCTCGCGCAGAACGCGCTGCTGTTCTACATCTTCTTCGAGCTCACCCTGGTACCCATCTTCTTCCTGCTGCTGAAGTGGGGCGGCGAGCACAAGCGCGCCATCACCATCCGCTTCTTCCTGTACACGCTGCTGGGCGGGCTCGCGCTGCTCTTCTCCATCGCCTACGTCACCCTGCAGACGCCCGCGCCGCACAGCGCCGACTTCTCCGCGCTGGCCGCCTTGCACCTGCCGATGCACGTGCAGCTCTGGCTCTTCTGGACGCTATTCCTGGCCTTCGCCATCAAGATGCCGATCTTCCCCTTCCACAGCTGGCAGCCGGAGACGTACACCATGGCACCCACGCAGGGCACGATGGTGCTCAGCGCCGTGATGGGCAAGATGGGCCTCTACGGGATCATCCTGTTCCTCTTCGCCATCGTGCCGGAAGGCGCGCAGCACTGGAGCGGCTGGGTGATCGGCCTAAGCCTTTTCGGCGCCATCTACGCCGCGGTGATCGCCTTCCGCCAGGACGACTTCAAGCGCATGGTGGCCTATTCCTCCATGAGCCACTTCGGCCTGATGTGCGCGGCCCTGTTCACCTGGAACGTTTACGGCATCAGCGGCACCCTGTTCCAGACCTTTGCCCACGGCGTGCTGATGGTTTGCCTCTTCTACATCGTGGGCGCGGTGGCCCTGCGTACCGGCGGCAACGACTTCGGCGGCATGGGCGGGCTGAAGACGCGGATGCCGCGTTTCGCCCTGCTCTTCATGTTCGTGGTGGGCAACGCCATCGCGCTGCCGCTCACGCAGAGCTTCGTGGGGGAATGGCTGATCTACAACGGCCTGTGGGAATGGAACAACTGGACGGCACTGGCCGGCGTGGTGCTGATCGTGCTGGGCGCCATCTACATGCTCCACGCCTACCAGCGCGTGATGCTGGGGCCCGACCGCACGATCGACGTGGCTGATGCCGACCGCGGGGAGCATGCCTTCCTGGTGCCGCTGATCGTCCTCTTCCTGTTCCTGGGCCTGTTCCCCAACGTGGTGCTACGCCTGGTGGACGGACCCGTGCAGCATTTGTTGAACACCATCACCACCCTGCCTTGAGATGAGCGCGCTGATCCTGATCTCCGTGCTGGGCGTGGTGCTCCTGTACCTCGGGCTCTTCGAGAAGAAATCCTGGCTGGCCCCGGTCGGCATCATTGGCCTGCTGGGCGCGATCGCACTGTTCGCCACCGGCTGGAACATCGACCATGCGCTGTTGGGCGGCATGGTGGTCTTCGACCGTTTCAGCACCGGCTTCAACATCGGCATGGCGGCCATCACCATACTGATCTTCCTCTTCGGGAAGGACTACTACGCCCGCGAACAGCGCCATGTGGCCGAGCAGTATGCCCTGATGCTCTTTTCCCTGGTGGGCGGCTTCCTGCTCAGCTCCTACACCAACCTGTTGATGCTCTTCATCGGCATCGAGGTGCTGAGCATCCCGCTGTACGTGCTGGCCGGCGCGAAGAAGCAGCACCTGCGCAGCAACGAGGCCTCGTTCAAGTACTTCATCCTGGGCTCCTTCAGCACGGCCTTCCTGCTGATGGGGATCGCGCTGCTCTATGGTGGGGCGGGCTCGTTCGACCTGGCGGTGATCGGCCGGCACATCGCGGAGACCGGAGGGGCCAATGCCTTGCTCAACTTCGGGCTCTTCTTCACCGTGAGCGGCCTGGCCTTCAAGATGGGCGCCGTGCCCTTCCATTTCTGGAAACCTGATGTGTACCAGGGCGCGCCCACGCTGGTGACCACTTTCATGGCCACGGTGGTGCTGATGGCCGCCACGGCGGGCTTCTACCGCTTCATCGACATCACCGGCATGCCGCCCACGCTGGAACGCACGATGGTGCTGCTGGTGCTGGCCACGCTGCTGGTGGGAAACGTGATCGCCCTGCGCCAGACGAACTTCAAGCGGCTGATGGCTTATTCCAGCATCGCGCACAGCGGCTTCCTGCTGCTGGCCCTGCTGACGGACCACGGCCAGGCGGCCGGCCACGGCACGGCGGTGGGCCATACGCTGCTCTACTACACCTTCACCTATTCGCTGGCCACCACGGGCCTGTTCATCCTCTTCACCATCGCCAAGCGTGCCTATAACGGCGCGGAGCACAACGGCATCTTCCAGGGCCTCTGGGCTGCGAAGCCCTGGTTGGCGCTCTGTGCGCTGGCGATGTTCCTCTCGCTGGCGGGCATCCCGCTCACGGCCGGCTTCATCGCGAAGTACCAGGTGTTCCTGCTGGCGATCGGCGCGGGCTGGCTGAAGGTGATGGGCTTCGGCGTGCTGATGGCGCTGCTGGGCATCTACTACTACATCATGGTGGTGCGCGAGGTGTTCGTGCGCCCGGAGCAACCGGTGGCGTTCACGGTGGCACCGCTGAACTGGGTGGTGGTGAGCGTGTGCGCGGTGGGCGTGCTGGTGCTGGGGGTGTGGCCGGGGTTGGTGTGAGTTTTTCACCGCAACGGCGCTACGGTCGCAACGGAATACGACCGAAGGATCTTCCTTCAGGCGTTGCGCATTCTTTGCGCCCTTCGTGTCCTTTGTGGTACACTTCTATCTTCGTCGCTTGGACAAGCGAGTGTCCAATGCCGACGAGGCCCTCAAGGGCATCCGCGACGGCATGACCCTGATGGTGGGCGGCTTCGGCCTGTGCGGCATCCCGGAGAACCTCATCGCGGCGCTGGTGTGCAAGGGTGTGTAAGGCCTTACCTGCATCAGCAACACCCACACTCGCCCGCATTTGCAACGCGGGCGTAACCTCCGCGGTCGTTTGTAACGGCCATCCCACACACTCGGTAAAGGTCCATGCGCTCACTGTGGCTTCACCCCATCCCTTAGCAAGGCGAAAAGCGGCTCATTGAGGTAGAAGTTCGTGCGCCCCACTTTCACTTTGGCCAGTATGCCCATGGCGACAAGTTTGTTGAGGTACTTGGTCGCTGTCAACCGGCTCACGTGCAGGTCACGTTCGATAAAGGCGATCTTGGTGTACGGATGCCGGAACAATGAATTGATGAGGTCCTGGCTGTACATGCGCGGCTGCTCACTGCGGATCCGATGCTTGGTCAGCTGCATCAGCTGCTTCATGCTCTTGATCAACCCGATCGACTCCCGTGCAGTGGTGGCCACACCTTCCAGCATATACAGTACCCAAGGTTCCCAATCACCGGTGGTGCGTAGTTGCCGCAACAAGCGGTAGTAGTCTGCCTTGTTGCGGATGATGTAGCGGCTGAGGAAGAGCACGGGCAGGTCCAGCAGACCGCAACGCACCAGATAGAGCACGTTGATGATGCGACCGGTGCGGCCATTGCCATCATAGAATGGGTGGATGCTCTCGAACTGGTGGTGCGCCACGGCCATCTTCACCAAGGGGTCGGCCTGAACGAAGCCATCTTCATTGAGAAATTGCTCCAAATTGCGCATCAGGGCGGTGATCTCCGCATGGTGCTGCGGGGGAACGAAAACCACCTCGCCGGTTTGGTCGTTCTTCAATTTGGTGCCTGGAAGCTTTCGGAGGCCAGCATCGCTTTCCTCAACGATCGCTTGCACCTCGATGATCAGCCGCAGACCGAGGCCACCTTGTCGTTGGATCCGTTGAAACCCATGTTTCAGGGCTGCTGCATACCGGTGTACCTCCTTGGCCGCGGCCGAGGTGAACTGCCCGGCCAGCACATCGCTGCGGTACACCTCATCATGGGTGGTGATGATGTTCTCAATGGCCGAACTGTCCTTGGCCTCCTGTAAGCTCAGGGTGTCCAATAAAATGCCGTCGTTGGGAATGGAGGATATCACGCCCTTCAATTCCGCGAGCCACCGGTGCGCCTCCGCCAATTTCCGCAGAACGGCTTCGCTCTCCATGTTTCGGCCATGCGGCAAATGTGGCACTTGGTAAGAAGCTGCGTCGGAACTATCCATGTTCGGCGAATGTGTATAGATAATTGACCAAATCTATACATATTGAGCCCAACGTGTATATGCAGTGTACCCATCGGATATACAACCGGATGTCCCGCGTCCGATGGCTACCGCCAAAGTGACTTTCCGTCCAAACAATTTCCACGCCCCTATCTTCGCCAGCACACGTATTCACCATGAACAAGCAAGTGAAAGATGCTGATGCGGCGCTGGACGGACTCAAGGACGGCATGACCCTGATGGTGGGCGGCTTCGGCCTGTGCGGCATCCCGGAGAACCTCATCACGGCGCTGGTGCGCAAGGGTGTGAAAGGCCTTACCTGCATCAGCAACAATGCAGGGGTGGATGACTTCGGCCTCGGGCTTTTACTGAAGAAGCGGCAGATCAAGACGATGATCGCCAGCTACGTGGGCGAGAACGCCGAATTCGAACGCCAGCTGCTTTCCGGCGAACTGGAGGTGCAGCTCACGCCACAAGGCACCTTGGCCGAACGCTGCCGCGCGGGCGGAGCGGGCATTCCGGCGTTCTTCACGCCCGCAGGCTACGGAACCGAGGTGGCCGAGGGCAAGGAGACCCGCGCGTTCGACGGCAAGATGTACGTGATGGAGCGCTGGCTCCGCGCGGATTTCAGCCTGGTGAAGGCCTGGAAGGGCGACACCAACGGCAACCTGGTGTACCGACGCACCGCACGCAACTTCAACCCCATGATGGCCATGGCCGGCAACATCACCATTGCGGAAGTGGAGCACCTGGTGGAGCCGGGCGAGATCGATCCGGACCACGTACATACACCGGGCATCTTCGTACACCGCATCTTTCAGGGCAAGGACTATGAGAAGCGGATCGAGCAGCGCACGGTGCGGCAGAGGGTCTAAGCGGAGCAGAACAACAATCCATTTTGAAATGGCCTTGGACAAGAACCAGATCGCGAAGCGCATCGCGCGTGAACTTCAGGACGGGTATTACGTGAACCTCGGCATCGGCATCCCCACGCTGGTGGCCAACCACATCCCGCCGGGCATCAACGTGACGCTGCAGAGCGAGAACGGCATCCTCGGCATGGGGCAGTTTCCCGTTGAGGGCGAAGAAGACGCCGACCTGATCAACGCGGGCAAGCAGACGGTGACGCTGCTGCCCGGCTCGGCGATCTTCGACAGTGCCACCAGCTTCGCCATGATCCGCGCACAGAAGGTGAACCTCACCGTGCTCGGCGCCATGGAAGTGGCGGACAACGGCGACATCGCCAGCTGGAAGATCCCCGGCAAAATGGTGAAGGGCATGGGCGGCGCCATGGACCTGGTGGCCAGCGCGCAGAACATCATTGTGTGCATGATGCACACCAACAAGGCCGGCGAAAGCAAGCTGCTGAAAAAGTGCAGCCTGCCGCTTACCGGCGTGGGTTGCGTGAAGCGCATCATCACCGACCTCGGCATGTTCGAGGTGGCCAAGGATGGCTTTAAGCTCACTGAACGCGCGCCGGGCGTGAGCGTGGAGGAGATCAAGGCGAAGACGGAAGGACGCTTGGTGGTGGAAAGTGAGGTGCCGGAGATGGTGTTCTGAACTGGGCGGTTCCCAGGACTTCGCCATGGAACCCCAGCCCATCGTTCCGCCCGAAGGCCCGCGCTTGGGTGCACGAACAACCATACTCTGTTGCGCTGTGGTACTGCTGTGCTACTCGGTGGTGCGCGCCGTCACGGTGTCATTCACCTGGGATGAGAGCTGGAGCTTTCTCCATTACGTCATCCCCCGGGTGTACATCCAGAACGCCTTTGACGCGATGGGGGCCAATCACCATTTGCTCAATGTGTGGGGCATGATCGCGGCCAGCCACCTTTTCGGGAATAACGAGCTCTCCTTGAGGTCACCCAATTTATTGGCACATGCGATCTTTCTATATGCAACCGCCCGGATCGCATTACGGTCGCCCTCCTGCATCGTGTCCATTACGACATTCCTCGTCCTCAACCTTGATCCCTATCTGCTGGATTTCTTTTCACTTGCCCGGGGGTATGGCCTTGCCATTGGCTGGATGATGCTTTCCCTTTGGATGTTCACCCGGTATTTTACGGAGGGCAGGCAGTTGAAATGGCTCACCTTGGCCATGCTCACGGCCGCGTTGGCAGCGCTGTCCAACCTTGTCATGGTCAACTACCTGTTGGCGGTGGCCACTGCTTTCGCCGCCATGTGGGGAATGGACGCTTTGCGTGGCCAAGGAACCTCCAAGAGGCATTGGGGCGTGGTGGCCGCGGGCACCGCCCTGGGATTGGCCGCCACCGTGCCTTTTGCCATCGCGCTCTCCCGGGGCGGATCCCTTTTCTTCGGTTGCGGTTCAATCTGGGATTGTGCGCTCAACTCGCTTGCCGATAAACTCATGTACCTGCTCCACTATGGATGGCCGGCACGAAACATCCTGTTGGTGTTCCTTGCATTCGCCGTAGCAAGTGGCATGGCCGTGGTGTTCGCGGCATGGCGGGGCGGTTGGATGAATGAACTGAAGGTCATGCTTTTCGGGGCCTGCGTGACAGGGGCCTGCATAGCCTTCATAGTAATGCAAAACCTTCTTTTCAATACCCCCTTTCCCAAGGACCGCACTGCGCTGTACTTGGTCCCGTTGTTCCTTTTCGTCCCTGTCTCAGGCTTGGTGGCGTGGCCAAGAGGGTCATTCACTCCCGGGGCCCTGGGCACATTGCTCGCCCTGCCCTTGCTGTTGCACATGGCCCGAAGCGCCAACCTCTCCTATTGTGTGGAATGGAAGCCGGAAGGGGAAGTATCGAAAATGCTTGCACTGATCAGCCATGACCACCTGCCGCTCAGCAAAGACCGCCCCGTTGTCTCGCTGTCCACCAGTTTCGAAAGTTGGGGCTGCCTCCCCTATTATCAGGTCCGGGATAACATGCAATGGCTGATGGCGACCCCCAGGGAATACCCCAAGCCGTTCCCGACCGCCGACTATTACATCGTGGAGTGTGATGGACAGGACCAGGTGGATCCCTTGAATTGGGAGTTGCTGTACCATTCCGCCGCCACCGGCACCGACCTGTACCGCGACAAGCGCATGCGTGCGCTCCACAGGAAGGCGGAGCGCCGGGTGCTGGACATGGAGGACCCGGACGTGAGAGGCCGCAGCAGTGAGCAACACGCCAGCGGGCGTTTTTCGGTACGGTTTGATGCAGCAACCCGATCAACCAACCCGATCAATTGGATCGTGCCCGACACGATTCCGGCGGGCATGGCCCTGATCTACGGTACCGCCAGTACCCTCCAACCCGAAGCCAATAATTGGATCGCCCTGGTATTGCGCGTGACACGCGGTGGGCAGGAATTGGCCATGAGCAACATGGGGCCCACGTTGGAGGCCCGGTATCCCGGCCAATGGGCCAAGCTTGCCGTGGCATTGGTACCCATGACGGACTTGTTGCCAGGCGATACCGTGCAGATGAGCGCATGGCCCATGTTCGACCTCAACGTGATGTATCTGGACAACATGGAACTCTGCGTGATCCATTGACCCGGCCTTGGCCCATGCTTGGGGATCCCGGTCGTTTAACTTGGCCGATGCTTCAGGTGTTGGCCTACCTTCGGCTTGCAGGCACCATCTTCCCATTGATCAAATAGCGCCATGCATTGAGGCCCCATGTTCATGAAAGCAGGCATGTACCCAAGCAGGAACTGATGAGCGGGACTGGTCTCAATTCGTCCTGGTCCACCCGGCGGAATTCCTTGTTCCACCTCACAGGCGCCACCTTGCTGATCGCCATCTTGGCCTTCTACAATCGCTATCCGCTGGTCTTCTCGGATTCCGGAACCTATATCCGAGGGGCCTTTCTCCTGGAGCCACCGCCGGACCGCCCCATCGGTTACAGCCTCATCATCCGGGCCGTCACCTGGCAGAGCACGCTCTGGACGGTGGTGCTCTTTCAAGCGGGCATGATGGCCTGGCTGCTCTGGGAAACCTTGCGGAAGGTGCTGCCCGCGCAGGTGGTTCTTTGGCGTGCCCATTTACTGCTCACCCTTGTGCTGGTGCTGTTCACCAGCTTGCCGTGGTATGCCGCGCAGATCATCTTCACACCGATGATCGCGTTGATCCTTTACCTGCTCTTCCGCGCGCCTGAACTGGGCTGGATGAAACGTGGCTTCCTATGGATCTGCCTCTTCTTTTTCCTGATCACCCACAATGCGCATGTGGCGATGGCCGTGCTCTTGCTGGGCGGCATGGCCTTGGTAAGACTGACCGGGAAGCATTGGCTTGCCTGGCCGCGCTTCTGGCCCAACCTCATCGGCATGCTGGCCGTGCTGGGTGCCGGGGTTGGCTTCATTTCCTGGTACAACGGGCAGCACGGCATGCGCCCCGTGTTCTCCCCCGCATCCAACGTCTTCCTTGCGGCCCGCTTGTGCGAGAACGGCATGCTCGGCGATTTCCTGGACGAACACTGCGGTGAGCGGCAGTACGTGCTTTGTCCGTACAAGGACGAGCTGCCCATGGTGCCCGTGCAGTTCATTTGGGGAGACAGCAGCATGGTGGGACGCATCGGGCCGCAGCTCACCGTGGCTGATTCCGCGCTCGCCCCCATCGTGCATGACCTGCTCTCCGAGCCGGCCTACTTCCTGCGATTCCTGCGCAGCAGCATGGTGGCCTCCGTGGTCCAATTGTTCCAGGTGAACGCCGTCATGGGGATGTCGCCCTCCATGGAAGGCTCCGCGCCGTACGGTGAGGTGGCCGACCGCCTGCCCCATGAACTGTCCTCCTATGTTGCCGACATGCAGAACAACGGTGCATGGTGGGACACCATCTTCTTCAGCCGCGTGGTGCAATTCACCATGTTGCTGTCCGTGCTTGTGCTGGCCTGGACACGTGACCGGTGGTGGGCACACCCCCAGATCAGCAGCTTGGTGCCGCTCTTGATCGGCTGGGTGCTGCTCAACGCCGTGGTCACCGCCAGCCTCGCCAATGTGTTCGACCGGCTGCAATCACGCGTGGCTTGGCTCGTGGTGCTGGCGGCCTGTTTGGCATTGACGCAAACGGCGTGGGGAAAGCGGTTGCTGGAAAAGCCCGACTTTCGCACGCCATGAGGAACCGGGGGGCCACAACCATGCCGCGATCAGTGACCGCCCCCCGCAGTGAGGTGCGCATCATTTGGGCGCTGTTCGCCGTGCTGGCCTATTTCCCCCTGTTCATCGACCTGGACGTGTTGCCCTTGCGGATGTGGGATGAATCCCGCTTGGCCGTGAGCGCGTACGAGATGCTCAAGAATCACCAGTACCTGGTGCCCTATTTTGATGGTGCACCAGATATGTGGAGCACCAAGCCACCGCTGCTGATCTGGATCCAAGCCTTATTGTTCAAAGTATTGGGGCCGGGCGAATTAGCCTTGCGGCTGCCTTCGGCGATCTGCGCCTTCGTAACCGGCGCCATGCTCGTTCATGTGGGCATCCACTGGCTGAAGAAACCTTGGTGGGGCCTGATCGCCGCGTTGATCCTGTACACGAGCCAAGGCTATGTCTCCATGCACGTGGCACGCAGCGGCGACTATGACTCCATGCTCGTGATGTTCATGACCTTGGCCCTGCTTTGCGTCTACCGCTACGAACAAACTCGTTCCAAACGTGCGGTGGTGGTCATGTTCATAGCGATCACCTTGGCCATCCTCACCAAAAGCATCCAAGGTCTGTTGATCCTCCCCGGTTGTGCCGTCTACCTGCTGATCACCGGTGCCTTGCTTGACTTCCTCAAGGAGCGCCGCACGTGGTTCGGCCTGGTCGGAACCGTGATGGTGGTGGGCGGCTATTATCTTGGCAGGGAGACGCTGAACCCCGGCTACATGGAGGCCGTGTGGAACAATGACCTGGGCGGTCGCTATGGAACCGTTATGGAGGGTCATGAAGGGGAATGGGACTACTTTATCCGGCAATTCCTGGTCACCAATTTTACGAACTGGTATTTGCTGGTCCCGTGCGGGATTGCATTGGGGTTGGCCTATAAGGACATCGCCATCCGGCGGTGGACCATGCTGCTCACTTGCGCGGGGGCCAGCTATTTGATCGTGATCAGCACGGCGGGCACCAAATGCCAGTGGTATGATGCACCGCTGTATCCCATCCTTGCTTCCCTTTGCGCCCTGCCATTGCACCTCGTGTTCGAGTGGCTGCGCACTACGCGGCCGTTCAATTTGATGGTGCGGGGGGACGTTGTGCCTTTTACCGCGCTGTTCCTGGCCTTTGCCATGCCGTATGCATCCGTGGTCCATCACTACTACAAGGTGAAGGATTCTCCATGGGAATTCGAATACTACGAATCAGCGCACTTCCTCCAAGATGCCATGAAGGGCAGGCGGGAGCTGAAGGCGGACGTGTTCTGCTATGATGATTACAATGGCCCGCTCCTGTTCTACGCCCATGTCCTCACCGACCAAGGTCATCCCATACGTAGCGTCAGCAAATACGACCTTGTACCCGGAATGCGGGCCATGGCGAGCCAGCCCGAGGTGAAGGAATTCATCGAAGCGCGGTATGAACAACAGGTCATTGAAACCGATGGCAACGTGGTCATTTTCCAAATAGCCGGCCCGAAGCATGCGCAACCTTGAGATTCCGCTGATCACCCCCGTTCCGGACGGATGGTTCATCATCCATGCATCATCTGCCGACCTGGCTCATGGCCTCTGTTTCAAGGCGGCATTTCCGGAGCCGCGACTGAATGGACAACGGTCCTGTCGCGCCCCCAAAGCATGATGAACACTTCTTCGCCCGCCATGGGCCTGCCCAAATGAACACACTTTCCATCATCATCCCCGCCTACAACGAGGAGCGCACCATCCACCTGATCCTGGACAAGGTGCGAGACGTGGAATTGATCGGCAGCTTTGGCAAGGAAGTGATCATTGTGAACGACGGCAGCAAGGATGGCACGGTGGACGCGGTGGAGCGCTATATCGCAGCCAACCCAACCTTGGGCATCCGCTTCATCCAGCAGCCGCACAACATGGGCAAGGGAGCGGCCATCCACCGCGGCATCTTGGAGGCCACCGGTGAATACCTGATCATCCAGGATGCCGACCTGGAATACGACCCGCGCGAATACAACGACTTGCTGCGCCCCGTGGAGGAAGGCTTTGCCGACGTGGTGTTCGGTTCGCGCTTCATGGGCCACCACCCGCACCGCATCCTCTTCTTCTGGCACAGCATCGGCAACAAGTTCCTCACCCAGCTCTCCAATGCGTTCAACAACTTGAACCTCACCGACATGGAGACCTGCTACAAGCTGATCCGCAGCGACATCGCCAAGAGCCTTGACCTGAAGGAAAAGCGCTTCGGCTTTGAGCCGGAGGTGACGGCGAAGCTGGCCCGGGTGAAGGATGCACGCATTTACGAGGTGGGCATCAGCTATTACGGCCGCACCTACGCAGAGGGGAAGAAGATCGGTTGGCGGGACGGCTTCCGGGCCATCTGGTGCATTGTGAAATACGGACTTGGATGAGGTTGCGGACCCGCCCATTTGGCCGCTGTTCCGCAATCGCGCTCGCGGCAATTTTGTTGTGTGCCGGCTGTGGCTCGAATGCGCCGGACCACTTCGTGAAGCTGGAGAACGGCCACTTCACCGAACAGGGCAAGCCCTTCTTTCCGATGGCCATCAACTACGTGGCGCACCTGCAGTTCAACGATACGGCGTGCTGGGTGGCGCCATCGCGCAACTACGAGGCAAACGACCGCTTCCGGTACGACCGGAAGGATTCCACGTCCTTGTTGGTCAAAGCCGAGTTTGAACTGATCCGCAAGATGGGATTCAACACGGTGAGGGTCACCGGCCTTGCCTCCGACCTGAAGCTGAAGGGCGACTCCCTGTTCCCCTTCCTTCCCGCCCAATATGGTTGGGGGGGGGATTCACTTTATCAACTGAACGGCGACCAAGTTGAACGGTACTTGGAAGCCGTGGAAAACATGGTGGGCTTGGCCAAGGATGCCGGCCTGAAGCTGATCATTCTGGTAAAGCTCTTTCCTGGCCAACCGGCATATGAAAAGCAAACTCTGATGCTGGTGGACAGGTTGCGGAACTCGTCCGCAGTGATGGCCTATGACTTTTTCAATGAGCCGCTCTACTTTGACGTACATGACCGTCCCAAACGGGAAGTGCATGAGGTCGTAGAGCGGTGGCAAAAAGCGTTCAAGCAGCACGCACCCCGCCAGTTGACCACCATCGGCCTGGTGGGTGTGCCGGAGGTGTTCGCATGGGACCCCAATGTGCTGGACGTGGATTTCATCTCCTTTCACCCCTATGAGTACGAGCCGGACCAGGTGATGAACGAGATCCACTGGTACGGCGAGCAGGTGGACAAGCCGTGGATCATCGGGGAAACCTCGCTCCCTGCGGACAATGATTCGGTGCCCTATGCCGAGCAGTTGGCCTTTGCCCGCAAAACCCTCGCCCAGACCGTGGCCTGCGGCGGCGTGGGCTACTCCTGGTGGCAGTTCAAGGATGTGAAGTGGGGCCGTTTCCATGCGGACTACATGGGCGTGCTGAGCCAGGATGGAAAAACGGAGGTGGCTCCCGGGCTGCCCGTTGTGGACGGGGCGGTAAAGCCCGTGGCGGAGGCGTTCAAGGAATTCAATCCGAATACACAGGTGGGCGCATGCGAAGAGCCGGACAACTACTACAACTTCTCCTCGCTCCATGATGCCAAGCTCACCGGCAAACTGCTGGACCAGGACCGCAAGCCCATTGAAGGCGGTGTGATCCTGGGTTGGAATGAGCACTGGACGCGGTCCTATTACACCAAGTCCAAGGCCGACGGCAGTTTTGAGCTCTACGGCGATTTCCGCTTTCACCATTGGATGGTCTCCGCCACGCGCTATTCCATGGAACGCGGCGATTGCGCGCCCAACGCTTTCCTTACGGGCAAGGACAGCGTGCCTTCCTTCTACCTGGGCGAGATCGTGCTGCAACACGTGGATTACGCCGACGAGCCTGCCAAGCCTTAAGGCCGTCCGGGACGTAGCAGTTTGAACCGTGCATTCGGCACGATACTGTCACTGTTGGCTTGCAGCCCCTGTGAACCCGGATCGAGGGACACATAGCGCCCATTGAACGCCCTGATGGCCACCATGCCGCTGTCAAGGAGTTCCATGGTGAACAGCCCAAAATCACCCAAGTCCTTGCCCGTGGCGGAAAGCTGCTTGTCCTGCTCCAGCTCCGCACAAAGGAATTGGCTGTTGGAGGCCAGGAAGGCCACGCGCCCGTCAGCGAGGTGCAACCGCAGAAAGGTTTCCCAGTCATCTGCTTTGTCGCGATTAGCCAACACCATGTTCTCCCTTGATCGGTCCGCGCACAAATAGTGACCATTAGCCGCAATGAACCGGACCGTGTCACGAGCGACCACATCCACGGCCAAGCCGTTGAGCTCCTGGATATGCTCCGTTCCGATGCCGTTGAACTCGCACCAAGCCTTGAGGCTGCCATGGTCCATATTATCAAAGAAATGGATATAGTTCCCCGGATAGCCGCCGGTGTATGCGTTTACCGTTGGCGTGCCCAACGCTTGGGCCGCGAGCATGGCATTGAGCTGCGTGGTGATCACCGCAAAATGCTGTTCGTCAAAAGTCCCACTATAAGGAAGGATCGGTTCGTAGGCGATTGCTTCGTACCGGCCATTGTCCACCATTTCCCGGGTCATCCTCCGTTCTACTTCCGCCACCATGCGTTGCGATTCCAGCTTATCAAACCGCTTGATTTGTTCAACATCCCAGCAGTTGTCCTGCACCACCAGCACGGGCAGCAAGATGCTGAGCGCCCAAGCGGCGCGGCGGCGGTTGAACAATGGACGCAGCACGGCCACGAAAAGCACAAGGAAAAACAGCACCTGCACATTGATGAAGCGGTCCACGGCGCGCAGCACGGAAAAGCCGGGCAGCATGAACACCAATTTGTAGAGGCTGAAGCCGGCGATGTTCAGGCAAAACACGGTGCTGAGCACCAGGGCCGATCCTATAGCGATCAACACGTTTCGATCGCTTGCAGGCATACGCTTGGAAAACAAAAGGAACGGCACCGCCAGAACGACGGCCCATGGCACGGCACCGATGAAATGGAAATGGCTCCACCACTGCGGGAAGGCATCCACGCCAAGGTGGGACAGCGAACGCCAGGAGAGTGCCGCAGGATGGGTGAAGAAGTAGGAGGTGGGGCGGGGAACGGAGGCGAGGATGTCGCTGAAGTTCCGGGTCCCCATGTCTGCTGGAACGGCCAGGTAGTGCAGCATCATCGGGGCCAAGAGCAGTGCGCCCGCCATCAGCGTCAGTATCCAAGTGCTTGCGAAGCGCCAATTGCGGAATCGGCCCATGAAGGAGGGTTTCCGATAGGCGATGAGGTGACCGATCAACAGGAAGATGAGCGCATACACCAGGATGAAACCCAAGTAGACCCCGCAATAGAACTGGTAAACGGTGGCCAGCATCGTCCAGAAGAGCCACCTCCACAAACCGGTTTCAAGGTGCTTCCAAAGGAAGAGCAAAGCCAAGGGGGCCATGAACTTCGGCAACACTTGCACATTGTTGATCTGCCCGATGTTGTAGATGCCGAAAGCGAAGATGTATGCGGCACAGGCGGCAAGGACCAGGTTGCCGGACCACTTCCGCAATGCGATCAGGCAACACCAATAATTAAGCGCAAAAAGCGAAGCCAACCAAAGTTGGAACGCTCCTTCCCTGCTGAAGCCGAAGGAGCGGAAGGCCGAATAGAAAGGAGCCGTGCCCAACAGGTTGTCCGAGAGGGCAATGACGTTCTTCCACGGATACATGAACGGCGCATCCCAATAGGCGCCGGTCATTCCGGTGATGAAGCGGTGGAAATGCTCGAGGATGTAATTATTGAAACGCGCATTACCGAGGTCGCCGGGGATCAACTCGCGGCCGGGGCCGAAAATGGCCAGCGGAACCATCCACATGCCGGCAAGGAACAAGCCAAGCGCCACGCAGGCGCCAAGCAGCCGGAAGCCCCACTGCGCCCGCCCGCCAAGCTTCGAAACCACGGCATCGGTGCTCATTGTCCAGATGCGATCTTACCGATGATCTCCAACAGAGGTGGCCACTCCCCCCATACGTTGTACACGTCGAAGTCCCGCTGATCGATCATCCCGAAGTTCAAGTGTACCAACGCACAAACCATCAGGGTGGCGAACACGCGCAACGACCAGGACCCACGCAATACGGAACGGAATATCCATGCCAATGGAATGGCCAGCAACCCGTAGATGTCGATAAAGCCACGATAGCCGTACCCGCCGCCCAACCACCAGCACCACCAGGCACTGTACAACAACAGCACGAGCAGCAGAATGGCAAGAACGGGGCGGGCGGGCCGCGTATTCCGCCATGACCGCACAAGCAGGCATGCAACGACCACAAGGAAAATGGGGCTGTAAACAAACCAACCATTGCGGGGGCTGAAGAGCACCATCCCGGGCACCATCTTGTCCCATTCGAACTGTTCACCTTTGAAGGTATACCCATTGGCATACCAATCTCCGGTGATGTGGTGCCAATAGATGGACTGCAGCACCCACGGGATCAAGCCAATGGTGATGCCCGCCACCACGGCTGCACGTTGTTCCAAAAGGTTCTTCCATGCTGCACGCACCCCTCCCGGCAAGCTCCAGGCCATCCACAAGGGGAACAGGAAGACCAGGACGTTCAACTGGCGCACCAGCAAAAGCAAGGCGCCGGACACCAGGAACAGGAACACATGCACACCGCGGGGCCCGTCGATGATGCGCAACCCGCACCAACAAAACAGTGAAATGAGAAAGAATGAATACACATGGGACATCAGCGGTTCATTGACGGCGTAGTAGAACAGGTTGCTTGCCGAGTAAATGGCCACCGTCGCCAACAGCGCTGCAGGCGTGTTACTGAAGCGGCGGGCCAACTTGAAGGCCAGCACGGAGCCCACACCAGCGTAGAAGGCCGTCGCCGCCATCATGCACACCATGTTGGCCGGGTTGTATCCCGTTGCAGGATAGCCGAAGACCCCTGTAAGCACTTGCGCAAGCAGAAAGAACGGCAGCTGCAATACGGCAACGCCGCTGGTGAAGAGGCTGATCCCTTTGTCCTGCGTAATCCAATACGTCCACGGCATGAGGTCGAAATCGTGCGTGACAAAGGCCGCAGGCAACCATTGGTAGTAGCCCAGGCCATCATACGCACCGGAAAAGAACCTGCACGTGTTGCCACCGCCCATGATCCATGCGGCCTGCAGGGATAACACGGCCACCAGCATAAAGAGCAGCCATTCCGGCAGATGGCGGTCCCGAGTTGTGGAAAGCACCGTGCTTCTGCGTTTCCTGAATGGCATGAGGAGGGGAGCTGGTGCTTACTTCACGCGCAAAGTAACGCGGGAACAAGCAGCGGTGGAATATCGGATCTGATGAACGACCTTGGCAGGCCATTCCGAACAGGCCCCGAAGGCCAAATGGTTCCAATGCCCTTCCGCCACAGCCTTTCTTCGCCTTCCCGGCTCACCGCCTTCGCGATCTGGGTCCTGTTGGCCATCGGCATTTTCCAGGACATGGGCCGCACGCGCTTCACCTGGGATTCCTTCGGCTACCAGTTGTACCTGCCGGCGGCAATGATCCACCATGACCCGTTGCTGAAAGACCTTGGCTGGGTGGACCAGGCGCGCAAGGACCATGATGCCTCGGGAACGTTGTACCAGATCAGCACGCTGGATGACGGCACGCATGTGAATAAATACCCCATGGGCCTGGCCGTGGTATGGAGTCCGTGGTTCGTGGCGGGGCATTGGATCGCAGGCATCACCGGCCAGCCACAGGACGGCTACTCACCGCCGTACGACCTTGCGGTGCGCACGGGCGTATGGATCTATTTGCTGCTCGGGTTATTGGCGTTGCGAACCGTGCTGCGCAATCGCTTCAGCGAATGGATCGTGACGTGTACGCTACTTCTTCTGTTCGCGGGCACCAACTTGATCGACCAGGCCACGGTGGGCACGGCCATGCCGCACATTACCTTGTTCTGCCTGTACGCGGGCATCCTGTGGGCCACATTGCGCTGGACCGCGGAACGCCGCCTGGGGCGTGCATTGGTGCTTGCCGTGCTGATGGGCTTGGCCATGTTGGTGCGGCCCAGTGAAGCGGTTTGCGTGCTGCTGCCCTTCCTCTGGCGCGGCGAAGGTGAACTGTCCCAGCCATTCGCCCGCGCATGGAAGCTGCGCAGGCAATGGCTGCCCATCATCGGCGTGCTGTTCCTGATCGGCCTGCCGCAGTTCATCTACTGGAAAGCCGCCACCGGCCACTGGATCCTGGACACGTACAATAACGCCGGCGAGGGCTTCGACTTCTTGGATCCACATATGTGGCCCTTCCTGTTCAGCTTCCGCAAGGGCTGGTACATCTACACGCCGCTGATGCTCGTGGCCACGGCGGGGATCTGGCTCTTGCGCAAGCATTGGCGCGAAGCATACAAGCCCGTGCTGGCTTTCTTCCTGCTCAACCTGTTCGTGCTTTCCAGCTGGACCAACTGGTGGTATGCGGACAGCTTCGGCTCGCGCGCCATGGTGGGTTCGTATGCCGTGATGGCGCTACCGCTGGCCGCCGTGCTGCAATGGGCGTGGGCGGGTTCACTGTTCAGGCGCGCGGGCACGGCCATCGTACTCGCGTTTTGCACCCTGCTCAACGTGTTCCAATACTGGCAGTTCAAGCACGGCATCATCCACTCATCGCGGATGACCTGGGCGGCGTACAAAGCAGGCTTTGGAAGGATGGAAGTGCCTGCGGACATGGAAGACCTGCTGCTGGTGTACCGATCCTACAGCGGCGACCAAGGCCGGCCGGACAGCACGAAATATGTGCGCGTCCCCGTGCCGGAAGTCGCCGTTCAGCTTCCGGCCGCGGACACCATTCTCCTGGACTCGACCACAGGATTGAAAGTAAACGCCTATCGCTTGGATGGCCAACATCCGTTCTCTCCCGCATTGAAAGTACCCTTCGATGCACTCACCACTCACGACCATGCTTGGATTGAAGCCGAATGGAAGGTGATGATGCCCGACCCCGGCACCAAGGGCAGCTTCGTTACCACCTTCGAGCATGGCGGGAAGAACTACGCCTACTCCACGGAAGATGTGGACAAGAAGAACCTTCCGGCCAACGTGTGGACCACGGTGCGCACCTATTACCTGACCCCGGAAGTGCGCAGCAAGAAGGACCTGTTCGTGAGCTATTTTTGGCTGCGCGATACGCTGCCGTTGTATGTGAGCGGCCCGCAGATCATCACCTTCCAACCGAAGGGAAAGCCTTGACGGAAACGGAAGTTCCGCCCGGGGTTCACACCAACGCGATGTGTTCCTCCCGCACCATCGCCTCCCCCTTCAGCCTTAAAAACAACTGCACGGTGGCCACCACATCCTTCTTGCAGTAGGTGGCGATTCGCTCCAGGTCCTTGTCCTCGTAATACACCCGCGCCACATCGGCGCCGCTGATGTCGTCCTTGGGCGTGGGGATGCCGAGGATGTGCGTGAGCAGCCCCAGCGAGGTGAAGTTCTTGCGGTCGCCGAAGCTCCATAAGTTCATGGTGTCGATGAAGCCCACCTCCCATGGTTTCAGTCCGCCCACGTCCAGCAACTTGGGCAACTTGATGCGGTGCACGATGCAGCGGCGCGCAATCCACGGAAAATCGAACTCCTTGCCGTTGTGGCCGCACA
>CALMYC010000016.1 GCA_937873385.1 uncultured Flavobacteriales bacterium | reverse complement strand
GAATGGCTGGAGGCCCATGACATGCGCGCCTTGCGGAAAATGGCGGAGAGCGGCGGTGATGATGAGGCGTTTGAATGGCTGCTGCGCGAAGGGCACCGGGAGCTGGCCATGCTGGGCTTGAAGATGTGGTCCGTGAAGATGAAGATCGAGGAGGATCACCAGGACCCGCACAAGTTTTCGCGGGAGTAATTGTTGTGGTCAGTTGTCCCGTTGCCTGCCCTTTGATCTTTCGACAAGCTCAACATCCCGGGCAATGCGTGGAACGCAAAGCCTGGAGGGGAGGATTCACGGCTCAAGTCCCAGCTTAGTGGTCGATGCGCTCCACGCGCCGCACCTCGGGCACATCGCGGAGCTTTTCCACCAGGGAGTGCAGGTGTTCCGCGTCGTGCACATAAGCCATCACCTTGCCTTCAAAGATGCCGTCCTTGCTCTCGAAGTTTATGCTGCGCATGTTCACGTTGTTCTCGTGGCTGATGATGGTGGTGATCCGGTTCACAATGCCCACCGCGTCGATGCCGCTGAATTGGATGCCCGCCAGGAATTCCACGCTGTCCTTTCCCTTCCACCGCGCCTTCACGATGCGCATGGCAAAATTGCTCATCAGTTGCACGGCGTTCGGGCAATTGACCCTGTGGATGCGGATGCCCTCGGGCGTGATGAACCCGAAAACGTCGTCGCCGGGGATGGGGTGGCAGCACGGTGAGAGCTTGTACTCCATGCTCTGCAGCTCGTCACCAATGGTGAGCGTGCCGCCCTGGGTTCCGCGGATATCCGCCACGATCTCCTCCAACCTGCGTTCTTCCTTGGGCCGTACGCCCTTGGGCAGCACCAGACGCCCGTTCTTCACCACTGGCGCGGCCATCCCTTCCAGGTCCTTTGGGTCGCGGGCGATCCTCCAATAAAGGTCAGTTGGCGACGAGGCCAGCAGGTGGTCTGCGAGGATATTGATATTTTCGCTGTTCACCTTGGCCCCCCAGGACCGCAGTTTACGCTGCACGGCTTCGCGGCCCACGATGGCGAGCTTGCGTTTCTGCTCGCGCAGCGCCTGTTTGATCTTGTGCCGCGCACGGGCTGTCATCACATAGTTCAGCCATTCGGCCTTGGGCTGCTGCTTGCGGCTGGTGATGATCTCCACCTGGTCGCCATTGCGCAGGGGCTGGCTCAGCGGTACCAGCTTGTGGTTCACTTTGGCGCCAATGCAGTGGCGGCCGATCTGGCTGTGGATGTCGAAGGCGAAATCCAGCGCTGATGAGCCTGCCGGCAGGTTTCGCATCTCGCCCTTGGGCGTGAACACCATGATCTCATCGTTGAAGAGGTTCAACTTGAAATCATTCACGAAATCGAGGGCGTTGCTGCCCGGGTCGGCCAGGATCTCGCGGATGCGGTTGAGCATGCTGTCCATGGCATTGGCGTGCTCCTCCTCGCCTTTGTAGCGGTAGTGTGCGGCCAGGCCCATTTCGGCCACCTGGTCCATGCGGCGGCTGCGGATCTGCACCTCCACCCATTTGCCACCCGGGCTCATCACGGTGGTGTGCAGGCTCTCGTAGCCATTGGCCTTGGGCATGCTGATCCAATCCCGCAGCCGGTCAGGGCTGGGTTGATAGAAATCGGTGACGATGGAATACACTTTCCAGCAGTCCGCCTTTTCCAGTTCGGGCTTGCTGTCCACGATGATCCGGATGGCGAACAGGTCGTACACCTCATCGAAGGTGACGTGCTTGGTGAGCATCTTCTGGTAGATGCTGTAGATGCTTTTTGGGCGGCCTTTGATCTCGAATTCGAACTGCTCCTTTTCCAGGGCCTCGCGGATGGGCAGGATGAACCGGCTGATGAAGCGCTTGCGCACGGATTCGCCCTTTTTCAGCCGTTGTTCGATGTCATGGTAAACGGCCGGTTCCTTGGCTCGCAGGGAAAGGTCCTCCAGCTCGCTTTTGATGTTGTACAAGCCGAGGCGGTGCGCCAACGGTGCATACAGGAACAGTGTTTCACTGGCGATCTTCAATTGCTTTTCCCTGCTCATGCTTTCCAGCGTGCGCATGTTGTGCAATCGGTCGGCCAGCTTGATCAGGATCACCCGGACGTCCTGTGCAAGGGTGAGCAGCACCTTGCGGAAATTCTCCGCCTGCATGCTGTCGGTCTGCCAGTTCACACCGCTGATCTTGGTGAGCCCGTCGATGATGGTGCAGACCGTATCACCGAACATGTCGCGCACGTCCTCCAGGGTGAGGTCGGTGTCCTCCACGGTGTCGTGCAGCAGTGCCGCGGCCACACTGGTGACGCCCAGCCCGATCTCCTCCGCGCAGATGCGCGCCACGGCAATGGGATGGTAGATGTAGGGTTCCCCGCTCTTGCGGCGCTGGTCCTTGTGGGCTTCCAGCGCAATGTTGAAGGCCTTGCGGATCAGCCGTGTGCCATCGGCGGTGCGGTCGCCGCGCACAGCGCGAAGCAGGCCACGGTAACGGCTCAGGATCTGCTCCTTCTCTTCCTCGAGGTCGTATGCGGGAGCGGTTTCGGCGGTCTTGGGCATTGCCCAAAATTACATGCCGCCAGCGGGTGGGCGGCGTGCAGGCTTGCAGCGCTTGCTTACCGGGCCGGAAGCACCTCACCGCGCACTTCGCCAAAACCGATGCGCAGGCCCGCCCGTTCGCAATGCCCGCGGATCACCACGGTGTCGCCGTCCTCCAGGAACTTGCGTTCACTGCCGTCGGCCAGTTTCAGGGGCTTGGTGCCGCGCCAGGTGAGCTCCAGCAGGCTGCCGAACGAATCCGGGGACGGACCGCTGATGGTGCCGCTTGCCATCAGGTCGCCTGCGCGAACGTTGCATCCGTTCACGGTATGGTGCGCCAGTTGCTGGGCCATGCTCCAATAGAGGTGGTTGAAGTTGGTGCGGCACACCGTGGTCTCCCTTCCTCCTTTGGGCATCAGGGCTGCCTCCAATTGAATGTCGAAGCTGTGGCTACCCCGGGGCTGCAAGTAGGGCAGTGGCATTGGATCTTGTGCCGGGCCTTCGGTGCGGAAGGGTTCCAGTGCATCCAGCGTCACCACCCAAGGGCTCATGCTGCTTCCGAAGTTCTTGCCGAGGAAGGGACCCAACGGCACATATTCCCAGCTTTGGATGTCGCGCGCGCTCCAGTCGTTGAAGAGCACCATGCCGAAGATGTAGTCCTCGGCCTCATCCACATTGATGCGCTCCCCCATGGGCTTTCCCCGGTAGGTGATGAACCCGGTTTCCAGTTCAATGTCCAGTTGTCTGCTGGGTCCGAAGATCGGCGGTTCGTCCGGCTTTGGCCGCATCTGGCCCATGGGCCTTCGGATGGCCACGCCACTGGGCACAATGGAGGAGGAGCGCCCGTGGTAGCCCACCGGAAGATGCAGCCAGTTCGGCATCAAGGCATTTTCCGCGCCGCGGAACATGGTGCCCACATTGGTGGCATGCTCACGGCTGCTGTAGAAATCCGTGTAGTCGCCGATCTCCACGGGAAGCAGCATCGTGGCCTGCGCCAAGGGCACCAGTGCACTTTGGCGGAGTTCCGTGTTGTCGCGCAGTTCGGGAACGTCCTCGCGGAGGAGGTCGCACAGCCTGGCGCGCAACCTGCGCACACCGGTTTTCCCGAAGTTGAGCAAGGGGTTCAGGGCGGCTTGGCTGAAAACCTCCTTGTTGATGCCCGTGCTCGCAAGCAGGCCTGCGTCCGCAATCTCCTTCAGGTCGATCACCGTGTCGCCGATGCGCGTGCAGGGCCTTGGCGTCCGGCCGGGTGCCCGGAAGATGGCGAATGGAATGTTTTGGATGGGAAAATCGCTGCCTGCGGGGGTCTCGATCCACGACCGCAGCTCAGGGCCGATCACTGCTGTATTCGCGCTCATGGCGCAAATGTCGGCACCGGGGCCTCAATGCACCGCCGTAACGCGGTAGGCGTTGATGATCTTGTGGTGGCTGCGGCTGAGGCTCCATGGCAATTTGGCGTAGCTGGAGGTGTACATGCCGGCGAATTGCTCCACGCAGAAGAAGTTCAGCAGGCCCGGGGCTTCATTCCAGCTGGCCACGGTTTCCATTTCGATGCCCGGTGCCAGGTCCTGGTGGTCATAGTCCTCGGGGATCACCAGGAAATCACCAACGGCCACCGGGCTTTCGTCCCGGCTATACGTGTGCATGCCCGCCTGCTTGGAATACCACTGCCAGCCCCAGTGCCCCAGGCTCCATACCTGGCCGCCGGAACCGGACAGTTGCCGGGCGATGCGTGGCGCACTTTCCCGGTAGAAGCCGGCGTATTGCCTGTCGGACACGGTGAGCAGCAGCCCCAAAACCCCGGTACAGGCCACGGCCAGGGTTTTCTCGCGGACGCTTGCCCTCGCCAGGGCGGGAGCGGTGAGCAGCAGCACCGGCGGGATGATCAGCAGGATGTGGCGGGTGGCGATCATCGGTGAGAACAAGGCCACGAATGCGGCCAGGCCGAACGCCCACATGGCCAGCGTCCATCTGTCAACCGCGGTGGAAGGAAGCGTCCAAGGCAGGAAGCGCACGCAGATCACCAGGACCAGCACGCCATTGAGCGTGAAGGCGATCCGCAGCACCTGGTCCGATGCGGATTCAGGGATGAGCCCGATGTACACCAGGCATGCAAACACGAAGGCGGCAAGCAGGAGCAGCACCCAGGCCGGAAAGAGACGGCGCCCCGTGCGGTCGGGCAAAGGCCGGAGCAGGGCGGGAGTGAACGGGGCCATAGCGCCGATGCAGGTAAGCAGGGCCAGTGTTCGCACAAAGATGCCCCGCAAACTTGGGTCGCCGCCTTGCCGGTCCAGCACATGCACCCCCCCGTATTCCCACAGGTTCCAACCGGACCAAAGGGCCAGGAGGATCAGCGGCACCAGCGTGATCGGCAGCCAGTGCCATTGCTTGCGCAGCACCAGCACCAGTGGGAAAAGCAGCAACAGCGGAACGGTGGTGTACTTGATGAACATGGCTGCGGACAAGGCCAGCGCGGCCGCGGCGATGTGCCAACCTTCCGGCAAGCGGCCCGGCACCAACAACAGGTGGAAAAAGAGCAGCTGCATCGCCAGAAGGGGTATGTCGGTCATCAAGCCCTGGTTCACCATGAAGGCTGGGCAAAGCGCAAAAAGTGCAGTGAGCCAGAGCGCCTGGTTCCCTGCAAATCGGCGCGCCAGTCCGTGGAAACACAACAAGGCGAGCAGGGTGAACAGCGAACGCATGGCGTGCATGGGCAGCTCGCCCCAGCCGAAGATGTGGCCGGTGACGGCCACGAGGTAGAAGAAGCCGGGCGGTTGGTTGAAATCATGGATGGGCTCCGGGTTGTGCCCCCAGTTCACCATGCCCGACATGGGCTGCAGCGGATGGTGCTCGATCCACTGTGCCGCCAGCAGGTGAAAGGTGTCGTCGATGTGGAAGGCCTTATGGAGGTCCAAGCCGGTGACAACCGCCCACAACAGCAGAATGATCCACGTGGACCGGCCCAGTTTCAAGGTCATGCCAGGACAAGGTAGAAAACCATGGATGGAATGGAATTTTGGAAGCGGTTCAACGAACCTGGAAGGGAATGGTTGGGTGATGGGTCATGCGTGGCGGGTCTTTGCGCGGGCGGGCCACCGAATTGGAGGTGCGCCGTACCCTGGGTCCAAACAACATTGGACCCGTGCAAAGGTTTGCCGCAAGGGCCGGAACGGGCCCGGATCAAGCAATGGAGATCATCACCGTGCAGGATTATCTTTGACCTTCACAGGTTAGTACCCGGAATATCCAGTAGAATGACCACTACGACCCGGAATCACTTTGCCACAGTGCCTTTCACTCATTATCGTTCCTCACGGGGAGCAGGGTCCCGCTTTCGTCACGAAAATGCCTGTGGATGTGCGTTGCAGGGTCTCGCCTCGCACTCCACGGCATGATCCGGGCAGGCATGGACGACCTGTCCACGGTGTTGGCTGAAAGCCTTCGACGGCACAGCGCACGCAACGCGATCCGGATCGGCTCTGTCTTTCACACCTACAAGGAGCTTGGAGAGGCGGTGGATCAAGTCCGCATCCATGTCCGGCATGCAACCGGGGACCAAGTGATCGGCCTGATGGCGCATGACCACCTGTTGACCTATGCCGCGATCCTGGCACTGTGGGCAGAAGGACGTGCTTACCTGCCGTTGGCACCTGGCTCGCCCATCGCCAGGAACGAAGAGGTGCTGGAACAAGCAGGCGTGCGCACCGTTCTCTCTTGTTGCGATGATCCAGGCCTGCGCGGCGCCACACTGGTCCGGATCGATGGGGAATTGCCATCCATGGAGATGCCGGTGCAGCACTTCCCGGGAACTACACCGGCCTATCTCCTTTATACCTCCGGCTCCACGGGCAAGCCCAAAGGCGTGCCCATATCCAGGGCTGCGGTGTCGGCCTTTGTGGTGGCATTCGATGCTTTGGGCCTTGACCTGGGCCCGGATGACCGTTGCCTGCAAATGTTCGAGCTCACCTTTGATCTTTCGGTGATGTCCTACCTGGTCCCTTTCCTCAAAGGAGCATGCGTGTATACCATCCCCAGGAATGAGATCAAGTACACGTACATCCATGAGCTTCTGGAGGACCAGCAGCTCACCATTGCGCTTATGGTGCCTTCGATCCTGAATTTCCTCAGGCCCTATTTCGATGAGATCCAGTGCCCTTCACTGCGGGCCAATCTGTTTTGCGGGGAAGCATTGCCGTTGGACCTGGTGGACGAATGGCAAGCTTCCGTGCCCAATGCACGCATCCTCAATGTGTATGGGCCCACGGAACACACCATCTTCTGCACTTCATTGGAATACCGCCGGCAAGGCGGTAACAAGGCGATCAACGGTATCTTGGCCATCGGAAAGCCCATGGAAGGAACCACGGTGGCGATCATTGATGGGGAAGGGAACGCTGTTCCGAATGGCATTCCGGGTGAGCTTTACCTTGCCGGTGCACAAGCCACAGCGGGATACTGGAACGATCCGGGGCGCAACAGGGAGAGCTTCGTCCGGATCCCCAATTTGCCGCAGGACGTGCGTTACTACCGCACAGGGGACCGTTGCGTGCAGGACGAGGATGGTGATCTTCTCTTCCAGGGAAGGGTGGATCACCAGGTGAAGGTCCAGGGGTTCCGGGTGGAACTGGCCGAAGTGGAACACCACGCCAAAGGGTTGCTGAGCCGTCGGAACATGGTGGTCGTGGCCGTGCGCAATGCAAGCGGCAACACCGAGCTCGTACTGGTCACGGAAGGAGCCGAAGCCAATGACCGGGAATTGGTACGGGGACTGAAGGACATCCTGCCCGGATACATGGTGCCTTCCAGGGTCCTGCACATGGCGACCTTGCCGCTCAATGCCAATGGGAAGATAGATCGGCCGGCCGTGGCCGCCTGGGCCGGCAACTCTGTTGAATGAGCAGCGCGGACTTCGCCATGGCCGGCATGACGGACATTCCGTTCCTCGTGGAGACCGTACTCGAGGCCGAACGGAGCGGCACGGAGAGGATCGGATTGGCGCGCGTATTCGGGATCAAGGAGGAGGAACTTCCAGCGCTGGTACGTTCCATGTTCCTGGAGGAAGTGGACGGTTGTGAATTTTCCGTCAGCAGCTTCCGCGTGGCGCGGGAGAATGGTGTCGCGATCGCTGCCGTTGCCGGATGGATCGAGGGTATGGCGGAGGATGGCATCCCTTCCCAATTACTGCGTTCCAACCTGATCGGGTTCACCTTTCCGAAGGAAGCAATGGCGGTGCTCCGGACCCATGCCAAGGCGTTGGCCGACATGCGGCTGGACCGGGACACTGGGAAGCTCCAGATCGAATATTTGCACGTTGCTCCCGAACATCGCCGGAAAGGGCTTGCCGCCCAATTGATCCGCCTGCACATCCAACAGGCCACCGCCGCAAAAGCCCGGCCAACGGCCGTCCAGTTGCAGGTCTATGCGAACAACTTGCCGGCAATCACGCTCTACAGGTCATTGGGATTCCGGACAGTGAAGCGATCCCGTTCCGATCATCCAGGTATTCAACAACTTCTTCCCTTTCACGAAAAGCTCGTGATGGAAAGGGAATTGTAATACGCAACCTCCATGGAACACTCCGCCATTGTTGAATTGATCCGCACCACCGTGACCGGCATATTGGGCCATGGCCGCTTCGAGATGCGCGAGGACCTGACAGCCCTTGATGTTGAAGGATGGGATTCACTTACGCACATGTCCATCATCAGTGCGCTGGAAGCAGCATTCAACATCAAGTTCAAGTTGAGGGAGATCAATAAGCTGAGGAACATGGGATCGCTGATCGAATTGATCGAAAGCAAGCTGGCCTGACCCCGTTTGGGCATGGTTTTCCTTTCCCCGGAATTCATTGGCTTTTTCCTTGCGGTGTTCCTGTTATACTGGACCGTGGGGGCGGGCTCGTCCGTTCGCCAGAACATGATCCTGTTACTGGCCAGCGTGCTCTTTTATGGATGGCTGGACCTCCAGTTCCTGGCGCTGATCCTCTTCAGTGCCGCTGCGAACATGGCCATTGGTGTGGCGATCGGCAGTGCCGGGGCCGAACGTGTGCAGCGGGCTTGGTTATGGGCGGGCGTGGGACTGAACCTGGGGATATTGGCCTACTTCAAATACTTCAATTTCTTCCATGATCCCATCGTGGATGTGCTCAATTTCGCCGATGGCAGCCACAGCCGACCCGGTGTGGAACTGGTCCTGCCCCTGGGCATCAGCTATTACACGTTCCAGCTTACCGGATACCTGATCGACGTGTTCAACGGTGTTGTTCCCGCATGCCGCCAGCCGCTTCCTTTTTTCACCTACGTCTTGTATTTCCCCAAATTACTGGCTGGTACCATTGAGCGGATCCAACGCTTTCTTCCCCGGATCGCCACGGCACGCCGGTTCGACCCGGCGTTGATCTCGGATGCGTTCAGGCAGGTCCTGTGGGGGGCATTCGCCAAACTGGTCATCGCGGATAATTGCGCCCGCCTGGCCGATCCCATTTTCAATGATGCGGGTTCGCAGGGGGGAAGCACCCTCCTTGCCGGGGCCATGCTGTACCTGTTGCAGGTCTACGGCGATTTCTCGGGATACTCCAACATGGCCATCGGCTTATCGAAAATGCTGGGTGTTCCCCTGATGGCCAACTTCCGTGCACCGCTTTTCGCCACGGATGTGGGTGACTTCTGGCGGCGCTGGCACATTTCGCTCACCACTTGGATGATGGACTACGTGTTCATCCCGCTGAATTTTCTTTTTCGCGGCCTGGGCAAGCTCGGATTGGCCATGGCGATCTTCATCACCTTTCTTGCAGTGGGCATCTGGCACGGCGCCAACTGGACTTTTGTTCTTTTCGGCGTGCTCCAAGGCATTTACTTCCTGCCCTTGGCGGTGAAAGGATCCGTGTTGCGCCCTGCTGGAATGAAGAAGGGCATCGGCCCGGACGTGAAGCGGTTCCTTGCCATGGGCGGCATCTTCCTGCTCATGTCCCTCACCTTCATTCTGATGCGCGTTCCCTCGACGGGTGCAGCTTTCGCTTTCTGGTCCGGCCTGTTGGATCGTTCCTTGTTCGAGATGCCCGTCTTGCAGGGAAATCCGCTGGCCTTGCTCCTGGCATTTTTTATCGGGGTGGGATGGTTCGGGCGGAGCCGTGAACATGCGCTGGCGGCACCGGCACGCCCCAGGCCGCTTCTGCTTCGCTGGGGCTGGTTGTCATTCATCCTTTTTCTGGTCGGCATGTACTCGGCCACCGTGGAAAGCCCGTTCATTTACTTCAGCTTCTAATGGTTGCCATGGGCCTGTATCTCCTGCGTGCATTGGGCTTCATGGCCTTTGCTTTGGCTGTATATGCGGCTTTCATCGGGGCATGGGCCTTGGTGATGCCCGTCCCATTGCGCCCGAACCTGATCTACCTGAGGGGCGACTATGGCTACACGTGGACACGGCTCCACGACTTGCAAGGCCATGGCCCGGTGGACGTGCTTGTGCTGGGCAGTTCCCTGGCCTATCGAGGCTTCGATCCGCGTGTGTTTGAAACCAAGGGCCTCTCCCTCTACAATTTGGGCTCCAGTAGCCAGACGCTCCTGCAGACCGAAGTTCTGGTGGACCGGTACTTGGACCAGTTGGATCCTGCGCTTACCCTGATCGAGGTGGCGCCCGGGACGTTCAACGAAGATGGTGTGGAGTCATCCTTGGACCTGACCTCCAATGACCGCGTGGACCTGCCTTTGGTGCGAATGGCCTTCCGTACGGGGAGCATCAAGGCATTCAACACCCTGATCTATGCCGCGGAACGGAAGCTGACGGGCATCGACCATGGATACAGCGAACCACTCGATAAACCAGGTTCAATGGACGCCTACATAACCGGTGGTTTTGTGGAACACCGCCAGGGGCGGTTCGAGCCGATGAGCCTGACAAGACCAACAACCGGCAAGCCGGTACCCGCGCAAGCCCGTGCCTTTGAAAGGATCATGGGGCATTTGGCCAGGTCGAACAGAACGGTTGTGCTCATTGAAGCCCCGGTCACTGCATGGATGTATGCCTCCTACCGCCACCACGATCTGCATGCAAAACGGATGGCTTCCCTCGCAGCCTATCTGAACTTCAATGGCATGGCGGGTCTTGTGGACACGGTCGATTTCTTTGATGAGTTGCATTTGAACCAGCACGGTGTGGAGGTCTTCAACCAGGCTTTGTTGGACAGTCTCAAGGCGCACGACCTGTTACCGCATCCACGGGTTCAGCCCTAGCACCGATCAGGTCCCCCTTCGGCGGACCTGATCGGTGCAGGGCGGAACTTTCATTGACCCTCCTGCCTGAAGTCCTATGCACACCGCCCTACTGGGTGAGTCCGGACGATGCGGCATGGACCCGGTGCCGTTGAAATTGCTTGCTCCTACTTCCTGGTCCGTCCGATCAATACGCCGAGCACCACATTTTCCTCCATGAACCAAAAGTGCTGGGATGCGCGGTCCTCGGATTTTCCGGTGGTGAGCACACTGGGCAATTCAATGTATCCGGCCCGTGCGTTGGCCCGGAGGAATACACGGTCGGCCACAAGTGCGAAGAGTCCCAGTTGCGCGCCGGCACCATAACCGGCCAAATGGAATTTGTTGTTGATGCCCTCCCCGAACAAACGGACGTCCGTGCGCGGAATCACCGGTCCGGCGAAGATGCCTTGGGTGAAGTACAATGCCTGCCGGCCATTCCGGCTGGTCCACATCCGGCTGTAGTGGTCGGCATCCAAGGCCAGCAGGTTCAGGCCGTCGGTGTGCTCGTAGGCAAGGAAATCAGGGGTGATGCGCACTTCACCGGTTTCACCGTTGGTGGCATAGGTGGCGGACCTCTCCCGGCTGATGGTGCCGGTGAGCTTTACCCGCTGGTCCTTCACCACCACGTATTTCATGTGGTCCAGCCCAATGGAAAAGCTCCACTTGTCGTTCAGGAACCAGCCTGCGCGGTAATTGTATTGGGGGATCCAGATGTTTTTCGGGTTGAAATAGTTGTTCAGCGTGAAAGCTTCCGGCTTGTCCTTGGCCACCACGTCATGAAGAATGAAGTCATAGTTGCCGCCGGTGAACCGGATGCTGCTGGTGGTGAACTGCGCCCGGTTGTAACCCCAGTAGGCGAACACGCGGTGTTTGAGGGCAGGCCCTTGTTGCGCGATGCCGAAGGATGCCAAGGAGAACAGGAGCAGGACCGGGATGAGGCGCATGCGGACCATGCGGTTGCGGGAGGGTCCGGTGCAATTGAGCAGACCCTGTCGCCTTGACCTTGCGGCAAAAAAGGAAGTGTTCGAACCGGGCTTGTTCATCATCTTGGAGCCAGGAGATCCATTGCCGGGCCCGTTCACCAGGCGAACAAGGGGCGCAGCCGCATCATGCCGTTCACTTGGAAACGGATGCGGTCCAGTTGGGCCTGGTCGTTGCGCTCCGTCAGGGCACTGTCCATCAGTTCCACGATCTGCACGCATTCCATTTCGGAAAGCCCGCGCGTGGTCACGGCAGGCGTGCCGATGCGGATGCCACTGGTGACCATGGGGCTTTGGTCGTCGAAGGGCACCATGTTCTTGTTCACCGTGATGTCCACCGAGCCCAGTACCGCTTCGGCTTCCTTGCCGGTAAGGCCCTTGCTGCGCATGTCAATGAGCATGCTATGGTTGTCCGTGCCGCCGCTCACCACATGGTAGCCTTTTTCGATCAGTGCCTTGGCCATCGTGGCGGCATTGGCCTTCACTTGTTGGCCATACGCGGCGAAGGAGGGGTCAAGGGCTTCGCCGAATGCCACGGCCTTGGCCGCGATCACGTGTTCCAGCGGGCCGCCCTGCGTGCCCGGGAACACGCCGCTGTCCAGCAGCGAGCTCATCATGCGCGTGCTTCCCTTGGGTGTTTTGATCCCCCACGGGTTTTCAACGTCCTTGCCCATCATGATCATTCCGCCACGCGGCCCGCGCAGGGTCTTGTGCGTGGTGGTGGTCACCACATGGCAATGGGGCAGGGGATCGTTGAGCAACTTGGCGGCGATCAGCCCTGCCGGGTGCGACACATCGGCCAGCAGCAGTGCGCCCACCTCGTCGGCGATGGCCCGGAAGCGCGCATAATCCCAGTCGCGGCTGTACGCACTGGCCCCGCAGATGATCAGCTTGGGCCGTTCTTTTTTTGCACGTTCCTCCACGTGGTCCATGTTCACCCGCCCCGTGGCCTTGTCCACGCCGTAAAATGTGGCGTGGTAGAGCTTGCCACTGAAATTCACGGGCGAGCCGTGCGTGAGGTGCCCGCCGTGGCTAAGGTCGAAGCCGAGGATGGTATCGCCCGGCTTCAGGCAGGCCAGCATCACGGCCGCATTGGCTTGCGCGCCGCTGTGGGGCTGTACGTTCACCCAAGCAGCGCCGAAGAGTTTCTTGGCGCGTTCAATTGCAAGCATTTCCGCCATGTCCACGTATTCGCAGCCCCCGTAATAGCGCTTGCCGGGCAGGCCCTCGGCGTATTTGTTCGTGAGCACGGACCCGGCAGCCTCAAGTACCTGGTTGCTCACGAAGTTCTCGCTTGCGATCAATTCCAAGCCCTTGGTCTGCCGCCACTTTTCCTGCTCAATGATGTCGAAGATGGCCGCATCGCGGGACAAGGTGGATTCAACGGCTTGGGTGGGTTGCATGGTAATGGCGATCGGTGCGCAAAAGTAGCCCTGTGCGCGTTTCGGTGCATGTGGCCCTGCCAACTACGCCGGGCTGCATGGTGATGGGGCTTACCTTGGCGGCAACCACATCCGTGCAGATGTCCAATGCCCTGTTCCCGGTGCCCGGCACTGCCCTCAGTTCGCTCTCCGCGGTGTTTGTGATCAGCAGGAAGGGCCCGCATGCTCGCAAGGCAACCATGGAGCAAGTCCTTGGTGCGGCAGGCATCGCCCATGAGTTTTTTGATGCGACCATGGGCACGGATCTGGGCGAGGCGGAAATTGCCGCCGTGCATGATGCTTCGGCAGCGTTGCACCACAAGACCATTCCGCGGGTGCTTCATGCGTCGGACATCGGCTGTTGCCTGTCCCACCGAAGTGTGTACGGCGAGATCCTGCGGCGGGGCCTGCCTTCGGCCCTGGTGCTGGAGGACGATGCCCAGCCCGTGCAGGGGCGGTTGGGAGACCTTGAGGCTGGCTTGCTGGAACTTCCACCGGACTGGGACCTGTTGTACCTGGGCTTCCGGGGAAGGCGGAAAGCCCCGGCCTTGTTCGGGTTGAAGCGCCGCATGTTGTTGCCGTTGGCGCGCCTTGTACGGCCGGGTAAATACCGGCTCAGCGCTGCAGAGGCCAAGCGGCTGTATCCACGTCCTTTTTCCAAGCACCTTCTTCACGCGGGCTACCATCAAGGTACCCATGCCTATGCGGTGTCACGCAAAGGGGCCGGAATTCTCCATGCCCAATTCGCACGCATCTCGGCACCGGCGGATGCCACCATTGGCACATTGGTCCTGGAGGGCAAGTTGAAGGCATTTGCCTTACGGGAACAGATGTTCTCCACAAGCGGCGCCGCAAGCCAGATCATCAGCGCCCTGAAATGAGCTCTCAGCGCTTCGGGTGCAGGTAGCCCAATTTCTTCAGTGAATCCACGAGTTGTTCGGTGAAGATCTGCGCCCCGGCGGCATTCAGGTGGTTGTTGTCCGCAAAATTGGTGCGGTCGTCCATGCCGGGGGCGAAGGTGAAGTCCAGGAAGGGGATGCCCGTGCGGTCCAATGCATCATTGATGCAGCGCGCAAACGTCGCGTGGCGATCGGGGTTGGTGCCTTTTCGCGCTTGGTGCTGGCTCACTGCCATCCGTATGCCGCGCTCACGGCAAAGCTGTACGCACTTGGCAAAGAAGTCGCGCTGCCTGGGTTCAATGGCGATCGCGCTGTCCAGTACGGGCGTCATCGGCTTGTCCATGGTGTCCGGCATGGCGAGGAAGCCGCTGCGCACCGGGTGGGGAGCAAGGTAGAAGGGCTCCCGGTCCGGCGTGCACCACCGCAGGGCCATCATGTTCAGCCCCCGCAGGTCGCGCAGGTTCCAGGCCATCTCCAGGGCGGCTGCACCGGACGTGATGTTCTGGGTGAGGTCCGCCGTGCTTTCCAGGCCGGAATTGGTAAAGGTGCCCTCGTACACATCGAAGATCAACAAGGGGCACCGCAAACTGTCCAGATAGTGGTCGATGATGGGAAAGGAATTGAGCGGCGTTTGCGCATTGGACCCCAGATTGTACGCACGGAACCCGTGCCGGGCGAAGATCTGTGGATCATAGCCGCGGTAGGCGTGGGAAGAGCCGATGATGATCGCATCGTAGCGTTGGCCCTGGTCGAATTCGTGGAACCGTGTCCATGATGCCCCTCCCGGCCAGTTGTAATAGTCGCCAGTGCGGAATATCAAGGGACGCTCCCGCCAGGTCATGTGGCTCATGACCAGCATGGCCGCTGCATACAGTACTGCCGCCATTACAGCGAAGCGCACCAGGGAACCCCATGTACGGGCCATCAGAACTGGAAGTAAATGAAGCTGGTGGAACCGAAGTAGCCGAAGAGCAGGATGCCCACCAGCAGGGCGGCGTACAGGGCCGTCCCCGCCAAGCCTTCAGGGACCGGCTTTTCACGCTTGGCCCAGGCATCATGGACCGGGTCGATCACCATGAACAGCAGGGTGAGCACCACGGTGACGTCCAGCATGCTCCGGGGCAGGTCGGCATACAATTGGCGCAGGTCGCCAAGGGACCACGGCGTGCTGGCCAAACGGTGCACCATGGTGAAGGCATCGCTGATGGTGTGTGCGCGGAAGAAGATCCAGGCGAAGCTCACCAGTTGCACGGTGATGAAGATGTTCAACCAGCGCTTGGCCTTGGGCAGCGCGTCCAGGCCGATGCCCTTGGTAAAGCGCACGAGCAATGGGGCAAACATGATGGCCAAGATGGAGTAGGTGCCGTGCAGGCCGCCCCAGATCACGTACGTCCAGTCGGCGCCGTGCCACAGGCCGCTCACCAGGAACACGACCATCAGGTTGTAGTACCAGCGCCATTTCACCACGCGGTTGCCGCCCAGGGGGATGTACAGGTAATCGCGGAACCAACTGCTGAGGCTGATGTGCCAACGGCCCCAGAATTCACTCACCGAGGAGGACAAGTACGGGCGCGTGAAATTTTCCATCAGGCGGAATCCCATTACCCGGGCGGCGCCGATGGCGATGTCCGAGTAGCCGCTGAAGTCGCAGTAGATCTGCACCGCGAAGAAGATCGTGGCCACCAGTACGGTGATCCCGTTGGATCCCGGAATGTCGGCATACACGGCATCCACGTATGGGGCCAGCCGGTCTGCCACCACCACTTTCTTGAAGAAGCCGAAGGCCATGCGCGTCAAGCCGTACTGCAGGTCGTCGGCATTGAACTTTTTTCGCGCATGGAACTGGGGCAGCAACGCCTGCGGCCGCTCGATGGGACCGGCCACCAGCTGCGGGTAGAACATCACATACAGGGCGAAGATGCCCGGATTGCGCTCCGCGGGGTAGTGCCTGCGGTACACTTCGATGGTGTAGCTCAGGCTTTGGAAGGTGTGGAAGCTGAGGCCGATGGGCAAGATGATGCCCAGGTCCGGCACGCCGTAGTGGAAGCCCAGCCCGCGCACCACTGCAGCAATGCTCTCATTGAGGAAGTTGAAGTATTTGAAGAAGGCCAGCACGCCCACGTTGGCAATGATGCTGGCGGTGAGCAGGAGCTTGCGCTTGCGTCCCTCGCTGCGCTCGATCCAAATGCCGGCCACATAGTCCACGCCGATGGTGAAGGCCAGGATGAGGATGTACACCGGCACGAAGGCCATGTAGAACCAGCAGCTGGCCACCAGCAGCAGCAGCCAGCGCCAGCGGTGGGGCAGCGCGAAATACAGGCCCGTGACCAGCGGGAAGAAGATGCAGATGAACTCGAAGGAGTTGAAGAGCATCCGGGCAGGTGTGGTCCGCAGGGGCGGACAGGGCAGTGTTCGAAGGTGGGGAAAATGCGGTGCAATGTAGCATGCTGGGGTTCGTGACTTGTTCCGGTGTGCAGCGGTCCTTCCAGCCCACCGTCATCGCTAGGAGGGAGGAACGACCGACGACGTCCACCGTCATCGCGAGGAGGGAGGAACGACCGACGACGTCCACCGTCATCGCGAGCGAGTCTTCGAGCGAAGCGATCTTTGATCGCGTAAGGCCCGAATCAAAGATCGCTTCGGGC
>CALMYC010000015.1 GCA_937873385.1 uncultured Flavobacteriales bacterium | reverse complement strand
CCCAAGCTCCGGAGGAACCGCACCGGGGTACGCACTGCAACCCCCGCCTTCCACGCCACGCCATGTGTGCGGAGCACGTTGACGTATGCCTGCACCGCCTCCACCTGCGGTGGCTGCAGCCATCTGGCATACACACTGCCCACCAGGCCGGCCACCTCATCCTGGGGCATCCGGCCCAACGCATAGGCCCCTGCGCAACCGATCAGGTACAAAGGGAACACCAACCCTTGATTGATGAAGCTGGCCGCGCAAAGTCGTGCCAACAACTTAGGCCGCTGCCATGTGTCTTTCCCCCCGCTGGATCCCGTTTCCACGGCGCGAAAAAACAAAAAGCCCCCGACAATGCGGAGGCTTTTTTCCGAAGGGGCAAGGCCGCTCAGTGCATGTACTTCAGGTTCACGGCATAAAGAATGATGAACACCAGGGAAAAGAAGCCGACAAACCCGATGGATGCGATGGCCAGCAAGCTGGTGCCGAGGAAGTACAACGGGACCACCAGGCCGATCACCGATGCCAGCAGATACAGCCAGAAGCCGCTCTTTTGCAGGTTCCACATGCGCCAAACACCAAAAAGACTAAGCAACGACAGAATGATGCCCGCCACGCCGATGGGCACGGCGTGCTCAGCGGCCCGGTTGGTGAGCTCCAGGCCGGAATCCATCATTTGGCCCGCCACGCCGCTGGCCTGGTCGCCCAGTTGGGCCTTCGCTTCCTCCATTTTGGCCTGGGCCTCGGCCACCACGGCCGTCTGGTCCTTGGTCATGTTCATCAAGCCACTGATGATGCCCCATGCCCCCATGATGAAGCTGATGATGCAGATCACCGTGAGCAAGGTGGGGCGCGGGGCCGGAGCGCCGGGGTTCGTGTTCATATCTGCCATTGTGTTCGGATTTGGTTTGGAACGAATGTAGGCGGGACTCTTGATCCCCGCCCCCTCGCGCGCACAGGTACTCCCCAATGGATCGTTGATAACCATGCACAAGCCTGCCCTGTGCAGGATCTCTGACAACCCGGGAACACCCACTGCCCGGCTTTGGACGGTCGCTGCTACCTTCGCGGCGCGCAATCAACCCGCGGGCGGAACAGCCTTCGGAACCAACAACAAATCCCCATCGCAAGCAGATGAGCTATGACGTGATCGTACTGGGCAGCGGGCCCGGCGGCTATGTGGCCGCCATCCGTGCCAGCCAACTGGGCCTCAAGACCGCCATTGTGGAAAAGGAAGCATTGGGGGGCATCTGCCTGAATTGGGGGTGCATCCCCACCAAAGCCTTGCTGAAAAGCGCAAATGTGTTCGAATACATCAACCACGCCAAGGATTACGGCATCACGGTGGGGGCACCGGCCGTAGACTTCAAGGGGGTGGTGCAGCGCAGCCGTGACGTGGCCAAGGGCATGAGCAATGGCGTGCAGTTCCTGATGAAGAAGAACAAGATCGACGTGGTGATGGGCACCGGTGTGCTCAAGCCGGGCAAGAAGCTGGAAGTCACCGGCGCGGACGGCAAGAAGCAGACGTTGGAAGCCAAGCACATCATCATTGCCACCGGGGCGCGCAGCCGCGAGCTTCCCGCCTTGAAACAGGACGGCAAGAAGGTGATCGGCTACCGCGAAGCCATGGTCCTGCCCGTACAACCCAAGAGCATGCTGGTAGTGGGGAGCGGTGCCATCGGCAGCGAGTTCGCCTACTTCTACAACGCCATCGGCACCAAAGTGACCCTTGTGGAATTCATGCCCAACGTAGTTCCCGTGGAAGATGAAGAGGTGAGCAAGCAACTTGAGCGAAGCTTTAAGAAGCAAGGGATAGACGTCATGGTTTCCAGCGAGGTGACCAAGGTGGACACCAGCGGGAAAGGCTGCAAGGTCACGGTGAAGTCAGCCAAGGGCGAACAGGTGATCGAGTGTGACATTGTCTTGAGCGCAGTAGGGATCATCTCCAACTTGGAAGGCATAGGATTGGAGGAAGTGGGCATCGTATCGGACAAGGGCAAGATCAAGGTGGACGGGTTCAGCGCCACCAACATTCCGGGTTATTACGCCATTGGCGACGTGACCCCCGGCCAGGCATTGGCGCACGTGGCCAGCGCGGAGGGCATCATTTGCGTGGAAAAGATCGCGGGCAAGAACACCGAACCGCTGGACTACAACAACATCCCCGGCTGCACCTACTGCTCGCCTGAGGTGGCCAGCGTGGGCTACACGGAAAAGGCCGCCAAGGAAAAGGGGTATGAACTGAAAGTGGGCAAGTTTCCCTTCAGCGCCAGCGGCAAGGCCAGCGCAGCCGGGGCTAAGGACGGTTTTGTGAAACTGATCTTTGATGCCAAGTACGGCGAACTGCTCGGGGCGCACATGATCGGCATGAACGTGACGGAAATGATCGCCGAGTGCGTGGCCATGCGCAAGTTGGAGACCACCGGGCACGAGATCATCAAGACCGTGCACCCCCACCCCACGATGAGCGAGGCCATCATGGAGGCTGCCGCGGCGGCGTATGGCGAAGTGATCCACTTGTAGAAGCCCGATCAACGCCTTTGGCGAAGCCACACCCGTGGATGGACTCCCCTGCACACACGGATGGGCATTCCACGGAGGACCCCGTTCGTTTTTTTGACCGGCTGGGCCCGACCTACGGCAGCCGATACCAAGGGCACGACCGCTTTCACCGCTATTACTTCCATGAGCGCATGGACAAAGCCATCCGGGGCCTGGAACTTTCCAACGGCCACGTACTGGACATTGGTAGCGGCACGGGCGACCTGTATGGAGTGCTTTCAGCAAGGTTTCCGGGACTCCATTTTCTGGCATCGGACGTCAGTGCAGGCATGCTGGAACACAGCCTTGTGCCGCCAGGCCAGCGCCTTCTTGGGCATATCTATGAGCACGACCTGGGCGTTTCGCGCTTCGACGCCATTTTCATGCTCGGTGTATCCACTTACATGGACAAGGATGAATTGCTGAAAAACATGGCCTTTGCCACAGACCACCTGGCACCGCACGGCAGGTTTGTCATCACCTTCACCAATGCACATGCATTGGACACGTGGTTCAGGGCCATGGCCAAGGGCTTGATAGGACAGCAATCCTCGAAGGGCAAAGTGCTTGCCAGCGGCTTGAAGATCCACCGGTACAGCCACGATGAGATCAGGTCCATGATGGAACCACGGTTCAGGATCATTGGATGGGAGGCCCTCAACCACACCGTCTTTCCATTCAACAAGCTGTTGCCCGCCCCTTCCATTGCCGTGGCCCGGAGGTTGGCCCTGATCAAAGGAACCCCGGCATGGCTGCGCTTCCTCAGCTCAGACCTGCTGGTAAAGGCGGTGAAACCATGAACCATTTCCCACTCTTTCATGTTCCCGGGCAACCCGTTCGCCTATCCGCGTCTTATCCTTGCCCCGTCACAATACCCAAACACCTGTAGGGTCGTCCTTGCCATTTGGCCCTCATGCTCCGCATCCTTCACATCAACAACCGCTTCAATCTCGGCGGTCCTACGCACAACGTAGCATTCCTGGCGCGGTACATGCCGCCGGGATTTGAGACGCTGCTGATCGGCGGCCCCCCGGAAGGCAACGAAGAAAGCAGCAGCCACATCCTGGCCGACCTTGGCGTTGACGCCATGATCCTACCGGAAATGCGCCGTGCGATCAATCCGTTCAAGGACATTTCCGCGTACCACAGGGTGAAACAAGTGATCAAGGATTTCAAGCCCGACATTGTACACACACATGCTGCCAAAGCAGGGGCTGTAGGGCGCATGGCCGCAAGTGACCTTGGGGTACAGGGCATCGTGCACACCTTCCACGGGCACGTGTTCCACAGTTATTTCGGGCCCGTCAAAACCGGCGTGTTCAAAAACATGGAGCGGTATCTCGCCGCCAAGTCCAACCGGATCATCGCCATCAGTGAGCGCCAAAAAGCCGAGTTGGTGGACGACCACCGAATTTGTGCCGCGGCCAAGGTGGACGTCATTCCCCTGGGGATCGACCTGGATAAATTCCGTGAGGACCAGGCATCCAAGCGCGCCCTTTTCCGCAGGGTGTATGGTGTCGCAGATGATGAGGTCGCCGTCGGGATCGTAGGGCGGTTGGTGCCGGTAAAGAACCATGCCCTCTTTTTGCGGGGATTGAAATATGTGCAGGAACGGACCGGAAAAAAGGTCCGGGCGTTCATCGTGGGGGACGGCGAAGAAAGGCAAGCCATCCAGGACCGAGCCTCGGAACTCGGATTCACCATGGCCCACGCGCGATCGTTCAACGGGCACGCTTTCGGGAAAGGAGTGAACGGCAAGCCTGTGGTGGACCGCGCTGACATCACGTTCACCAGCTGGGTCAAGGACATTGACGTGGTGCATGCCGGCGTGGATGCCGTTGCCCTGACCAGCTTCAACGAGGGTACGCCGGTCAGCCTGATCGAAGCCCAAGCATCCAGCCGTGCCGTGGTCAGCACACGCGTAGGCGGCATTGAAAATGTGGTGAAGGAAGGTTTCACCGCCCTGCTTAGCTCCAACAACGATACGGAGGCGTTCGGCGCCAACCTGTTGCGGGTGGTGGAAGATGATGGCCTCAGGAACAGGATGGCCCAAGCCGGATGGGCCCATGTGCACGAACGCTACCACTACACCAGGCTGGTTTCAGACACGGCAAAGCTCTATGGTGCCCTGATTGCCTGAGCGCAGGAGGACCGAATGGTTATTTTTGCGCGAAATCCGCAGGGAATGGGGAGAATTGGGATCGTATTGGCACTGGCCATGCTCATGGTCACTGGTTGCAGCATCAACCGGGACATCATGTTCAAAACGCCACGTGACTACAAGTTTGACATGATCTCGGACACCATTGAGCGGCAGTTCAAGATACAGCCGGACGACAATTTGAGCTTCCGGATGTTCGCGAACGACGGCTTCAAGATGATCGACCTGATGAATGAGAACCAAAACAGCATTCTCACCACCAACAGGTTGCAGTTCAATTATACCGTGGACCCTGACGGACAGACCAAGCTGCCCGTGATCGGGCGGGTCAAAGTTGGAGGGATGACCGTGCGCCAGGCGGAAATGCTCCTGGAGGAGCGCTACGCCGTCTATTACCAGAAACCATTCGTGCTGCTCAGCGTCAGCAACCGCAGGGTGGTGGTATTCCCTGGCGGGGGCGGCGATGCAAAGCCCATTCAACTGGAAAACAACAACACCACCCTGCTGGAAGTGTTGGCAAGTGCCGGCGGCATTGCCAACCGCGGTGATGCGCACCGAGTAAAGCTGTTCCGCCGGAAAGCCAGTGGTGGCCGGGATGTTTACCAATTCGACCTCTCGGACATCAAAAACCTGAAATACGCGGACATTGTGATGCAGGCGGACGACGTGGTGTACGTGCAACCGAAACCGGAGATCGCCAGGGGCGTCCTGACCGAGATCACGCCCTTGGTCACCTTGCTTTCCAGCGTGGTACTGGTCTGGGGCATTGTCCGCACCTTCCAAAAGTAAGCCTCAGCCATGCTGAACGACGAGGCAAGCAACCGGGCCGCAAGCCTGGACAGCTATCGCGAACGGATCACGAACTTCAGCAATGAGTTCGACCTGGGCCTGTTTGCATACATCGTGCGTCGTTCTTTGGTTTGGATCATTACCTGCCTGCTGCTTGCCTTCAGCGCCGCGTACCTCTACTTGCGCTACACGGCACCCACGTATTCCAGCAGTTCAACGCTCCAATTGGGCCAAAGCAACAATGCCCAATCGGTGCTTAAGATGAACGACATGATGATGGAGGACAACAGCCTGCAGGCCGATGTGCAGATGCTGCAGTCCAAATTCTTCGTGTCCAAGGCGGTCGCCATGCTCCCGTTGCGCGTCCGGTATTTCTTCCGCGGGCAGGTCCTAACGGAAGAATTCTATAAGCATTCCTACTACCAGGTGAAGAACGTGGAGGTTGCCGACCCCGCCGTTCAAGGCCTGCCCATCACCCTGGATGTGCTGGACAACGGAAACGTGCATCTCTCCTATGTGATCGGCTCCACACCCTATTCAGTCAAAGCCACGGTCGGGCAGCGTTTCATCACGCCGCATTTTTCCGGTGTACTGACCACGCTGGAAGGAGGCCGCTCGCCGGAGATCCAGGATCGCGGCACGCTGTACATCACGATCAATGACCCTAAATCACTGACGAACGAATTTGCCGGGAAGATCGCAGTGACCATAACCGACCTGAACGCAAAAACGATCCTCATCAGCTACAAGGACCACAATGCGACCCTTGCACGCGACATCTGCCAAGCCATGGCCGACGCTTACATCGCGTACGACCTGGAGCGGAAATCCGAGAGTGCGGAAAACATCCTCCGGTTCATTGAAAGCCAAAAGGACAAGGTGTTCGCCGAACTGCGTGACAGCGAAATGAAGCTGGAGGTCTTCAAGAGGGACAACCGCGTTGCGAACATGCAGGACCTCACCCCCCTGCTCCTGCAGCGCACGGATGAGTACGAGGATCAAATGCTCAAACTCCGCATGGAAGACAACCTCCTGCAGGAAATTGAGCATGCCGCCAAATTGGACAAGGGCCATTTGGACGTGTACCAGGTGCTTCCACTGCTTACCGGCACATCGGTGGAGACCGCGTTGGATGCTTCCATAACAACGCTCGGCAACCTGCTTAAGCAGCGGGAAGAAACCGCATTTGAAACGACGGAGGCCAACGTGAACCTCCAGTTGCTGGAGCGCCAGATCCAAACCCAGCAAAAGCTGATCCTTGAGACCATTGCGACGATGCGCGGCAGGATCGCCTCACAAGTGAAGGACTATGAGGAAAAGCTTCGTCAATATGGGAACCGGTTCGAGGAGATGCCCGAAAAGGAACTCGCGTATGCCCGCATTGAGCGGATGTTCAACATCAACGAAAAGTACTATACGCAGCTGCTTGAGAAAGACATAGAATACCGCATCAGCAAGGCCGGGTTCGTGCCGGAGAACCGGGTTCTTGAATCCGCAGTGCTTCCCTCCTCCCCGATCTCGCCGGACCGGAGCATGGTGTTGATCACCTACCTCCTCACCGGCTTGATCGCGAGCGTGCTCATCGTACTGGTACGGTACATCCTGCATGACAACATCACCTCGCTGAACGACATTGCAAAAGCGAGCAATGCAAGTGTGGGCATTTTGGGCATGGTGCCCAAATACAAAAAGGAGATCCCGGTAAGCCAGTTGCTGGTGGACAAGAACCCCAAATCCCTGATCGCGGAGAGTTTCCGCAGCATACGGACCAACTTGCAATTCGTTGAGAACGGGCCGGGCCCGAAAGTGATCGCCGTAACCAGCACCATTTCCGGTGAAGGCAAGACCTTTGTCGCCATCCATCTTGCGGGCATCATCAATTTCAGCGACAAGCGCGTGGTGATCCTGGACCTTGATATGCGCAAGCCGAAGATCCACCTGGGTTTCGGGGTTGCCAACGTGCGGGGCATGAGCACCCTGCTCATTGGCAAGGACAGCCTGGAACAGTGCCTGCAGCACAGTAGCCTGCCGGGACTGGACTTTATCACAGCGGGGCCGATCCCCCCGAACCCCAGTGAATTGATCCTCGGGCCCAACATGGCCAAGTTGCTGGACATCCTGAAGACCATGTACGACATCGTGCTGATCGATACCCCGCCGGTGGGTTTGGTAACGGACGGCATCGCATTGATCCAGCAGGCAGACATCCCGATCTACATCTTCCGCGCCGACTACTCCAAAAAATTGTTCATCCAGAACGTGGACCGCCTCATCAACGAGAACCACATCACCAAGCTGTGCGCCATCCTCAATGGTGTTGACGTGGACCGGAACAAATACGGCTATGCCTACGGCTATGGCTACGGATACGGTTACGGCACCGGATACGGAGATGGTACAGGCTCCGGATACTACGACGAGCACAACCGGCCCAGAAAAGGGCTGCTGGCCAGGATCTTCAACAACAAATGATGGACGTGATCCAAACCGGGCTCAAGGGCTTGCTCAGGCTCAAGCCAAAAGTCTTCCATGACGAACGCGGGTACTTCCTGGAGACATTCAACTTGGCAAACTTTGCGAAAGCCACCGGAATTGATGCTCCTTTCGTACAGTCCAATGAAAGCGTTTCACGCAAGGGGGTATTGCGCGGACTCCACCTGCAGGCATCTCCCTACGGACAGGCCAAGCTTGTGCGCGTGTCGGCAGGTTCGGTATTGGACATTTGCCTGGACATCCGTCCGGGCAGTGCCACCTTCGGCAACCACTACAGTGCCCGATTGGATGCCACGGACCGCGAAATGCTCTACATCCCGGAAGGCATGGCACACGGGTTCGTAGCCCTGGAAGACCATACGGTGTTCTCCTACATGTGCTCCAACTATTACACGCCCCAGGCGGAGCGCACCATCCTTTGGAATGACCCGGCGCTGGGCATTGAGTGGGGCATTGCCGACCCCATCGTGAATGCCAAGGACCGCGCCGGCTCATTGCTTGCCGACCGTTGCTGGGAGAAGTAGCATGTATACCGGCAGCCAATTGTTCTTTCTGCTTTCCGGGCTGTTTTTCATGGCCTTGGTGTTCTCCCTGCTGGTGAATTCCGTGTTCATGCGGTTCTTCCACACCTTCGGGATACGTGAGAAAGAACCGGGGATGGTGCGTTGGAATTCATCCAAACCTGCTTTTGGGGGCATCGGGTTCTTCATCGTTTTCTTGTTTGCCTTCGCCATCTATGGGGTGCTCTTCCCCAAGGTCAGCGACATTTTCCAGCCTGAATCCATCGGACTGTTGGCAGCAACGGGACTTGGCTTCCTGATGGGGTTGGCGGACGATGCCTACAATACCAGGCCATTGCTGAAATTCGTGACACAGATCGTGTGCGGCCTGGTGTTGCTCGCCACGGGCACAGGCATCCACTTGTTCGGCAGCCCATTGGCGGACGGCGTGTTAACGGTACTTTGGGTGGTGGGATTGATGAACGCCATCAACATGCTGGACAACATGGACGCCATCACCACGGTAGTGGCCTTGGCCATTTTACTGGCCGTGCTTGCCCGATTCCTGCTCATGGGCCCCGCGGATGACGCCAACCTGGTGATCATCATTGCCGTTTGCGGTGCGTTGTGCGGCTTTCTTTTCTTCAATTGGCACCCGTCCCGCATGTACATGGGCGACACGGGAAGCCAGTTCCTTGGGGTGTTCGTGGCCTACATGGGCATCCGCTACTTCTGGAACGGCACCTCCATGGCAGGGGCCATGGAACCGTGGAGGCAGGTCTCCGTCACCCTGGTGGTGTTCATTCTGCCCATCGCGGATACGACCACAGTCTCCATCAACCGCATGCTCCGCAGGCGGTCGCCTTTTGTGGGCGGCAAGGACCACACCACCCATTTTCTCAGCTACACCGGCCTCTCCGACGCGCAAGTGGCAATGACCTTCGGCGGCCTTGGCATTTTATCCGCCTTCCTCAGCTTTATCGCCCTGCGCTACATACCCGTCTGGAAGCCGCAGCACACGATGCTGTACCTCGGATATTCGCTGGCCGTTTTCCTCTTTCTTTTCAGCCTGACCAAAAGGCGCGGGATCGCCCGACCTTTGTAGCCCCATGCGGAAGCTTCTCCCCTTCGTCGGCAAATCCTTGCTGATGGCCTTCTTCATTTGTGTCGGTGTCGTCTGCATCCATGTGTTCACGTTCAGCACGAACGGCGGTGAATCCGACGTCGACCACCAGCTCCGCTTCAACGAAGGGTACAAGATCTTCAGCCTGAACCTGCCCACTGACCTGGAATTTTGCGGTGAGCATGTGCCGATGGACCAGCTCGACGTGCGCGAACGCCTGGACCGCCTCGAGGCCGAGAGCATCCACATCATGCGCGAGGTCGCCGCGCAGTTCGACCGCCCGGTGCTCCTCTTCTCCGGGGGCAAGGACTCCGCGGTCCTCCTGCGGCTGGCCGAGAAGGCGTTCCGTCCCGGTGGCTTCCCGTTCCCCCTGATGCACATCGACACGGGCCACAACTTCCCGGAGGTCATCGAGTACCGCGATGAGTACGTCGGCACCCTCGGCGAGCGGCTCATCGTCGCGTCGGTGCAGGACAGCATCGACCGTGGACGCGTGGTGGACGAGACGGGGCCGCGGGCCTCCCGGAACAAGCTGCAGACCACGACGCTGCTCGACGCCATCGAGGAGAACGGCTTCGACTGCGCCATCGGCGGTGCGCGTCGCGACGAGGAGCGCGCGCGGGCCAAGGAACGCGTCTTCAGCTTCCGCGACGACTTCGGCCAGTGGGATCCGCGCGCCCAGCGCCCGGAGCTGTGGAACCTCTACAACGGCCGGGTGCGCAAGGGCGAGCACGTCCGCGTCTTCCCGCTGTCCAACTGGACCGAGCTCGACGTCTGGGAGTACATCGCCCGCGAGAACGTCCCGCTGCCGCCGATCTACTTCGCCCATGAGCGCGAGGTGTTCACGCGTGACGGCATGCTCTACGCCGCCAGTGACGTGGTGGAGCGGCTGCCGAGCGAAGAGGTCTTCACGACCTCCGTGCGGTTCCGGACGGTGGGGGACATGAGCTGCACCGGCGCGGTCGCCTCGACGGCGACCACACTGGAGGAGGTCGTCGCGGAGATCGCGGCGACGCGTATCACGGAACGTGGCGAGACCCGCGCGGACGACCGCGCGAGCGAGGCCGCGATGGAGGACAGGAAACGCGTTGGCTACTTCTGATGTGAGCGTCGGCGAGCGCGTCGACCTGTGCCGGTTCGTCACCTGCGGTTCAGTCGACGACGGCAAGAGCACGCTGATCGGGCGTCTGCTGTACGACTCGAAGCAGGTCATGGTCGACCAGCTCGAACACGTCGAGACGGCGAGCGAGCGGCGCGGTGACGGCTACGTCAACCTCGCGCTCCTCACCGACGGGCTGCGGGCCGAGCGCGAACAGGGCATCACCATCGACGTCGCGTACCGTCCGTTCGCCACGACGCGCCGGCGGTTCATCATCGCGGACTGCCCGGGGCACGTGCAGTACACGCGCAACATGGTGACGGGGGCGTCCACCGCCGACATCGCGGTCATCCTCATCGACGCCCGCAACGGCGTCGTCGAGCAGACCCGTCGTCACACGTTCATCTGCTCCCTGCTGCGCATCCCGCGGCTGGTGGTCGCGGTCAACAAGATGGATCTGGTCGACTACTCCCAGGAGCGCTTCGCGGAGATCGCGCGCGACTTCCTCCGGTTCACCGACGGCTTCGACGTCGAGGTCGACATCGTCCCCATCAGCGCCCTGTCCGGCGACAACGTCGTGGAGCCGTCCCGGACGATGGACTGGTACTCCGGCCCGACGCTCCTCGGACGACTCGAGGACGCCCCCCTCGAATCGGCGGCCCAGCGCGACACGCCGTTCCGCTTCCCGGTGCAGTGGGTGGTGCGACCGCAGTCGAACGAGCACCATGACTACCGGGGGTACGCCGGGCAGATCGCCTCGGGATCCGTGCGTCCGGGTGACGAGATCGTCGTCCTGCCGGCCGGCCGGCAGACCACGGTCGCGGCCGTCGAGACCCTGGACGGCGGACGGGACGTGGCCGAGGCCCCGCTCTCCGTGGTCGTCCGCCTCGCCGACGACATCGACGTCTCGCGCGGCGACATGCTGGCGCCCGTGGACCGGCCGGCGACGGTGACCCGCGAGGTCGTGGCGGACGTCTGCTGGATGAGCGACCGCCCGCTCGTCGAGCGCGGCCGGTACCTCCTGCGCCACACCACGCGCGAGGTGACGGCGATCGTCGACCGGATCGTCCACCGGGTGGACATCCACGCCCTCGCCGAAGAGCCGGCGACGCAGCTCGAGCTCAACGACATCGGCCGCCTCGTCCTGCGCACGAGCGGTCCGCTCGCCGCGGACGCCTACGCGGAGGACCGTGCCACCGGAAGCTTCATCCTCATCGACGAGGCCACCAACGAGACGCTGGGCGCCGGCATGATCGCGGAGGCGGTTGCCGCCGGCTAGTCGGTCGCTTCCGCGGAATCGACCGTCTAGTGTCCCGTGCCAGAGATCACGTGGCGGTCGCCGGTGGCATCTCATCGTGATGCGGTGTCCTCGATCGCCGAGGGATTCCCGACCGTCCGGCGGACCTGTCGTCCGTGTCTCACGGGAGATTCGCTCGGCGACCGCAGACGAACTTTCCGACACGAGACACTAGGATTCACGCCCATGCTGCAGAACCCCGTCCGTACGGTGAAGTGGACGTTCCTCACCAATCATGCGCACGTGCTGATCTGCGTGGCGCGGGATCCCGGCGTCCGGCTGCGTGACGTCGCCGCGCGCGTCGGCATAACCGAGCGTGCGACGCAGGGGATCATCGGGGACCTGGTCGAGGCCGGCTACGTCGACCGGACGCGCGTCGGGCGACGCAACCACTACTCGGTGCGTGAGGACCTCCCGCTCCGCCACCCCCTCGAGTGGCAGCACAACATCGGTGACCTCCTCGAGCTCCTCAGCGTCGAGGTCGGCTCGCACGGCACGGTCGGCCGCCGCGACGACGCGGCGCCGGGCGCCCCGGACGCGGAGTAGGCGGCCGTTCGTTAAGCGGTGATTCACGATCCGTGGCCATCCGGGTCGCGACGTCCGGCGCCGTCGCCGACTCGGCTATCCTGGCGCGCATGAACAGACTTCAGTACGACACGTCGGCCGACGACCCCGCCTACGACGGGACCGCCCAGCTCGCGACGCGCTCCTATGCCGGAGTCTTCGGCTGGACGATGGGGCTCGTGGGCATCGCGCTCGCGTTCCTGGCCATCGGCGCCTATCTCGGCCGCGACCTCGCGCACGGGCCTGCGATGGCCTGCTCGCTCGCGGGCATCGGCATGCTCCTCGTCTCGAGCTTCGGCGGCCGCCGGTTCCGCGTCGGGCGTTTCGCGATGGGATGGCTCTTCGCGACCGCGGCGGCGATGGGCCTCGGGCTCGGGCCGATCCTGCAGTACTACGCCTCCGTCGAACCGGGCGTCCTCGCCGAGGCGCTCGTCGGCACCGTGGCGACCGTGATCGGGATGGGTGCTCTGGGCACGCTGCTCGGCAAGGACCTCGCACCGTGGATGCGCCCGGTCAGCCTCATCGTGTTCCTGCTCTGCGGCGTCGCGATCGTGTGGTCGCTGATCGCCGGACCGCTCAACCCGTTCATGAGCCTGCTGATCTTCGGCATGTCGGCGCTCCTGCTGGTGATCGACTTCAACTACCTGCGAAAGCACGCGACGGAGGGCGACGCCATCTGGCTCGCGACGGGCATCTTCGTGTCGATCGTCAACATCTTCCTGTCGCTTCTCAACCTGCTGAGCGGCGACTGACGTCCCGGCGTGACGGTCGTCAGGACGGCTCGAACTCGACTCTGACGACCTCACCGCTGGCCAACGCGTGCTCGCCGTCCGCGGCGACGACCCGGAGCCGGCCCATCTCGTCCAGGCCGGACGCCGTGCCCTGGATCTCGCCCGCGGCCGTCTGGACCGCGACCCCGGTTCCGGCCAGCGCGTCCCGGGCGCCGTAGGCGTCCAGTATCGGGCGCGTCCCCTGGGCGGTCCACCGTTCGTACCATTCGCCGAGACGTGTGAGGATGCGTGTGGCGACCTCCGTCCGCGCCGTGACGGGGGCACCCACCGAGCGCAGCGATCCGGCACTCCAGCGCGCGTCTGCGATGTCGGGTGCGCCCCTCACGTTGACGCCGATGCCGACCACGGCCCATGCGACCCCGGACTCGTCGGCCGCGGATTCACAGAGGATCCCGCACACCTTCCGGCGGTCCACGATGACGTCGTTGGGCCAGACGATCCGCGCGTCCGGATGGACGGCGTCGGCCACCGCGACGGCGACCAGGACCGGGAGGAAGCCCGCATCGATCGCGGCGACCCGCGGCCGGAGCAGTACGGAGAAGAGGAGCGCGTCGTCGGGATCCGTCACCCAGGCGCGTCCGCGGCGCCCCCGGCCGGCCGTCTGGACGTCGGAGCCGATGACGAGGCCCTCCGGTGCGCCCTCCCGGGCGGCGGCGGCAACGTCGTCGTTGGTCGAGCCCGTGGAGCGGACCCAGCGGACGGGGCCGGCGACGGGCGGGGAGAGGGCCTCCTCGACGATCGCGGGGATGACCGGGTCGGACTCCGGACCCAGGACGTAGCCCTCGTGGACGCCGGCGATCGCGATGCCCTCGCGGCGGAGCGCCTCCACATGGCGATGGACGGCGGCGCGGGAGCAGCCGAGGCGCGCGGCGATGCTCTCCCCGCTGACACCGCCCGCTCCGGCGCGCGCGACGGCCTCGAGGACCGCGGCGCGTCGTTGGTTAGCACTCGTCATGGCTGCGGACTCTATTCGTGTCCACCGCTCGCCGCTGCGGCCGCTCGTGATCGGCGAGGTGACCGGCCCTGGCCGGGAGGGCGTGGATCCAGTATCGTCACGCCTGCTCATCACGTGGCGTGACGACATGTCAGTCCTCGTGCTCCACCCGTCCCGGAGGATCCCGGATGTCCGGACCGCGCATCGCCCGCATCGCCGTATTCGCCGCACTCGTCGCCGTCTTCGGTCTCACCCCCGCCATCAGCGTGCCGGGGTCCTCGGTCCCGATCACGGTGCAGACGCTGGGGGTGATGCTCGCCGGGCTTCTCCTGGTCCCCGTCGAGGCGTTCCTCTCGGTCGCGCTCTTCGTCGGACTGGTCGCGATCGGCCTGCCCGTCCTGCCCGGTGGCCGCGGCGGGCTGGCGCCCTTCACCACCCCGTCGGCCGGCTTCATCATCGGATTCCCGTTCGCGGCGGCCGCGGTCGCGATGATCGCCGTGGCCCTGCGCCGGGCGCGAGAGCCGCGAACCCCCCGGGGCCAGATCGCGTTGGGTGCCACGGCCTCCCTCCTCGGCGGCGTGGCCGTGCTGTACGCGATCGCCATCCCCCTGGGCGCGATGATCGGCGGTATCTCGGTCGCGAAGTTCGCCCGTGTGACCTACGTGTACCTCCCGGGCGACATCGCGAAGGCGGTCGTCGCGTCGGTCGTCGCGGCCGCCGTCGTGCGAGCCGCACCCTTTCTCGCGCCCCGCACGGTACGGGGAGAGACGGGGGCGTGACCCCCCGCGATGCCGCCGGGCTGGTCGGCGAGCGTGCGCTCGCCCGCCGGGAGGCGGGCGTTATCGTCGACGACGCCGGAACGCTCGACGGCGTCCACTTCCGCGAGGTCGCCCGGGGGATGATGCGCTGGTCGCGCTCCTGGGGTGCGACGCCCGTGGGCGCGCGCTGGGACGTCGCGCTGGTGACCCCGCAGTCGGGCGAGGCCCTCGCGGCTTTCACCGGGCTCTCGATGGCCGGCTGGGCCGTGGGCGTGGTGGACGCCGCATGGACGCCGTCCGAGCAGCACGCCGCGATCACGCAGCTCTCGCCGTCGGCGGTCGTGCTCCCCGCGGACCGGGCCGATGCCGGAGCACGTCTCGTCGCCGGCGGGTGGCGCGCGTCGATGCATCCCGACGGGGCCTGGGTCGCGCTCCTCCCCCCGGCACGCCGCCCCGGGAGCGCGCCGGACGGGCCCGTGCCCGACGCCGACTTCTACGTGGGGTTCACCTCGGGAAGTGCCGGCCGGCCGAAGGCGTTCGCGCGGTCGCACGCGTCGTGGTGGGCCAGCTTCACCGGTCTGGACACGATCGTGGAGATCGCCGAGGGCGAGACGGTGGCCGTGCCCGGCCCGCTCTCCGGTTCACACTTCCTGTTCGGCGCCCTGCATGCGCTGCACCGCGGTGCGGACATCGATCTGCGCGGCGTGCCGGGCGGACGGTCCTGGGCGGGCGAGTCGGCCCCGGAGGTCGTCTACGTCGTCCCGTCGCTCCTCTCCCGGATGGTCGAGGCCGGCGGGCTCGGCGGCGGAGCGCCGCGCCACCTCATGTGCGCGGGTGCGCGACTGGACGGGGTCACGTCGGACCGGGTGGCCGACCGGTGGCCCCATTCCGAGATCGTCGAGTACTACGGGGCGTCGGAGCTCTCGTTCGTCACCATCCGGCGAACCGGGGACGGAACACCGGAGGGATCGGTCGGGCGCGCCTTCCCGGGAGTGGAGGTCACCGTCCGCGACGACGAGGACCGGCCCCTGGACGCCGGACGGCCGGGCCGCGTGTTCGCCCGTGGACCGCTGCTGTTCTCCGGCTACCGGGGCGTCACGCCGCCGTCCGCCGCCCATCGCGCCGACGACGGTGCGTGGACCGTCGGGGACATGGGTCATATCGACGAGAACGGAAACCTCTTCGTCGCGGGACGGGGTTCGGCGCTGATCATCACCGGGGGCCTGAACGTCCAGCCCGAGGAGGGCGAGGAGGCCGTCGCCGCCTGTGCCGGCGTCGCCGGCGTCGTCGTGGTCGGCGTCGACGACCCGCGCTGGGGGGAGGTCGTCGTGGCCGTCGTCTCACCGGTACCGCGGGCCACGCTCCGGCGGACGGATCTGCGGGGCGCCGTCGTGAACCGTCTCGCCCGTGCGAAACGGCCGCGCCGCTATCTCGTGCACGAGGATCCGTTCCCGCTGCTGCGGTCGGGCAAGATCGACCGCCCGGCCGTCCGTCGGCGCGTCCTGGCCGGTGAGCTTCCGGAGGTCGGCTGATGGGGGAGCGTGCCGTCGTGGTCGACGCGTGCCGCACGCCCCTCGCGCGACTGGACGGCGGCCTCTGCGACCTCGCCGTCGACGATCTCGAGGTCGGCCGGGTCGATCTCGAGCTCCTTGCCGGCAATCTCGAGGATCTTCTGGCGGACGTT
>CALMYC010000014.1 GCA_937873385.1 uncultured Flavobacteriales bacterium | reverse complement strand
GCTTGGCGTGACCCTGCGGCGACGGGGGATCCGCTATTCTCCGCAGGTAATTCTTGGCGTGACCCTGCGGCGACGGGTGTGACGGGGAAGTCCCATCGCGAGGTCCCGAGGACGGTTACCTTGCGAGAACTTCCATCACAATTGCATCGGGCCTTCGGCTCCGCTCAGGCCAGTATCCTCAATCCAACCTCCAATGGACTGAATTGGCCTGAGCGGAGCCGAAGGCCCAACCGCTCTCCGTTACCAGGACAACACTCCCGCACTTCTTTCTTTCCTTCGCGACTTCAACCCCTGTACATGATCCGTCGTGCGCTATTGCTGATCGCTGTTCTCGGAACCACCCTGCTTCCCGCCCAGGAAAAGCACAGGTTCACCTTGGCCGATGCCATCCTCAATGGCCGCACCTACTGGCCGGCACAAGTACAAGGCCTTCAGTGGATCCCCGGAACGGACAGCTACTGCTTCATCAAGGACAACCAGTTGATGCAAGCCAACACCGGCAAGGACAAGGAGCAGGTACTGGCGACGGTGAAGGACCTGAACCATGGCGTTGCCCCGACCGACAGCCTGAAACGCTTTCCCCCGGTGGAATGGGCCGATGCGAAAACCTTCTTCTTCGATGCAGGTCCGCGCACATACGCCTACGACGTGGCGAAAAAAACCAGCACGCTTCACCTCACCACGCCGGACGATGCCGAGCACCAGGACCACGACAAGACATACAGGCATACCGCCTTCACGAAAGGTGAAAACTTGTTCATCGCCGGGCCCGAAGACAGCATCACGCAAGTCACCTTCGACGGCACCGACGGCATCGTGAACGGCAAGAGCGTGCACCGCGAGGAATATGGCATCACCAAGGGCACCTTCTGGAGCCCGGACGGCAGCAAGCTCGCCTTCTACCGCATGGACGAAACAATGGTGACTCCTTATTACGTGGAGGACATCAGCACCACGCCCAGCACCTTCAACAAATTCCGTTACCCCATGGCCGGGCAGACCAGCCACCAGGTAACGCTCGGCGTGTACGACCTGCGTTCAGGCAAAACCATCTTCATCAAACCCGACGGCCCGCCGGACCACTACCTCACCAACATCAGCTGGGACCCGGACAACCGGCACATCGTGATCATCCTGCTGAACCGCAGCACGGACCACTACCAAGTGATCCGCTACGATGCCTCCACCGGCCAGGCCGTGCGCACGCTGTTCGAGGAGCACAACGAAAAATGGCTGGAGCCGGAGCACCCGCTCACCTTCCTGAAGACGCAGCCCACGCGCTACATCCATTGGAGCCAGCGCGATGGCTGGTGGCACCTGTACCTGTACGATATCAACCTCGGCCTGGTGCGCCCGCTCACCAAGGGCAATTGGGTGGTGAAGGACATTGTGGGCTTTGATGCCAAGGAACGCAACGTGTTCGTGGAGGGCACGGCGGTGATCGACCCCAACGATCCGAAGGGCGCGATGGAAACACACCTGTACCGCGTGGAGCTCGGCACCGGCAAGTGGACCCGGCTCACCAGGGACCCGGGCACGCACCGCGGCCAGCTCAGCACCGACGGCCGCTACCTCATCGACCAATGGAGCAGCCTCACCGTGCCGGGCAGGACCGAAATTCTGGACGCCGCCACCGGCAAGGTGCTGAAGACCTTGCTGGCCAGCCGCGACCCGTTGGCACAAGTGGCCAGAGGCACTGTGGAGTTCGTGCAGGTGCAGGGCGGGAACGGAGATGTGCTCAACGGGCGCATCATCAAGCCCAGCTTCTTCCAAAGCCGCGACCAGTACCCGGTGATCGTGTACACCTACAACGGCCCGCACGTGCAGCTGGTCACCAACAGCTTCCTGGGCGGCGCTTCGCTGTGGATGCTGGAAGCAGCCGAGCGCGGCTACGTGGTCTTCACGCTGGACGGGCATGGCAGCGGCAACCGCGGGCTCGCCTTCGAGCAGGCCATCTACCGGCAGCTGGGCATCACCGAGGTGAAGGACCAGGTGCATGGCGCGGAGTACCTGAAAAGCCTGCCCTATGTGGACGGGAACCGCATGGCCGTTCACGGCTGGAGCTTCGGCGGGCACGTCACCGAGGCATTGATGCTGCGCAACCCCGGCCTGTTCCAGGTGGGCGTGGCCGGCGGCGCGGTGCAGGACTGGCGCCTGTACGAAGTGATGTACACCGAGCGCTACATGGACACACCGGCGGAAAACCCAACGGGCTATGACGAAACCGCCCTTCCCCCCCTCGCCGATCATCTGCGCGGCAATCTGCTGCTGATCCAGGACAACATGGACGTGACCGTGGTGCCCGAACATGCCTTGCGCTTCCTGAAAAGCTGCGTGGACAAAGGCGTGTATCCGGACTTCTTCTACTACCCCGGCCATGAGCACAACGTACGCGGCAAGGACCGGGTCCACCTCTACACGCAGATCCTGGACTACATCGACGCCAAGCTGGGCGTGCAGCCGCTGCAAAGGCGCTAAGGCAAAAGCACCAAGCGCTCCACCAGCGCGGAATTTCCGTTGTTGGCGCGGATGGAAAGAAGTCCCGGTGCAATTCCGCCGAGGTCCACTTGAAGCGGGCCCGCCATCACGGCTCCTTGGCTGAACCGGGCGGCTCGTACCGTACGGCCGGTGGCATCCACCACGGTGATCTTTACCGGACCTGCACCCATGCCCTGGAGCCGGACCGCAACGCGTTGCAACGCGGGATTGGGGAACAGCCCCATGGAAAGCGGTCCTTCACCGGCGCGCGCTTCCCCAATGCCTGCACTGCCGTACGGCACCGCCATCACCGCGGCCGTGCCGATGGCCAGGCGTGTGAGGCCCTGCCAATACACGGTGTCCATGAACTCCAGCCGGTCGCTCGGCGTGTGGTAGTGCGGATTGGGATCATCGTCGAAATCCTCGATCACCAGGATGGCACCGTAGCCTTCGTCCCAGAAGGAGGCATGGTCGCTGTACGTCTCGCCGGGATCGTTGATCGCGATCGGCAGGTCCAAGCCGTAAGTGGTGTTCACCACCAGGGCGGAATCCTTAATGGCGATGCTGCTCCCCACGGCACGCGCGTGGATGCGCATCAGGCCGTCGCCGTTGCCGTCGTAGCCGATGGCGTCCATGTTCACCACCGCAGTGATCTGTTCATCGTTCCCCGCTGCGGCGCTGGCGTAATAGGCACTGCCCAGCATGCCCTGCTCCTCCTTGTCCCACAGGGCAAAGACCACCGTGTTTTCAAACTCCTGCCCGGCCATCACGCGCGCCGCCTCCAGCACGGCGCACACGCCGCTTCCGTCATCATCCGCGCCGGGCGCGGTGGTTCCGCCCGGCATCGCATCGTAGTGGGCACAGATGATCACCTTCCGCTCCGGATGCATCAGGCCCGGCTTCTCCGCCAGCACGTTGGCACCATTGCCACTGAACGCCTGCACCGTTGGCGCATAGCCCATCCGCGAAAACTCCTGCTGCAGCCATGCCTCCGCCAGCGCATTGCCCGGCTGAAAGGAGTTCCGCGACACGATCGTTTGCGCGCCGCTGCCCACGTCCACCGCCACTTGCCCGGTGAGCCGCTGCGCCCGCCACACCAGCGAATCCGCGTTCACCGCATCCAGCAGTTGCTGCACCGCAGCAACCTGGGGCCGTGCCGTGAGGCAGGCGAAAAGCACGAAGGGCAGCAGGAAGTTCCGCATGGCCGAAAGTTAGGCTCCCCCGGCAGCACCGACCTTTGCACCATGGCCACCCTCACCATCCGCAACATGGTCTGCGCCCGCTGCGTGGCCGCCGTGCAACGCGTGCTTGCCGCCAACGGCCTCGCGGCAAAGCACATCGACCTCGGCGAAGTGGAGTTGGAAAAGGAACCCACGGCAACCCAGCTTACCGCTCTTGGCGCAGCCCTGCAACGCGAAGGATTCGAGCTGGTGGATTCCCGCGACGCCGCCACCATCGCCCGCATCAAGGCCGCCATCGTGAAGCTCGTCCACCACGGCGACGAGGCCGCCCCGAAAGTGAAGCTCAGCGAACTGCTCAGCGGCTTGCTGCACAAGGAGTACTCCAGCCTCTCCGCGCTCTTCACGCAGGTGGAAGGCATCACCATCGAGCAGTTCTTCCTGCTGCAACGCCTGGAGCGCGTGAAGGAACTGATCCGCTACGACGAGCTCACCCTCAGCGAGATCGCCTTCCGCACGGGCTTCAGCAGCGTGGCCCACCTCAGCGCGCAGTTCAAGAAGCTCACGGGGATGACGCCCTCGGCGTTCAAGGGGATCGGGTCCCGCATGCCAGCGGGAGGGAGGGTGGGGTTGGATGAGGTGTGAGCACACGAGTGGCCCTATCTTTGAAAAGTAATGGACATCCAAGCGCTCAAGCTCGAACTGGTCGGCGCCTTGGTGAATACCAACGATGCCACCGTGTTGACGAAGGTGAAGCGCCTGTTGGAGCTGCTTCGTGCCCAAACACCGGGCAGCCGCGATGAACACGAGGAAGAACTGATCGCGGCATCCGCCATCTTCGAAGCATCAGCATACGGGGATGAAGAGCCTGACATCAGTGGGCTGGTACTGAAGGAGCCGAACCCGGACTACGGGAAATGAAGCCGGGCGACGTGGTGCGCTGGGCCTTTGTGCAGGGCGATGGGCAACGAAAGATGCGCCCGGCGGTCATCGTCGTGGTGGTCCCACCGTTCAACGACCTGTTGGTATGCGCAGATAGCACGCAGGTGCATCGGGAAGTACGGGACCTGGATATGCTGGTGGATGCGAAACACCCGGACTATCGGCGCATGGGCCTTCAATTCCCGAGCCTGATCCGTGTTGCGCAACTGGCCACCTTGCCGAGCAAGGTGATCCAGGGAAGCATCGGAGAAGTTTCCGAGGCCACATTCTCCGAGATCCGCAAGCGCCTGCGGAACTGGTTGGCCTGATCGCCCACCGCACCGGCTTCAGCAGCGTGGCCCACCTCAGCGCACAGTTCAAAAAGCTCACCGGGATGACGCCCTCGGCGTTCAAGGGGATGGGGAAAGGGAGAACGGGGTTGGACCGGGTGGGGTGGGGTAGACCAACTATCGATCGGTCACTTGGGCGTCAACGGTCCTCGGCTTGTGTGGTAGATGTTGTACACCACCACCACATCATCGTCCAACTCGAATACGATGCGATACGGGAACCGCGCCACCGGCGCATAGCGGAATCCGTTCTCCCGCACCTGGTACTTGGCAGCTACTGTGACGAGGTGTTCCAACGGCCGCTTCATTTCTTCTTCAGCATCCGTTTCACCTCGGTCAGGGAGTAGCCCATTCCTTCACCGGCATTGCGTCGCGCGCGCCGCTCCTCCAGCAAGGCCAAATGCTCCTTGGTGAACGCGAGATCATCCTTCTCTGTCGCAAGCGCCTTGCTCACTTTCTCCAGCACCTTTTCGTCCGTTGTGGCGATGATGCGCTCGATCAGGTCCAACTTGGTGAACATGATGCGAAGATACGGACAGCCCACCTCAGCGCGCAGCGCCTGCCCGGTCACGGCGGGATCAAGAAGCTCACGGGCATGACGCCCTCGGCGTTCAAGGGGATGGGGAGCGGGAGAACGGGGTTGGACCGGGTGGGGTGAGGAATGCGTTGACAAACGCCCCTTCGCTCCTACATTCGCAAGCTATGCACGTCCATATTGTCATTCCCTAGTGATGCCCGAGAACCGACCACCAGCGGTGGAGCCCGCCAAGACCAGAGGCCGAAAGCCCAAACCCACCGCCGAAGAGCCCATCGAAAAGCAGCTCTGGAAAACCGCCGACAAGCTCCGCAAGAACATCGACGCCGCCGAGTACAAGCATATCGTGCTCGGGCTGGTCTTCCTCAAATACATCAGCGATGCCTTCGTGGAGTTGTACGACAGGCTGAAGGCCGAGGAAGCCGAAGGCGCCGACCCCGAGGACAAGGACGAGTACAAGGCCGAGAACGTCTTCTTCGTCCCGCCCGGCGCGCGGTGGAGCTTTCTGCAAAGCCACGCCAAGCAGCCCACCATCGGCAAAACGGTGGATGATGCCATGGACGCCATCGAGCAGGAGAACCCCTCGCTCAAAGGCGTGCTGCCCAAGGTGTATGCCCGGCAGAACCTGGACCCCACCAGCCTCGGCGGCCTCATCGACCTCATCGGCAACATCGCCCTGGGCGATGCCAAGAGCCGCAGCGCCGATGTGCTGGGCCATGTGTTCGAGTACTTCCTGGGCGAGTTCGCGCTGGCCGAGGGCAAGAAGGGCGGCCAGTTCTACACCCCGCGCAGCGTGGTGGAACTGCTCGTGAAGATGCTGGAGCCCTACAAGGGCCGCGTGTTCGACCCCTGCTGCGGCAGCGGCGGCATGTTCGTGCAATCCGAAAAATTCGTCACCGAGCACCAGGGCAAGGTCAACGACATCAGCATCTACGGGCAGGAGAGCAACCAGACCACTTGGCGGCTGGCCAAGATGAACCTCGCCATCCGCGGGCTGGACAGCTCGCAGGTGAAGTGGAACAGCGAAGGCTCTTTCCTCAACGATGCCCACAAGGACCTGAAGGCCGATTACATCATCGCCAACCCGCCCTTCAACGTGAGCGATTGGAGCGGCGACCTGCTGCGCACCGACGGCCGTTGGAAATACGGTGTGCCGCCCGCCGGCAACGCCAACTTCGCGTGGATGCAGCACTTCATCCACCACCTCAGCCCCAGCGGGCAGGCGGGTGTGGTGCTCAGCAAGGGCGCCCTCACCAGCAAGAGCAGCGGCGAAGGCGAGATCCGCAAGGCCATGGTGGAAGCCGGCCTCATCGATTGCATCGTGAACCTGCCCGCCAAGCTCTTCCTCAACACCCAGATCCCCGCCAGCCTCTGGTTCATGAGCCGCAACCGCGCCAACGGCAAGTTCAGGAACCGCACCAACGAGATCCTCTTCATCGATGCGCGGCACATGGGCCACCTGGTGAACCGCCGCACGCGCGAGTTCAGCGAGGCCGACATCGACACCATCGCGGACACCTACCATCGCTGGAGAGAATTCCCCTCCCCCGGAGGGGTGGCCGAAGGCCGGGGTGGTTACACCGACATCCCCGGCTTCTGCTGCGCCGCCCCCATCTCCCGGGTGAAAGAATTGGACTACGTGCTCACCCCCGGCCGCTACGTGGGCCTGGCCGAGGAAGAGGACGACTTCAATTTCGCCGAGCGCTTCGCGGCGCTGCAAGCCGAATTTGCCGCGCAGCTGAAGGAAGAGGCCGAGCTGAACGCGGCTATCTTGGCAAACCTGAAGAAGGTGGAAATTCCATCAAACGGATAGGGGTCCAATATGACAACTGAATACGCCGAACATATCCTTGGCTTGGAAAAATTCATCACCCAAGATGGAGGTATCGTGCGTTCGGTACGATTGACCTTAAACACACCGCTGAACATTCACTGGAAACTAAAAGTCCCTACTGAAATGGAACTTGACCTCCGGGTGGAAATTCAGGAAAGCCCGAAGAAGGCCTTGAAGATCGGCTTGCACCACCAGGATGACACCGCCCAACATGGCCTGCTCCGGGTGGACTACCACTCCCGGCACCGGAACCCCGTGAGCCTCACCGATGCCGTGCCGCGAAGGTTCCATCCCTATGCAGGCATGTTCCTCGACCAATGGCCGGGGCATATTCACTACGTGGTGGATGGCTTTCCTACGCTGGCTTGGGCCGTTCCATTGGAAGCAGACAGCTTCCCGGTGAAAGACATCCAAGGCATGGACCACGTTCGCAACGCAGTGCTGGCGTTCTGCAAGCGGTTGAACATCGCAACGCAGGTCTCCATTGAGAACCCTCAACTCCGGATCCTATGAACTGGCTGGAAACCATCATGAACGATTACTTCAGGTTCCTGAAGGACAAGACCATCGTGACCCGGAGCGAGGGCAGTGATTGGGTGGAGATCAGCACCCCCTTCACCGGGCTTTTCAACGACACGCTGGATGTGTACGCCAAGCGGGAAGGCGAACAGATCCTTCTCAGCGATGACGGGGTCACGCTCCGCAATTTGGAATTGAGCGGACTCTCCATTACCCGGTCGCCCAAGCGCAAGGTGCTCTTCGACCGCATACTGGCCAACCACGGGATCAGCCACGAGGGTGATGAGCTTATCGTGCGCACGGATGCCGCCCGCTTTGCACAGCGCAAACTGGACATGATCACGGCCATGTCCGAGGCGAATGATCTGCACTACCTGGCCAAGCACACCGTGGCCTCTGTTTTTGTGGAGGACGTGCGTGAATACCTGGACATGCAGGACCTTGTGTACACCCCACAGTTCATCAGCCGCGGCGCCAGCGGCTTGGAGTTCACCTTCGACTTCCAGATCGCTTACAAGGCCAAGGAGATCGTTATCCAAGCGTTCAATTCGCTCACGCTGAACAACCTGCCCCAGTTCCTTTTCAAGTGGGACGACGTGAAGGGCATTCGCGAGCAGCAGACCGGAAAAGGGCTTACAGGTTTGGCCATCATCAACAACGAGGAGAACGAAGTGAAGCGGGAATACCTCGATGCCCTCAAGAACAAGGGCGCCGCGTACATCCTTTGGTCCGAACGCAACAATGCGAGTGAGAAGATAAAGCTAGCCGCATGACCAGCCACCAACTTTCAACCAGGGTTGAGCGCTTCGCGGCGCTGCAAGCCGAATTTGCCGCGCAGCTGAAGGAAGAGGCCGAGCTGAACAAGGCGATCTTGGATAACCTGAAGAAGATAAACGTTTGAAAAGAACGCAGCCATGAGCGAACGGAAGATCAACAAGCAGCACCAGGCCACCTTCGATGGCATCCGCCACGTGGACGATGCGGGCAACGAATACTGGTTGGCCCGGCAGTTGGCGCCGTTG
>CALMYC010000013.1 GCA_937873385.1 uncultured Flavobacteriales bacterium | reverse complement strand
CGCATCAGCCAGCAGGAACTGGCGGATGCCCTGCACATGGACAAGGTGGCGATGGCACGCTGCATCGACCACTTGTGCGAATGCGGCTTCGTGGAACGCGCCGTATGCCCTGATGACCGCAGAAAACACCACTTGAAACTGCTGCCCAAAGCCGCCCAAGCCGCCAAGGAGATAAAGAAAGCCCACACTGCCCTGGACCGTATTGCGCTGAAGGAGCTGGGGCCGGATGAACGCGGCCGGTTCCTCCTCCAACTGAGGAGTGCGTTGGGCCGGTTGCACGAAAGCCACCTGAGCGAATGAACCCACCCACCCCATTGAACATGTTCCCCGTGCGTTCCACCCTGCTTCCCGCAGCAATCCTGGCCGGCATGCTGGCGGCTTGCGGCGGTGGAAAGGACAAGGCCCAAGGCCGGGGCCCCGATGGCCCGATCCAAGTGCTGGTGAGAGTGCTTCACACCCAGCCTTTGTCCAATACGTTCCAAGCCACGGGAAGCTTGCTGCCCAACGAAGCCGTGGAGGTGCGCAGCGAGGTGGCAGGCCGCGTGGAATCGATCGGGTTCAAGGAAGGCGGCACCGTGGCCAAGGGCCAGGAAGTGCTGCGCATCAATGATGATGACCTCCAAGCACAGCTCCGCAAGGCTGAACTGGCAGTGCAGCTCGCCCAGGACGATGAAGCCCGGAAAAAGCAATTGCTGGCTGTTCAGGGGGTGAGCCAACAGGTCTACGACGACGCGCGGATCGCGCTGCAAAGCGCCCAGGCCGACCGCGACAACCTCAAGGCCATGATCGCCAAGACCGTGATCCGTGCGCCATTCGGCGGCAAGATCGGGTTGCGCCAGGTCAGTGTGGGCGGCTATGTCTCACCGAACACGCTGGTCGCCGACCTTCAGCAGGTGCAACCCATCAAGGTGGATTTCACCGTACCGGAACAGACCGGCCGCGACCTGGCACCCGGGACCAAGATCACCTTCACGCTGGAAGGCGACACGACGCGGCACCCCGGTGAGGTGTACGCGGTGGACCCTGGGGTTGACCCCGTGTCGCGCACCATCGGCGTGCGTGCCCTCAACCCCAATGCCAACGGGCATTTGCGCCCCGGAGCATTTGTCCGTGTGAACGTGGCACTGTCACATGTGAACGATGCCCTGATGATCCCCACGGAAGCGCTGATCCCGGACATCCAGGGGCAAAAGGTGCTTTTGATCAAGGGAGGCAAGGCCGTCTCCAGGCGCGTGCATACCGGCATCCGCACCAACACGGAGGTCCAACTGGTGCAAGGTGTGGAAGCCGGCGATACCGTGATCACCACGGGCCTGCTGCAATTGCGCGACGGCATGCCGGTGAAAGCCGCGCCGCCGGAAACGGGCAGCGTGGTGAACTATGCGGACAGCACGGCGATCGATCAATGATGAGGTATGTCATGCGCAGTTCGTGGGTGTCAGTTGTTCGTTGTCAGGCGTGGAAGCGGCACGCCCTATCAATGCCATGCGGCGGGAGTGTGCAAGGCCATCATCTCATCATCTCATCTTCTGATCATCAGATCGACCGATCCGCATGAACATCAGTTCCATCAGCATCAACCGGCCGGTACTGGCCTCGGTGATCTCCATCCTCATCGTGCTCTTCGGCATCGTGGGCTTCACCTACCTCGGGGTACGCGAATTCCCCAGCGTGGACCCGCCCGTGATCACCGTCACCACCAACTACCAGGGCGCGAATGCGGATATCATGGAGAGCCAGGTAACGGAGATCCTGGAAGAAAGCATCAACGGCATCGCCGGTATCCGCTCGCTCACCAGCATCAGCAGTGACGGCCGCAGTTCCATCACCGTGGAATTCAATTTGGACGCCAACCTGGAGGCGGCGGCCAACGACGTGCGGGACCGGGTAAGCCGCGCCCTCAAGACCCTGCCCCCCGATGTGGACCCGCCGATCACCGTGAAGAGCGATGCCGATGCCAGCGCCATCATCAGCATGACCATCCAGAGCGACCAGCGCTCGCTCCTGGAGCTTACCGACATCGCCACCAACCAGTTCAAGGAGCGCATACAGACCATTCCCGGCGTCAGCACCGTGAACATTTGGGGCGAACGGAAATACAGCATGAAGCTGCTGCTCGACCCGTTGAAGATGACCGGGTTCGGCATCACTCCGCAGGATATCAGCAACGCGCTGTCCAAGGAAAACGTTGAGCTCCCCAGCGGCAGCATTGAGGGGAACAACACCGAGCTCACCATCCGCACCATGGGCCGCTTGGTGACGACGGAACAGTTCAACGACATGATCCTGCGGGATGATGCCGGGAGGAAGG
>CALMYC010000012.1 GCA_937873385.1 uncultured Flavobacteriales bacterium | reverse complement strand
GATTTCGCCTATTTCCTGCAACACCGGCCGGGGACGTTCATCTACTGCGGTTCCGGCAACGTGGAACGCGGAATCACCTATGATTGCCATCATCCTCGGTTCGACATCGATGAAGATGCGCTCGCAACCGGCATCGAAGCCACGACGACCGTTGCCTTGCGGTTTCTTGCAGGCGATGCTGCACGCTGATGCGTGTTGAACGGCCTCTGGCCACACCATGAAGGAGTCCCGCGTGGTCACGACACTTCAGAACGAGATCGACGAATTGCTGCCTGGCGTCATCGCCGACCGACGCTGGCTGCACGAACATCCCGAACTCGGCTTCGAGGAGGTGCAAACGGCGGCGTTCATCCAGCAACGGCTGGAGTCGCTCGGCGTCGAGGACATCCGGACCGGGATCGCCAAGACAGTCCTCACGGCGCTGATCCACGGCAAGTACTACCACGAGGAAACCCGGGCCACGTTCAGCCACACCGCCAAGGGATCGCCGGCCGTGATCGTGCGAGACCTGGAGGAGACCAAGGAACTGGGCCGCATCATTCTCGGGGACCTTCCATCGGAGCGGTTCCAGGAATTGTTCGGCACGCGGTGCACCACCGACTTTGACCCCGAGCGGGATTTGCAGCGTGTGGGGGTGGTGAACCAAACCACCATGTTGGCCACCGAAACGCAAGCCATAGCCGACCACCTGCGGGAAGTCATGGAACGCAAGTACGGCAAGGACCGCGCAAAGGACCATTTTGCCGATACGCGTGACACCTTGTGCTACGCCACCAACGACAACCAGGACGCCACCGCGGAATTGCTGAAGGAGGAAGCCGACCTTGCCCTGGTGGTAGGCGGGTACAACAGCAGCAACACGAGCCACATCGTGGAAATGCTGGAAAACAAATTCCCGACCTTCTTCATCAACGGGGACAAGGAACTGGCCAGTGCAACCAAGATCGAACACTTCGACTACCCGGCGCAGCAATTGAAGCACACAAAGGGTTGGTTGCCCGCCAAGCGCCCCGTAACGATCATACTGACCAGCGGGGCAAGCTGCCCGGACACCCTTCTGGACCGCGTGATGCTGCGTGTGCTGGGATTTGTGGACGGCGCAAGGAACGCGGAACAGGCCGTGGACGCCCTTGTGGACCGCAGCTGAACGCCTTACCAAATTCCGTCCTTGGATCTTTCGAAGCCGGTGCTGAACCCGAGGCCAACGGTAAGGAAACGGTATGGTGCGCCGGTATCGGTGCGGCCCGGGAACCGTTGAAGCCCGATCACCCCTGGCCCGAACCGGCTATCATCCGCCTGATAGCCGAGTGAGAGCCCAAAGGCCAAATTATCCGACGCATGGATGAACCACGCCGCGTTCGCCGCCCAATGGAATGCCACCTGGCGTTCATTGTTGCCGCATGTGGTACAGTCCCATGCCCAGGTGCCTTGGCCCAGCTTGGCATTGAGCTCCAAAAAGGATTGCTTGCCCGTAGGGTGGGTCCAGAACAACTTACCGTAATAGAGCATACGGGTTGTACTGCCGTCGGTGACCTCCGTGGCAAGGCCATGCTCATTCAATTCGTAGAACGAGGCATTCACACCGAGACCCGCCCCCAACCCCTTGTAGAACGGCATCTGGAACGAACCGTCCACCTGGCCAAGCACATCCGCCAGGTCATTGAAGACCGGATTTCCGAGTGCTACCGGCAAGTGGAAAAATCCTTGGATGGTGGGTTTTGCGGACTGTTGCTGCTGCGCCCTGGCGCAGATCACCATGAGCATGAACGCGGCGCTGGCGACCAGCCTGGCTTTCATGCCTTCCGGAAGGTAAAACGGCGTTCGGTGCGTTGCGTGCCCGTGGCGATCTCAAAAAAATAATGGCCGTCCAGCTCCCCGTCCAGCGGAAGCTCCAGCACATGGTCGCCTTGTGCAACCTGCATGGGCGGCCAATCATGAAGCCGGGCATGGCGGCTCGAAAGCATGGCGGGAAAGACCTCACCGGCCGCGGGCAAGGAAAGTTCCACGCGGAGCTTAGCGGGATGGTACATCACCTCGATGGCCACGAGTTCCACATGCTTTGGCACGGGCGTGTGATGAAGCCGCACGTATTGCTTGAACCACCGGTAGGCCGCCGCCAAGACCAAAATGGGCAAGGTGATGAGCAGTACAGTGCGCAACGCGTCCAGGTCCATCACGGCGATCATAGTACGATCACGCCCTCGATCAGTGCAACCTGGTCGTAGCGGGCCACCACTTCATCCGCGCTCATCATGACCTCCTTCACGGTAAGGCCGACATACTTACCGGCCTGGCTGTACTTGCGCAGCACCTCCACTTCCGGGGGGAAAACGGCAAGCACGGCGTTGATGCGGTGGTCGTCCGGCTCCATGATGAACTTGAACATGTACAGCGAGGGCCATTCATGGACTTTGTTCAGCGCCTCGCGCATCCGGTGTCGGGCCTCATCATGCTCCATTGGGCAAAGGTAACCCGGCCCGGAACCGTTTGCACGATGATGGTGAAGGTCCGGTGCACACACCCTGAAAAAGAAAGTTTGATTTGATCACGGGCCGCGCTAATATTGTGCCCTTCAACCATGGCTGGCTGCTTTCATGCGCTGGCCTCCCTTCTCCCCGATACTTAAGATTATCACTGGCCCTGGTGGCGATTTGCGGCAATCCATGCCGCCCCACTCACCGAACCTGAGAACATGTACGACAAAGCCGCATTGGAGGCATTGAAGCTGGCCGACCTCAAGGAGATCGCCAAACGCCTCAAGCTGAAAAAGGTGGACACCCTGAAAAAGCAGGAGCTCATCGCAAAGATCCTGGAAACGGCCAACTCCAAGGACAACCGGGACACGGATGCCATCGCGGAAATGGCCGTGGCCGATGAAAGCCCGGACCCCATGCCGGACGATGAGGAGGAGAACGAAGCAAGCGATGACGATGACGATGACGATGATGATGACGACGATGACGATGATGATGACGAGGACGAAGAAGAAGAGGCGAACGACGTGCAGAACCCTGTTGACCAGACAGGTGCTCAGAGCCCAAGGGAAATAACGGGCCTTGGGGATGGCGGGCCAGCGGAACACCGGGGTGGGCACCCCGACCACCATCAACGGCAAGTTGAACGGCCCGACGGGACCAATGACCGGTTTGACCCGCGCGACCGCACCGAACGCCGCAGCCGCCGGCCCCGCATACCGGGCGAACGCAACAAGCCACAAGCTGAACCCGGCACACCGGAAGCAGGAGATCCGCCAGCCCCGGCAGACCGGGCCCGACAAGTGGAGATCAACCCTCCGGCGCAAGAGGAACGCGGTGGCGCACCTGCGGGCCGGAATGTCGGGCAACCAGAGCAGCGGGGCCAACAACGCCATCAGGACCGCGACCAGCCGCGCAACGAACAGCGGGGACAACGCGAACAGCAGGAGCAGCGAGGTGCCGGCGGCGACCAGAACAGGGAACAGCAACGCAACCAGCAGCAACAGCAACGCAATCAACAGCAACAGCAGCAGCAACAACAGCCTGCCTTTGAGGCGTTCATAGAGACGGATGGCGTACTGGAGGTGATGCCGGAGGGCTATGGATTCCTGCGCAGCAGTGATTACAATTACCTGCCTTCGCCGGATGACGTGTATGTGACACAGCAACAGATCAAGCAAACGGGGCTCAAGACCGGGGACACCGTTCACGGCTTTGTGCGCCCACCCCGCGACCAGGACAAGTTTTTCCCGTTGGTGAAGGTGGACAGCATCAATGGCCGTGACCCGGAATGGGCGCGCGACCGCGTTCCGTTCAAGTTCCTCACGCCCCTCTTCCCGGACGAAAAGTTCGACCTCACCACCAAGGGCGGCAACCTCAGCACACGCGTGCTGGACCTCTTCGCCCCCATCGGCAAGGGCCAGCGCGGCCTGATCGTGGCGCAGCCAAAAACCGGCAAGACCATCCTGTTGAAGGACGTGGCCAATGCCATCGCGGCCAATCACCCGGAGGTGTACTTGATCGTGCTGCTGATCGATGAGCGGCCTGAAGAGGTGACCGACATGCAACGCAGCGTGAAGGCCGAAGTGATCGCCAGCACCTTCGACGAGCCCGCCACCCGGCACGTCGCCGTGGCCAGCATGGTGTTGGAAAAGGCCAAGTGCCTCACCGAATGCGGCCACGACGTGGTGATCCTGCTGGACTCCATCACGCGACTGGCCCGCGCCTACAACACGGTGCAACCGGCCAGCGGCAAGATCCTCTCCGGCGGTGTGGACGCCAATGCATTGCAAAAGCCCAAGCGTTTCTTTGGTGCGGCCCGGAAGATCGAGAACGGGGGCTCGCTCACCATTCTCGCCACCGCGCTCACCGAGACCGGCAGCAAGATGGACGAGGTGATCTTTGAGGAATTCA
>CALMYC010000011.1 GCA_937873385.1 uncultured Flavobacteriales bacterium | reverse complement strand
GCAAGTTTTCAAGGAGGCTGATCACGGAGTTCGTGCAAAAGCACCACTACGACGAGGCACTGGCCAAGCACGTGAAACCACGCAACAGGTTTTACGCGGGCATCGACAAAACGGACGGAAGTGCCCTGCTGGAAGCTTCCGGCGAGGACATCAAGAAATTGGACCACTTGATCTCCGACATCGAGGCGAGCGGCTCCACGGTGCCCGTCCTGTTGAAGCGCTACCTGTCGCTGAACGCCAAGATCATCGGTTTCAACCGCGACCCGCACTTCAACGATGCACTGGACGGCCTGGTGGTGCTTGACCTGTCCCAAGTGCCCAAATCCATGATCGAGGGCTTGCGGAAAGGCATGGCTTAGGGGCGCTGCACGTTCCACGCCACCACGGTCTTGTCATCGCTTGCAGTGAGCAGGGTGTGGTCGTTCAACCACCAAACGGAGTTCACCGAATAGCCGTGTCCACCGGTGTGGCGGTCCAAGCGCCGCAGTGGATCAAAGGTGCCCGCATCCCATAGTTTGGCGGTCCTGTCGCGCGAGGCTGTGGCCAATTGCGTTCCGTCCCGGTTAAAGGCAATGGCGTAGATGGTGTCCTTGTGCGCGGGGAAAGCGTGCATGGGCCCGAACCCGGCATCGGTGCGCCAGAAACGGAGGTGGCCGTCCTTGCCGCCGCTTACCAGCAACGGCTTTGCGGGATGCCAGGCCAAGCTGTTTGCACCCTTGCCATGGCCTGCCAGGGTGAATTGCTCGTTGAGGTGGGTGCTGTCGAGCACATGGATGCTGCCATCGCCGCAGGCCACCGCCAGGAATTGTCCGTCGGGGTTCAACGCCAGGCCGCGCAGCTTGTCGTCGCTGAGCGGGATCCTGCGTTGCAGCGTGGTTCCGCCATGGCCGCCCGCCGCCGTGCTCCAAATGGAAAGTGATCCATCCCCACCGGCCACCGCGATTCGGCCATCCGGTAGTTGCACCATGCTGAAGATGCCTTTCCCATGCGCCCGTTCGAGGAGCAGCTCCACGTGCCGCACCGGGTCAACCACATGCAGGCCCCCATCCTCATCACCGATGTACAAAAGCCCGTTCCGTGCCCGGTGCAGGGCGAAGATGGCGCGATGCACCTGGGCAAGCGCCACACCCGTTCCGGGGTGGTGCAGGGCCCATTGAACAACGGTGCCATCCCCGGCGGCGCTGAGGAAATGGTCACGTTCACCAGCGTTGCACAGTGCATACACTGCGCCTTTATGGCCGGTAAAGTGCACCACGCCGGGCAAGGGGGAAGGCATGGCGCAAGTTATTCCGGCCTGTAACTTCCGCACCTGCCATCCGTCAATCACCGGACAACGGCGAACTTGACCGCCCATGTGATCGCACACCCCGGTCTGCGGTCTTTTCGCACCTTTCCACCGAAACAATGACCACCCCATGGACCTGATCATCGAAGGACTCAGCAAAACCTACGGCAACGGCGTGAAGGCGCTGGACAATGTCAGCCTCACCATCCCCAAGGGCATGTTCGGCCTGCTGGGGCCCAACGGTGCGGGCAAGAGCACACTGATGCGCATCCTGGCCACCTTGCAGGAGGCCGATGCCGGCAGTGCGAGGCTCGGGGAGATCGATGTGCTGGCGGACAAGGACGCGGTGCGCCGCACCTTGGGCTACCTGCCGCAGGAATTCGGCGTGTACCCCAAGGTGAACGCCTACGAAATGCTGGACCACATCGCCCTGCTGAAGGGCGTAGTGGCCAAAGGTGAGCGCAAGGCATTGGTGGAGGCCTTGTTGCAGCGCGTGAATTTGTGGGACCAGCGGAAGCGGCGGCTCAGCGGCTTCAGCGGCGGCATGAAGCAGCGCTTTGGCATTGCACAATGCCTGATCGGTGCGCCCAACCTCATCATCGTGGACGAGCCCACGGCCGGACTGGACCCCGGGGAACGCAACCGTTTCTACAACCTGCTCACGGAGATCGGCGAGAACGTGGTGGTGATCCTCAGCACGCACATCGTGCAGGACGTGCGCGAGCTGTGCAGCAACATGGCCATCATCAACAAGGGCAAGGTGCTTTACGCAGGCCCTCCGGAGGATTCACTGCGCGCGATCGAGGGCAAGGTGTGGGAGAAGCGCATCGCCAAGAGTGAGCTGGAGGGCTATGCGGCCAGTGGGAAACTGATCAGCAACCGCTTGGTGGCGGGGGTGCCCGTGATCCATTTGCTCAGCGACGAACGGCCGGGAGAGGGGTTTCTGGCCGCCGAGCCGGGCCTGGAGGATGTCTTCTTCGGCGCCATCAGCCGCAGCAACGCCCAAACCGCCGCGCAATGACCCGGAAATTCTTCCTCTTCGAGGTGCGCTATTGGCTGCGGCAGCCCATGGTGTACATCTTCTTCCTGATCGTCGGCCTGCTGCCCTTCTTCGCCGTGATATCGGACAATGTGCGGATCGGCGGCGGCATCGGCAACGTGTACAAGAATGCGCCTTACGTGGTGTACCAGTTCTACGGGGCGATGTCCTTCATCGCCGTCCTGATGGTGACCGCCTTCGTGAACGGCACGGCGATACGCGATTTCACCAGTGACACGGCGCAGATCATCTTCAGCACGCCGGTGAGCAAACGCAGTTACCTGGTGGGGAAATTCCTGGGCAGCACCTTCATTGCCTCCCTGCCGTTGCTCGGCGTTTCGCTGGGCATTGTGCTGGGCAGTTGGTGGCCTTCCGTGGATCCCTTGCGCGTGGGGCCGAACCATGTGCTTCCGCACTTGGAGGCCTTCTTCGTCATCGCCTTGCCGAACGTCCTGTTTGCCGCTGCGATCATCTTCGCCGTGGCCGTCCTGCTTCGTTCCACCATGGCCTCCTTCATCACGGCCATCGCGCTTTTCGTGGGCTACTCGGTCGCCGGGTCGTACATGAGCGACATGGAAAACCAGCAACTCGCTTCCCTGCTGGACCCCTTCGGCGGAGCCGCAACGGACCTTATCACCAAGTATTGGTCCGTGGCGGACAAGAACACGCGCCTGCTGCCCCTGGACGGCGTGCTGCTCTGGAACCGCTTGATCTGGCTGGGCGTGGCCCTGTTGGTCTTCCTCTTCGGCTATCACCGTTTCCGCTTCTCCGACCGGGTGCAAAAGGCAAGGCCGGCACAGGAGGAGGAACAGGGGCTGGTGGCCGCCGGAAATGCGCCGTTGCCCCCTGTACACCTGCAACACGGGCGCGCTGCCGCACGGTTGCAGTTCCGCAAGTTGTTCCGCAACGACTTCCTGGGCATGCTCAAGTCCACGCCCTTCATCATCATCATGTCGCTGGGCCTGGTCCAGCTCTTCTTCTCGCTCGGGGTGGTCACCAGCATGTATGGCAACACCACCTATCCGGTCACTTACAACGTGGTGGACGTGATGCGCGGGTCATTGTCGGTCTACCTGCTGATCATCGTGGCGTTCTATGGGGGCCAACTTGTGTGGAAGGAACGCGAACCGAAGATGGACGGCATCGTCAATGCCTTGCCCATGGCCACGCGCACGGCCTTGCTCGCTAAGCTGGCCGCGTTGGCGGGCATCGTGCTGGTGGTGCACCTGTTCGCCATGCTGGCCGGCATCACCACACAACTGCTGCATGGCTACACCCGTTTGCAGCCCCTGGTCTACCTCACCTATTTCATCCTTCCGGGCCTGCTCAATTTCATTTGTTGGGCGGCAATGGCATTGCTCGTGCACGTGCTGGTGAACAACAAGTACCTCGGCTATTTCGTCTTCATCGTGCTCTTTGTGCTGAACATCTTCATCTGGAGCCCCCTGGACGTGGAATCCAACCTGGTGCAGTTCAACAACTCATCGGGGCTCAGCTATTCGGACATGAACGGCTTCGGCCCCTTCCTGAAAGGATGGCTGTTCTTCAAAGCCTACTGGTTGCTTTTTGCGGCGCTGCTCATGCTGGCGGCATACCTCTTCACCGTGCGGGGGAACGATACCGCCTGGCGTTGGCGGCTGCATGCGGCAAAGGCCCGGCTGAAGGGTGCATGGCCGGTTGCCGCGCTTGTGGGGGGCGCATGGCTTGCGATGGCGGGCTTCGGCCACTACAACACCAAAGTGCTGAACACGTACAGCACCAGCGACGAGCAGGAAGCGCTGCAGGTGCGCTACGAGAAGGACTACAAGCAGTACGAGCACATGAAGCAGCCGCACTATGTGGATGTGTCGTACTACATCGACCTCGACCCGGCCGCGCGCTCCATCGTCTATTCCGCCGGCATCATCCTGAAGAACAAGGAAACCGTTCCCATCGACACGCTCTACTTCAATGTGCCGCACCGCATGCAGGTGCAACTGGACATCCCCGGGGCCACGCTGGTGCTGAACGACAGCGCTCTCGACCAGCGGATGTACCGCCTGGCCACACCGTTGCAGCCCGGCGCAAGCATCGGCTTCACCTGCACCGGCAGTTGGCGGCCGCAGGGCATTTCGAACAACGTGGAGTTCACCTCCGTGGTACAGAACGGCAGCTTCTTCAACAACATGGACCTGATCCCGCAGATCGGCTATGATGCCGGTGGGGAGCTGCACGACCGCGAAAAGCGCCGCAAGTACAAACTGCCGCCCAACGAGCGCATGCCGAAGCTGGATGACGACCCCGCCAAGCGCATGGACAACTACCTGATGCGCTACAGTGACTGGGTTCACGTGCGCACCACCATCGGCACCGCACCGGACCAGATCGCCGTGGCGCCGGGCTCGCTGAAGCGGGAGTGGAGCGCCGGCGGCAAGCGGTGGTTCCACTATGAGCTGGACTACAAGGCGCTCAACTTCTATTCCTTCCTCAGTGCCCGCTACGAAGTGGCCCGGGAAACGTGGAAGGACCCGGCAGGCAATGCGCCGGACGTGGCGCTGGAAGTGTATTACCAGCAGGAGCACGGCGTGAACGTGCCGCGCATGCTGAACTCGCTGCACAAGTCGCTGGACTACTACACCGCGCACTTTGGGCCGTACATGCAGAAGGAAGCGCGCATCATTGAATTCCCCCGTTACCAGTCCTTCGCACAGGCCTTTCCGGGAACCATGCCATACAGCGAGAGCATCGGGTTCATCACCGACCTCAGCAAGAAGAAGGACATCGACATGGTGTTCTATGTGGTGGCGCACGAGACGGGCCACCAGTGGTGGGCGCACCAAGTGATCGGCGCGGCCATGCAGGGCGCAACGCTGCTCAGCGAGAGCATGGCGCAGTACTCCGCGCTGATGGTGATGGAAAAGGAATACGGCAAGGACCACATGCGCAAGTTCCTGAAGTACGAGGGCGACAAGTACCAGAACGCGCGCGGCTCCGAGGCATTGGGTGAAACCCCGTTGCTCACGGTGGAGAACCAGGGCTACATACACTACAACAAGGCCAGCGTGGTGCTCTACGGCCTGCGCTCCTTCCTGGGCGAGGACACCCTGAACAAGGCATTCAGGTCTCTGGTGGACCAGTTCGGTTATGCCGATCCCCCCTGGCCCACTTCGTTGGAATGGTACCGCGCCGTGAAAAAGGTGACGCCGGACAGTCTGAATTACCTGCTGGAGGACGGCATCAAGTGCATCACGCTTTACGATAACAAGGTGATCGAGGCCAAGGGGAAGATGAACGCCGACAGTACGTGGACGGTGACCATGAAGATGACCGCCGAAAAGGAGCACGCCGATTCACTCGGCAAGGGAACTTCCGTGAACATGGCGGACTGGATGGACATCGCCGTGGAACGCTGGCCCAGCTTCGGGAAGGACAAGGAACTGAACGATGTGCCGCTGGTGCAGCAACGCGTGAAGCTGCACACCGGCGAGAACATGTTCACATTCCACGTGAAGGGCAAGCCATCAGCTGTGGTCATCGATCCGGACCACCTGTTCTTCGACCGGCACCCGGACGACAACCGGATGCGGGTGGAGGCGGAACAGAAAGAGTGAAGGGGCCCGCGCCCGTGCTTCCTTCTTCACCTCTTCACCGCTTCGTTTACGCGCGCTTCCGGTAGTTGAGCACAGCACCCGCATTCACGGCCACGGCAAACGCGGCGATCGCGGCAAAGTGCCCGGCGATGTCCGTGAAGGAGCTCCCTTTCAACAGCACCAGCCGCACCACGTCCACAAAGTAGCTCACGGGATTGAACCACGTGATCACCTGTGCCCAGTGCGGCATGTTGTCGATGGGCGTGAACAGGCCGCTGAGCAGGATGAAGATCACCAGGAAAAACCAGGACAGGAACATGCTTTGCTGCTGCGTATCGCTGACGGTGCTGATGAACAGCCCGAGGCCGAGCATCACCCACAGGTAGACCGCCGCGAAGGCGAAGAGCAACGGCACGCTTCCCTCGATGGGAATGTCAAAGATCAGCTTGCCCAAGACCAGCCCGGCCGCCAGCAGGAAGAGGCTGATGAACCAGAAGGGCAGCAGCTTTCCGAGGATGAACTGCCATTTCTTGATCGGCGCCACGTTGATCTGCTCAATGGTGCCAATCTCCTTTTCCCGCACGATGTTCATGCTGCTGAGGAACATGCCCACGAGGGTCACCAGTACCACCAAAAGGCCCGGCACCATCAGGTTCTTGTAGTTCATGCGCAGGTTGTACCAGTAGCGCGGGATCACCTCCACCGGCGGCCTCGGGACATTCGCCGACCCGTGCATCCGTTGGATGACATGCACTTGCTCATTGGCGATGATCTGGCGTGAATAGAGCAGCACGAGGCTGGCGTACTGGCCGTCCACGCCATTGAGGTCGAGCATCAGCGGCGCACTGCCCTTGCGGCCCAGGTCCTGTTCAAAATGCACGGGGATGCGGAGGAGGGCATCCGTGGCACCGGCGTCCAAGGCGTGCATGCCGGCATCGAAACCTTGCGCGGTAAAGCTCACGTGGAAACGGTCTGAGGCGTTGAAGCGCTCCGCCAGGGCGCGCGAGGCCGTGCTGCGGTCCATGTCGCTCACCAGCAAGCGCACGTTGCGGACTTCGAAGTCAGCGGCATGCACAAGGATCAACAGCTGTGCAAGAGGTGCCACGAAGATGATCGGCAGCATGGCCTTGTTCCTGAAGATCTGCAGGAATTCCTTGCGCAGGAGAACGAGCACGGTCCTCATTGCAGGCGCACGTTGAATTTCTTGATGCTGATGCCGAGCAGCACCGTGCACATGCCTGCCAGCACGAGCGTCTGGGGCCAGAGCACGGCGACGCCGTTGCCCTTGAGCATGATGCCGCGCAGAATGATGATGAAATGCTTGGCGGGGATGATGTTGCTGAACGCCCGCAGGGCCCACGGCATGCTGCTGGTGGGGAAAATGAAGCCGCTGAGCAGGATGGTGGGCATCATCAGCACGAAGAGCGAAAGCATGAGCGCCTCCTGCTGGGTTTTGGCGATGGTGCTGAAGAGCAGGCCGAGGCTGAGCGAAGTGAGGATGAAGAGGAGGCCCTCCAACAGGAGCAGCAGGTAACTGCCGTTCATCGGGACGCCGAAGAGGAGCAGGCCGATCACCAGCACGAACGCGGCGTTCAACAGGGAAAGCACGAGGTAGGGCACGGCCTTGCCGAGCACGATCATGCCCGGGCGCAAGGGCGACACGAGCATCACCTCCATGGTGCCGTGCTCCTTTTCACGGGCAATGCTGATGGAAGTGAGCATGGCGGAGACGAGCATGAGGATCACAGTGATCACGCCGGGCACGAACAGGAACACGCTTTTCATCTCCGGGTTGTAGTGCATCCGGTATTCCACCGGCAGCACTTCCACGGTGTGTTCCGTGGAGAAGCGCCTGCTCCATTGTGCGATCATCTGCGCCGCGTAGCCCGTGACGACCTTGGCGGTGTTGGGGTCCGAGGCATCGGCGATCAACGCTATTTGGGCACGCCCTTCCGCGAAGCGCTTGGCGAAGTCCGGCCCGATCTCCACCACCATCTTGGCCTTGCCGGCCTTGAAGACGCGATCGATGTCCGCCGGGCTTTTCAACGTTTCCACCGGGCGGAACCAGTTTGCGGAGAACAAGGCGTTGACCAGGGAAACGCTCCGCTCGTCGCGGCTTTGGTCCAGCACCGCGACGTTCGCCTCCTTCACTTCGGTGTTGATGGCATAGCCGAAAAGGACGATCTGCAGCACGGGCATGCCGAAGAGCACCAGCAGTGTGCGCCGGTCCCGCAGGATGTGCAGGAATTCCTTGTGGATGAAGGCGCGGAAGGTTTTCATGGGTTCGGATCGACCCGGTGGGTCGATGGTGCCATTCGTTATTCCGCTCGTTGTGCGCTTCGCGCCAGTTGGTAGAACACCTCGTCCATGGTCTTCACCTTGAATTGTTCCTTCAGTGCGGCGGGCGTGTCGCACGCGGCCATCACGCCGTCCACCATGATGCTGGCGCGGTGGCAGTATTCCGCCTCGTCCATGTAGTGCGTGGTGACGAACACGGTGACCCCTTTCGCGGACGCGGCATAGATCAATTCCCAGAACTGGCGCCGCGTAATGAGGTCCACACCGCCGGTGGGCTCATCGAGGAAAATGATCTTCGGCTCGTGGATCATGGCCACGCTGAACGCGAGCTTCTGCTTCCAGCCCAGAGGCAAAGACTGCAGCCGCGTGTTTACATGCTCCTTCAGGCCCAGGTCATGCACGAGCGAATCCGTGCGCCGTTTCAGTTCAGCAGGCGGCACGCCATACACCCCCCCGTAGAATTGGATGTTCTCCAGCACGGTGAGGTCGTTGTAGAGGGAGAAGCGCTGGCCCATGTATCCGATGCTCCGCTTGATCGCCTCGCTTTGGGTGTACACATCGTACCCGGCCACGCGGGCCTCGCCCGCCGTGGGCATCAGCAGTCCGATCAGCATCTTCATCGCCGTGGTTTTGCCCGCGCCGTTTGCACCCAGGAAACCGAAGATCTCGCCTGCGTGAACGTCCAGGTCGATGGCATCCACGGCAGTGAACGCCCCGAACCGCTTGGTGAGGGCCTTGGCGTGTATGGTGATGGCACCGGTCATTGCATCAGGTGCATGAAGAGGTCTTCCACGCCGGGTTCGATGGGCTGCAGTTCCACATCGGAAAATCCTTGCCGGGCCAGCTCCTTGTGCAACGCGGGAAGGTCCAGTTGCTCCTTGGCGGTGATGTGCAGGGCTGTTCCGAAGGGGAAGACGCTGTCCAGCTCCGGGAGTTTTCGCAACGCCAACAGCAAGGGATATGGTTCCTTGCAAATGGCCGCATACAGCGGGCGGTCGAAGTTGGCCGTGATGTCCTGCGGAGAGCCCGAGCGCAGGAGCTTGCCATCCTGCAACAGTCCGATGCGGTCGCACAGCGCGGCTTCGTCCATGTACGGCGTGCTCACGAGAATGGTGATCCCCTGGGCCTTCAGCTTTTTCAGCATCTCCCAGAACTCGCGGCGGCTCACCGCGTCCACGCCGGTGGTGGGTTCGTCCAGCACCAGCACGAGCGGCTTGTGGATCAATGCGCAGCACAGGGCGAGCTTCTGCTTCATGCCGCCGCTCAACGCGCCTGCACGCCGGTCCGCGAAGGGTTCCAGCATGCCGTAGATGTCGGCGATCAAGTCGTAGTTCTTCTTCACCGTGGTTTGGAACACGCTGGCGAAGAACTCGAGGTTCTCGCGCACCGAGAGGTCTTGGTACAACGAAAAGGTGCCTGGCATGTAGCCCACGTTGCGACGCACGTGGCGGTAGTCGCTCACCACATCATGCCCGTCAAAGGTGATGGTGCCGCTGTCCGCCAGCAGCAAGGTGACGACCATGCGGAAGAGGGTGGTCTTGCCTGCTCCGTCCGGCCCGATGAGGCCGAAGAGCTCGCCGCGCGGCACGCTGATGGATACGTCCTTCAAGGCTTCCACAGGGCCGTAGCGCTTGCTGATGTGGTCCACCGTGATCATGGATGCGGGGGATTCAGGAAGACTTCCCCGGGCATGCCGGTTTTCAAGGCACCGTCCGTGTTCGCCACGCGGACCTTGAAGGCATAAACCAGGTCCACGCGCTCCTCGCGGGTCTGGATGGTCTTGGGCGTGAACTCGGCCTCGCTGCTGATCCAACTGATGCGGCCCGGCACGCGCACCACGCCGGCGGTGCCATGGTCGAACCCGACTTCCACCAGGGATCCCAGCTTCACGCCGGCAAGTTGTGCACCGCTCACGAAGGCCCGCAGTTCAAGGGTGTCCATGTCCGCGATGCGGTACAACGGCCTTCCGGGTGTTGCCTGTTCATGCGCCTGGGCGAGCTTCACCGTCACGGTGCCGTGCACCGGGTTGATGATGTGCTGGTCGGCGATCCGCTGCCGCACCTGCGCCTCCTTCGCATCCAATGCATGCACCTGCGCGGTGATGCCGGGGTTCTGCGTTTCTATGGCGGCAGTCTGCTTCTTGAGCACGGCCACCTGGCTGGCCATGTCATCCACTTGCTTTTGCGTGGCGGCATGGTCGGCAAATAGCGCGTTGATGCGCTTTTGCTCACGGAGGAGGTCGGCCATGCGTGCATCCTGCACCTCGACCTGCGCCACCACGTTGCGGTGCTGGCTTGTGATGGCATCCCTGTTGGCACCGATCTCCCGGAGCTGCAGTTCGAGCAGGGTGGTGTCGATCACGCCCACGGGTGCACCGGCCGTCAGCACCATGCCTTCCTCCACGCCGAACCGCAGCAATTCCCCGGACCCTTGGGCGCTTACCAGCGTTTCCACGGCCTCGAAATTGCCGTAGGCATCGGCGGTCCCGCCGCCCTTGTTGCAGGCGGCTGCCGCAATGATCGTAACCAAGGCCAGTGCGTGCCTGGAGTTCATGGGAGTAAACTTTGTTGAAGGACGGAGGTGATGTGGGACTGGCGCTCGGCGAGGAATGCTGAGCGCTGCGCCTTGTTGAATTGCATGACCTTGCTGATGCCGGGGAACGCGGCGAAGGTGAACGCGCACAGGGAGAAGACGTCCAACAGGAACTGGACCCCGTTGTCGCGGCCCTTCGGAAGCTTGCGCTTCCTCAGTTCGGGCCCGATGGAGGAGGAGATCTTAAGGATGACGTCCCGGACCGGCGACCGGGCCAGCATGCCGGGATCGCGTTGCACCTCGAACAGGACGAATGCGGGCAAGGAAGGCGTTTCCGCCAGCACACTGAAATAGCGTTCCACCATCAGTTCCACCTTCCGCTCAAGTGGATGTT
>CALMYC010000010.1 GCA_937873385.1 uncultured Flavobacteriales bacterium | reverse complement strand
CCTCCCGGAAATGGACAGCGCCGCCGAAGCGCAAAAAGCCGCAGAAGAGCTGAAGTACGCACGTGGCTTCCTGGCCAGCGTTGAGAAGAAGCTCAGCAACGAACGCTTTGTGAGCGGCGCGCCACCGGCGGTGCTGGAGAACGAGCGCAAGAAAAAGGCCGATGCCGAGGCGAAGATCAAGGGGCGGGAGGGGCGGCTGGCGGTGCTGAAATAGGCTCGGTTTTTCACCACAGAGGCACGGGGGGCACAGAGGAATGCGTAGTGGCTTTCCTACTACGGAAACCGCAGCCACTACTGCTTCATGAAGCGGGCCGTGCCTGCTGCGGTGCGGACCATGTACATACCCGGTGCAAGTGAGCGCACATCGATCTGGAGGCCGTCGCTTCTCCGTGTGGTTGGGGCAACAAGGCGCCGCCCATCCATGGAAAGAAGATTGAATGCGGTAGTGGTACCTTCCGGCAGGACCAGGATCAGTTGATCGGTTGCGGGGTTCGGCATCAAGCGGACCTGTCCGGCATCTGTTCCGGCCACGCCCGTGCCGATCTCCACCACGTGCGTCACGGTGTTGGTGATCACCGGCTCGTTGAAATCGAAGTAGATGCCGGCACTGTTCGTGACCTCATCACCGGGCACCAGGCCGGAGCGCGCTTTGATCCGGTAGCTCACGTAGCCCTGGCTCCCCAGCAGGTCCGTGGTGCTGTCGGGCAGGTTGATGTCATTGAAAGTGAAGATCAGCTCTCGCCCTGTGCCGAACGAGGGGGTGAACGCATGTGAAGCGCCGAGGATGTCCAGTGACAGGATGTTGAGGTCAGTATCCAAGGTATCCCTCACCACCACGGTGAATGCCGTGTCCGTGCCGGTGTTCTGGAAACGGACGACGTAGTCTATCCAGGCATCCTCATCAAGGAAGAATTGGGTCTCGCTGCGCGAGGTACCCGCATGCCCGCGCTTATCATTCGGATCATAACTACCCACTACCGTATTGATCACTTGCACCGTGTTGTTCCCCAGGTCCGCTTCCGGCAGCGTATTGGATACCGAAGCGGTGAAGGTGTACGGCGTGCCCAAGAGCGCGACATCGGGGGGAAACGTTTTTGTGATTTGTTATTGGCCCTCCCCGTGGGGGGGGTTGCTGACAACATTCAAAATAGCCGCCCCCGCCGTGCCATAGCTCACCGGATCCAAGGCCGGATCGTAGTTGAAGGTGATCGTAGCAGGTCCACTCGGATAAGCGGAGTTGTTACGGACAGTGATCCATCGGCTCCATGAAAAACCGGGATGCATGGCGGTGCCTTGTGTCAATACCTCGAGGTCAAGCGATAAATGGCTGCTGTCCGCTATGCTGAAGTTCACCACCGGCGTAACACCGTTAATGGTAATTGCGATCGGCGAACTGGAAGGGCACAGTTGGGATTCATCGGACAGCGGCTGGCCCAAGGTGAAATTGCCATACCCCACGGTGGAAAATTCGAATTGCCCCGCGGAATCCGTGAAGGCATAATACGGCCCCGGCTCAAGGGTCATCACGCGCAGGGGCAGGCCGATGTCGTCGCCGCCTTGAACGCAATTGCCATCCACATCATTGAACACGGTGCCGGAGATGGATCCACATGGCTCGGGAAGGCTTGGAACGGTGACATCGGATGGAAAGCTACAGCCCGTGGGTTGCGCACTGGCTACCGAGTACTGGCCCGGCGGCAATCCGGTAATGACCATGGGATCTCCAAGGAAGTGATAGATCGAATCAAAGCCATTCGCTCCCACTACTTGAAAAGACCACTCCGAAATCAACTGGCCTAAGGAGATGCTCCCATTCGCTTGCGAACCACAGGCTGGCTGAACGCTCAGAATAGGCGGCGACCACGAAAAGGTGCCATACGCATTCAACGTCATATCCAAAAAACAACCGTTGGCATCGGTGATCGTGAGCGGTGTACCATTTGCGCAGATCTCAAAGAACCGGGCTGGACCATGGTTGCCGTCCCAGAACCCACCGGATGGTAACGAATAGGAATAAGGGGCCACTCCTCCCAACGCGGCCTCGTTGATGGATACACTACCTGTACACGTGAAGTCACAGTCAAATGACTCAGGAAACGCATAGGGCTGGGCAAGAAGTGGGTCAGCTTGTACTACTCCTGAGCCATTGGCAACATCGCCGTTGGCATCGGTCACCGTCACGGAGTATGTCCCCGGCGCTATTCCGTTCAATACGGCCGTAGTTGCGCCTGTATTCCATAGAAATGCGTACGGCGAAACACCGCCAGTGGCGCTTGCCGTGGCTTTACCGTTGGTCAACCCGCAGTGCGTGGGCGTGGTATTTACCGTCACCGAAATGGCTTGTGCCGCCGTTGCACATGCGATCAAAAATGTGATCAATAGTACCCTGAGCTGCATGATGAAGGATTTATGGGATTCATTCCGTAGACGGGTGGAGGGTTCGTTGGTTGCTTCAGAAGCTACATTCGCCATAGCGTTTGGCCATACCATCCCGGCACCCGGGTGTTTCCCGAGTGCCCAGCGGCCTGATCCGCCGAGCGCCGGGGTTGAGGTGCTTCCGTGCCAACTCGACTGAGATTGCTTCGCGGGCACCCCGCGCTGCGGGGCTCCTTCCATGCACGTCATTGCGAGGCGTTTGGAGCGCACGGCAGTGCGATCCAAGGGCCGGAGCAATCTCAGGCGGACAGCACGGATCGGCCAAGTGCATGGCCCCGCGAACGGAACGTGTTGGACGGTGCATTCCGCTACTCCATGCCAACTCGGCTGAGATCGCTTCGTGGGCACCCCGCGCTAACGCGCGTGCTGCCCACTCGCAATGACGTGCGTTGTGGTGCGTGCTGCGGGACTCCCTCCATGCACGTCATTGCGAGGCGTTTGGTTTTAGGGCCTCTGGCCCGTCGGGTTAAACAGGCCCTTGGTTAATGGGGCGGGCCAAAAGCCATATCAGGTCCACTCACTCTGCAAAAGCCGAGCGAGTGTAGCGGGGAGCGGATCGCGGTGCTGAGGTTGAACCTTGCCCTCAGGGTCCCTAAAAGACCCTGAGGGAGCACAAGGTTCAGTTCTTCACAAAGCGGGCAATGCTGTTTTCCATGCGGAGCAAATAGAGCCCCGGCGTCACGGCGTGTACATCCAGCTGAAGCGTGTTACCCCTGCGCACATGGGGAACCGCCACCCTGCGGCCGTCCGTTGACCATATGCTGCACGTGCGATCCACGCCTTCGGGCAACTGCACGTACAGGAGGCCGTCGGTGGGGTTAGGCATCAGGCGAACCTGCTCCGCGCCTGTTCCGGCCACGCCCGTGCCGATCTCCGCCGTCAACACACATGGTTCGGTGATCACCGGCTCATTAAAGTCGAAGTAGATGTTGGCGCTGTTCGCGATCGCAGTGCCGGGAAGGAGCGGAAGTTTGGGCCGTATGCGGAAGCTCACCAAGCCGTGGCTGGCGGCCTCGTTCGTCCCACTGTCCGGCAACAGGATGTTGGTGAAGGTCCATTCCACCAAACGGCCCGGCTTGAAGGCCACGTTGAACGGATGCGAGGCCACGCCTTGTTGGAAGGTGGACTGGTCGAGCGTTTCGCCCAACGTATCGGTGACCACCACCGTGAACGCGGTATCGGTGCCCGTGTTCTGGAAATGGATGGTGTAGTCAATATGGTCATCCAGGCCGATGAAGTACTGGGTGCTGCTGTAGCCGGTGCTGGTGCGCGCCTGCTTTACGTTCGGGTCGTACGAGCCGGTGACCTGTGAATTGGCCGTGGCCGAGTTGTTCGCCGTATTAGCTTCCGGCAGGGAGCTGCTGGCGAGCAGGGTGGAGGAAAGAGGCGTGCCCAAATGGGTGGCCACCGGCACTTGCACGTACACCCTGAACACTTGCTGCAGATAGCCGGGGAACACAGGCAGTTCCCAAACGAGGGTGTTGCCGGCAATACTTGTCGGCGCTGGCGTGGCATCCACATAAACGAGCGCGGCATCCAGCTCCATGGTCACCGTCACTGCGCCGGCCGTCCGTGGCGACATGTTCCGCACAAGGCCCCACAGGTGCCCTTGGAACCCGGGACGCATCGCGGTTTGTTCGAGTTGCGCGGACAGGTTCATGGGGACCGTGCTGCTGTCGGCCAGGTGGATCACGGCCTGATTGCCCGCCACGGTGAACGGCACCGGCGCCGTGGACGGGCAAAGCTGGATGAGCGTGGGGTCCGTCTGCCCGAGCGTATAGGCCCCGTCCGGGATATCGAAGGCATAATGCCCGTCGTTGCCCGTGATCGCATAGTCCTGGCTGGGAAGGATCTCCAGTACTTGGAAAGGAACCCCTGGTTCACCGGGATCTTGGACACAATCTTGATCATTGTCGATGTACACTGTGCCGCTCACCGAGCCGCAGTTGCTGCCCAGATCGGGTATGGTTACCGGGAACTCCACCACGCAGGGCGATTGGATGGTTCCATCGTACTCCTGGCTCGTGAACCGCAGATTCCAATCGCCAGGGTGCAGGCCAAATAGCTCAAAGGGCGTTACCGTATCGGTTTCGGCAATGGCTTGAAAGTTCAGCGGCTCTGTGGAGATCATTCCACCCTGGCTATCCACGGCTTGCATGTTCCATGGGGTGGTCTGCACCATCGGTATCGGCAAGGTCACTGTGCCGGCCAGGTAGCCGTTGCCGGTGCCTGTACAGCTTCCGGTGATCTGCGAAATGCCTACCACGGGATCTAGTAACGCGGCGGGAATGGTCACCGTGGTGGACCCGCTGCCGCCGCAACTGTTGCTCACCGTAAGGCTCACCTGCTGGCCTGGGCAGGCTCCCACAATTTCATAGCGCATCCACGTTTCCACCTGGTCGCCAAGCTCCATGGGGTACACCTGCACTTGCATGGATGGCGAGGTGTAGATGAAGTAGCCACCCACCACCAGCGGTAGATACAGCCGGAAGCCTCCGTTGCACTGCCCTTGGCAGGGTTCAAGCCACTCTGTGACGACATTCTGCAGCAAGTTGACCCCGTCAGGTGGCCCCGAAGGATTGTTGATCACGAACTCCACGGACCCGGTGTCCCCCACATTGTCCGTCACGGTCACGGTGTATTGACCGGGCGGCAGGGCGACTTGGTCGCCGCTGTCACCGCTGCTCCAGGTGAATGTATACGGAGCTTGCCCACTGTATCCGCTGGCTGCGGCGTAGCCCATGCCGCTTTGGCAGTCCGCGCCGTACACGGTCACGTTGACCTGCACGGCATGCGCGCTGCCGGTGAGCAGCAGGCTGGCACATAGTCCGAGGAAAAATCGCGTCATGTGTTCGGATTTTGCTTGTTGGGTGTTTGTTCCGAGCGGGCCAGCAGCGCGGCCAGCTTCCCGGCCATCATTGCTTCACGAACGGGAATGCCCGGCCTCCGACACGCAGGAAGTAAATGCCCGGCACCAGCCCTCCGGCATCAAGCTGCAGCCCCTGCGCCATGGCCCGGTCGGTTACGTCCACCCTACGCCCGTCCGTTGACCACACACTGAACGCGCGGTCAACGCCTTCGGGCAACTGCACGTACAGGATGCCATCGGTGGGGTTCGGCATCAGGTGGATCCGATCCGCATCTGCTGTTCCGGCCACGCCTGTGCCGATCTCCACCACGTGCGTCACGGTGTTGGTGATCACCGGCTCGTTGAAATCGAAGTAGATGCCGGCACTGTT
>CALMYC010000009.1 GCA_937873385.1 uncultured Flavobacteriales bacterium | reverse complement strand
TATGGGAGTCAAATCAAAGCGTACAAGTCCATCCTCCTTCCCAAAAACCCCGAAAACCCGCGAACACGTAAGGCAAACGCCCCGAAGGCCGGGCCGATTCTGTTCAAATCAAAGCGTACAGATCCCCGGCTGTGCAGCCATTGCACCGCCACTTACTTAAACGGGTACCGCCTCCCGGATGCCGCAGCCGCCTTCCGGTGCGATTGCAGGGCTGTTGAACCGCCATTGTATTAAGGATGAACCACGGCAGCCGTGGGATAGCGTAGGGAGCGCCCACCGGCTAACCTATTGCTCCGGCTCCGAGGTGTCGTTACCCCAGAGGTGCCTCTTCTGGCCGACGTGTTCAAATCAAAGCGTACAAATGAACGGCTGTTTTGGGGCAATGGGGATAGCTATGGGGATAGCTATTAGGCGGACAATGGAACGGATACAAGTTGGATTCCTATGGATACTATTGAAAGGACAGAAGGCCCGCATTTTCGCGGTCCTTCTGTCTTCTGGTTTCGATCCGCTTCTCTCACATCGCAACAGGGCGCAACGTCACCATGCGAAGGATGGTGGAAGGGGCCGCCAGCGTTACTTCCACAGTCGCCACGGTATCGACGTGCGTGCCCATGGTGGAGAAGTTCGCTTCTATCCATTCGCCCACCCTTTTTGCGTCTGCTTCGGCGAAGGGCGCAGCGGCTACCATGCCGATGAACGGCATGCCCGCCACGATGTCCTTATGTGCCGGGTCTACCATCACCTGCGCCGATAGGCTCTCGACCTTGCCAACAGCATCACTTCCGTAGTTCACGGCATAGCTTAGCCCTGGGTCCGCTCCTTGGGCCATCCAGGTATTGTAGCCGCCATTGTATTGATGGTCTACAGTGAAGCCTCGCTTCTTCAGAGCTGCGGATAGTTCACCGCTGTCCATGCCGGCGAGGTACTTCGGAGCAGGTGCGGGCTGGGGTACCTCCGCAACTGCGGAGGTCGCCGGTGTGCCTGAATGCACTGGAGCGGGGTCGCCGAAGATGGCCATGGCGATTGAAGCCAGGAGGAACAGGCCGAAGAATGCGGCCACGGCAATGCCGATGCGCTTCAGCCATTTGAGCGAGGTTGATGGTTTATTGTTGGTCATTTTCCAGGAGTTTAGGTAGTGGTTAAACGGCGGTCAAAATAGGGAAGCGGAGCGAAGCGCGAAGAGAATGGCCACGCCAATGGCGGCGCTGCCCTCCATGGCCAGCGCCACCATTGCGGGGTTGGTACGGAGGCGCAAGGCCATGCGCCAGCAGAAGAGGTCGTAGCGGCTGCGGCCCTTGGCGGTGGCCGTGGTTGGCCCCATGTAGTCCAATGGCAACCAGCGGGCGGCGTTGAGAAAGAGGCGGAACACGGGGCTGAACACGCCTGCCATGCCAAGGGCGGCAGGCAGTGCCCACCACGGGCCGAACGACCAAGCTGCCATGCCATAGCCCAGCGCGGCGTACGCCGCCAGCCAACGTCCGTGATGGATGGGCTTGTTGGCTTGGATGAGCCGGGCCTGCCACCAGGCGGAAACAAACGCACCGGCGGATGTGGCCAGGTAGAGGACGCTCAACATTTGGCACCGCGATTGAGCCGAACGGTCCAGTACCAGTAGTTACCGATCCAGTAGCCAAGCGGCGCACCAACGACAAGGACCCACGCTGCGATGGTCCAAGCTAAGGTGTCCGCTCCCAGGGTGGCCATGGAGGATGCAGCGGCCACCAGGAACAGGTGGATGAAGACGATGCGGCCCTTTTGCGTGGCCCAAAGCCAGGAGAGGAATGATGTATGCTTGTTCATGCTGGGGTTTGGTGTTTGGTGATTGGTGATTGGACTGAGCCGCCGGTGCTGTGCAGCGGCTTAATGGCCAGGATGCACCAGCCTTCCGCGAGGCCGAAGCTGCCGCCGGGCAGCACGTAGGTGATCTGGCAGGTGGTGCGCGGGCCGAGGTAGCGCTGCTCCATGGGGTCCCAGGCGGAAAGGATCAGGTGGTCGCCGGTGCGGAAGTCGCGGTCGTTCTGCCGGAGTTCGAATGTCTTCTCGCCGGCCGCTACGGCGCGGTAATAGGTAGGCCAGCACTTCAGGGCATGCACCCGCCTGGTGGGCGTAGGCATGGCCACAGCGCTTGGTGCAGTGCGCCACGTACCGCAGCGGTCGCAGCGCATCCAGCGCCACTGGTGGCCGAAGGTGAGGCACAGTAGGTTCATTGCTCTTCGTCCGGAAGAATGAGCCAGTAGAGCAGCAGGATGAGGAAGACGATGGCCTGGCTCATTTGGCTCGGCGCTTTAGCAGGCGGTCCACGCTTGCGATGGTGACGTAGCCGCGCTTGCCCTGGAGCAGGCCGTTGCACTTGTAGCTGCGCACGGAGGACTTGGCGTAGCCGAGCATTAGCGCGGCCTTGGTAATGGACACATGCCCGCGCGGGGCTTGCGGCTCCTCCTTGGCCAGTATGGCCGCACGCGCCTCCTCCCGCGCCAGGCGGCGCACCATGCGCTGCACCATGGGGTGGGTGATGAGTTCTATGAGTTCGGTCTCGGTCATGTATGCCGGTCAAGCAACTCGTTCACGGTTTGCGCCTCGCCGGATGACATTCCATACTTGGCCTCCAGGAGCGGGAGGCCGAGCTGGAGGCATTCAACGACCGCGCTGTTCACCTCTATGATCTCGTCGTTATCGTCCGCATCGAATCGTTCGAGGTCGGACACCAGGTCTCGCAGATCACAGATCACGTCGTTGTAGGTTCGTTGCACCATTGGCTTAGACATTATCGAGCCACCTTTCAGCTCGTAGGTAAGTGGCGGGGTACAGGTACGCCACCCCGTTGGCGTTGGTGAGGTCGCGGTAGCGCTGGATGTAGTCGTAGGCCAACTGGCGCTTGGCGAGGCTGGCGGCATTCCACACGCGCTCGGCTTCCTTCTTCCCCTCCTTGCGAGGGAAGGCTCTCCAGAACTGAGCGAAATCCACGCCCAGGGTGCGCACGGTAACGCCTTCTATGCGCGAGAACGCTGGCATTACATCGGCCTCTTGGACCGGTGCGTGGGTGCGCAACCACTCCACGCCCTTGGCATCGGCGGCGTTCTCGATGAGCAGCTCGTTGAGCAGGCCACGCTCGTCGTATCCGAGGGTGAGCTCGGTGCCGGTGCGCTTGGAGCGAATGAGGTAGCGCATGGGTTATAGGGCTGGGAATAGCTCTACAAAGCGGCGCTGGATGGCGATGAGCTTCGTGCGGACAATCCAGTCGTAGGTATAACCAATGGAACCGCCATCCGTGAGGTAGGAATAGGCGATGTCCTTCATCTCGTTATAGAAGTCGAACATGCTCATGTCGTCCTCCTCAATACGGCGAGCGAGGTCGAGCATCTCATCCTTGTCCTGGTCGGAATCCTCCGCATACTCTCGCAAGCACTGCGCGGCATACTCGGGCACCCAGACCTTATCCAGGAACTTGCCACACAGGTATTCACCGTCCATTGTGGTGCGGAACCAGTCCAGCCCACAAGTGCGAGAAGAAATGCAGCCGTTGATGTCGGGTCCATGGTCGCCGGTGATCACGATGCCCTCGGGGCAGAAGAGGAGCAGCACCCCATTCATTCGTTCACCCGGCTTGGCCCGGAGCATGTAAGCCTTGTAGTTCTCGGTATCCAGCTCCACTGTAAGGATGTGGTTGGCGAACGTGCGGTCCGCCATCTCTTGGTATTGTTGTAGGGTGTCCATGAGGTTCAATCGGTTAGTCGCACTCTTCACACATGCGGTGGATTAGGTCGTTCAGGTCGTCGCGGCGGGCCTCCACCTCATCCAGCTTCAGCCGGGTATCGGTGATCCGTTCGGACTGGCGTAGCCGCTTTATCCGGCCTTCCAAGATGCCAAGACGGGCTTGCAGCGCACTGACGATCTCATCGCGGTCGCGCTGGTCGAATAGCTCGCGGAACGTGTGGCTCATTTGGCTGGCTTACTGTTGAGGAAGCGGTCCACCATGGCCGGTATCTCGGCCTCACTTTGGCAGGTGAAGTCCTTTGCACCCTGGACCACGTAATCATCGCCCTTGTGGACCCATGGCTGCGTTCGGGAGGGTCGCCATTCGTGCTTCAGATGCAGTACGTCAACGCCGCTCACTCTGCTCCATGATGCCTTGAGCCGCGAGTAGTTGAATGTTTCGAGGTATACCCACTTCATTTCAGCGAGGTGTTTTCACGCGGTTCTTGGCCTTGGGCGGCGTAGGGAAAGGCAGTTCAGGCGCACCCTCAATGCAGAAGCGTAGCGCCATAGCGCCTACCTGTATGGCCTCCGCGTGCATGTCGTAGTACCGACCATTTTCATACTCCACCTGGAGCGCGGCCCGGACCAACTCACCGGCCTCCTCGCACACAATAGCGGCGGCATGCACGATGTCCTTGCCCATGGTAGGGTGTTTCTCGCGGGCGCATTTGACCTCATCAGCGAAGAGGATCAGCCAGCGCTTGTCCTCCAGCGGTAGCTTGGCGAACATCGCGTTGCACATTTCATCGGGCATCTTCATTGCACGTGGGTGTATTTGGTAAGCTTGGGATCGACTTCCGCCATCAGTAGGCGCATTGCGGTGCTGCCTCCCTCCGGCAGCACCGCAATGCCGGCACCCACCATCCTTCGGAAGGCCAGCGCGAAATGCACCGGCATGGCCAGCCGGTATTCCAGCCGCCGGAGCAGCAGCTTGCGCTCCAGGGTGATGCACTGCTGGGCGATGATGCTGTGCAGGAAGTTGTGCAGCTCACCACGTGGCGGCTCGCTGAGGTAGCTCTGCATTACGCCCACCACGATGCGGAGCTGGTGGGCATCGATATTGAAGCGCACTTGTTCAGGCATTGCGCACGGCTTTGATGTCGCTGGCCACAATGGCCTCGGCCTGTGTTACTAAGCGCGGCAGCTCCTTGTTGGTGTAGTCGTTCATCGGCTTGTGGAGGTAGCCGTAGCGCTCCACCCAGGCGTGGATGTGCGCCATGTCCGGAGCACCTTGCGGGGTGGTGCAGCCCCGGCTGGCGAGGATGGCGATGATCTTGCGGCGCTGCTTCTGCATGCTGGCCTCGGCGGGGTCCACCAGTTCCAGGATGCGCTGCTCCAGGGCGCGCAGCTCCTTGGCGCTGAGGTCGCGCAGGCTGGCGGTGCGGCCCTGGGTGGCGTCGCACACCAGCTCGTGGTGTTCGGCGTAGGGCATCAGGCCGCTGCGGCGGGCTTCGTTGAACAGGAGGAAGAAGTGTGCGTAATTGCTCATTTCAGGCGGCTATTTCGCGCCCTGCGGCGCTTGGGTTGAATGGGGGGGGGTATTGGGCATGGGCGGTTCCAAGGCGTTCTCCCAGCTCCTGATGGCCAAGCGCAGTTCGCGCCGCTCGTAGGCATCGGTACTGGTGGCGAAGAGCCGCCGCAGCTCCGCTATCATGTCGCGCACGGCCTGGTCGTGCGCGCTGTCAAAGAGCGTGGGCTGCTTCATTTGGAGCGATGGTATTGATCGACGTACTCGCTAAGTGTCATCGCCTCCACCTCCACCGTGCGCACATGCACCTGCTTAGGCCGCTTGGACAGGTGGTATCGCCTCTGTCTCTTCAGGTGCTCGGCAACGCGAGCTGCTGCCTCGCTGTGTTCCGACTGCATGGAAGGGAACAGCCCCGGCTCCGTGGCACCCGGACGCGCCTGCATCAGCGGCACTACCGGCACGGGCAGGTCGGAGAAGTGTTCGCGTTGCTGGATGTATTCGCGCCAGTCCATCGCTTATCGGATGTCGCGTACACACTTCGTTACCGTCTTGGCGATACCGAGGCGCAAGCCTGCGCCGGTGGTGGCCTTGCCGCTATAGATCAGGTAGCCTCGGTCCCGGAGCTGCCAGCGCTTGTGGTTCACCGATATCTCCAGCCTGCCGATAACGTGCTCACCGATGATGGGCTCGTTGTCCAGCGCTTCGAGCGCGGCCAGGTACTCCGCCTGGGTGTTTGCTTGCCGTTTCATTTCAAGAGGGTTTCAAGAGTGGTGATGTGCGCTTGGTGGTCGGCTATCTCGGCTTCCAGCTCCTGCCGCACCCCGGCGCTGCTATCCAGCTCCCACAGGTACTGCTTGCGCTCCACCAGCTCGCGGAGCTGCTCCAGGTCGCTGTGAATGCGTATGCGGTCTATCTCGGTGATGGGCATGGTGCTGGGGTTGTTGGGGGGGCCAGGGAGGGGCGATGGGCCTACATCCGACTCCAGTTCATGGTGATGTCCTCCCACTTGCCCGTGTCGCCCTTGCGGTAAGCGCGGATGTAGGTCTGGCTGGTAGTGGGCTTGTAGGCTTTGGCCAGCATGGTGAGGGCATCGGTGAAGCGCGGGTCGTTCACCTTGTCCTCCTCGGCGCGCATCTTGGCCACCAGCCGTTCGTCATAGTCGCCCTTGTTGTTGCGCAGCAGCACGCGCTCCAGCATGCTGTACATGGCGTTGTTCCGGTTGGCGAACTTGTCCCGCAGCACCTCCTTCAGCTTGGCGATGGCCACCTCGGCGGTCTCGTCGTACTCGCAGCGCCATTGGCGGTCTATCACCACCTTGCTCGCGCCGTCGGCGCTGGTGAGGGTGTAGCTGTCGATGCCGTCCTTCGGCTCGCGCCCGTAGGCTTCGTACATCTTGGCGTGCAGCTCCAGGCCGAGCTTCACGCTTTCATCCTTGAACGCGCTGAGCTGTGCGCTCAGCTCCTCCATCTTGCCGAACACGGTATCGATGTAGGTGTCTCGGAGCTTGTCGTACTCCTTGCGCTTGGCTTCGTTGTCCGCGCGTTCCTTGGCAGTGGCCTCCTTGGCTAAGCGGCGCAGCTCTGCCGCGCTCATTTGCTTGATGTCCTTCATAGTGCTTGTTGTTGGCATTGGGGTTCGTGTTGGCCTTTCGGCATTGGAATGGCGAGCTGGCCACGCTCCTCCAGCATCTTCAGGAAGTGGTCGAAGGCGTGGTGGTAGTAGTCCGTGTAGTAGAGCGTGCTGGCCTCCTTGTGCAGGCTCTCACGCCGCCAGTCGTCGCTTTGGAGCGGCACAATGCTTTCAGGTCCGCTCCACTCCGCCCACAGGCGTATCTCGAACTGCCTCCAAAAGAGCTCGAACCAGGTCCACCAGCCTTGCGCGTAGAGGTGCGTGCGGTAAGCTTGCACAGCTTCGGCACCTACGGAGGCGTTCACGGGGCGCAGCGTTTGGTCAAGGCAGGCGCACCCGGCTTCCAGCACCATCAGGTGATAGCTCAGGTCGTCCAGGCCGGTTCTGCGTTGCAGTTCGACGCGGGCGGCTTCGCTGCGGATGATCAGCTGGTTCTTCATTGTTAGGCGGCATTGCGGGATTTGAGGACTTCCCGGCGCACGGTGCGCAGGTCAAAGTCTCGGCTGAACATGCGGTTGATGCGCTCCTTGTCGGTGAGGCCGTTTGCCTCGGCCACCATCAGCGCTTCCTGGCGCAGGAAGTCCAGGCGCTCCTTGGCTCCTTGCGGCAGCACGGTGGTGAACCTTCCGCCGAAGCGGCTGAACACTTCCTCGAAGCCGTTGGTGCGGTTGCGCACGGCGCTGTCGATGCGCTTTTTCAGGCCGCGCGCGCCAACCATGTAGATGCCGCACTGGAACTCCAGCTCGTTGTAGAGGCGTTTCAGCAGCAGGTAGGTGCTGCTGTCCAAGTCGCCCGCCTCGTCGATCACCAGCACCGGGCGCGGCAGCGACTTCAGGTAGGTCATAGTGTCCAGCAGCACATCCTCCAGCTTGTTGCGGTCCGGGTTGATGCCCACTGCCGTGGCCAGGGCGCGGATGAAGGCCGTTTTGCGCGGGTGGCTGCCGCCGTTGATGTAGAAGGCATCGGGCGTGTTGGCGCAGAACTCACGCACGGCATGCGTCTTCCCCAGCCCGGCCTCGTCGCAGAACATGGCGCACATGCCGTCCTTGGCGCACATTTCCAACTGGCGGCGGATGGCGCGGTAGGTGGTCGTCTCGGCGGTCTGCCAGCTCTGCCCGGCGTTGAACTCATAGCCCACCTCGCGAGCGATGCGCATCCATTTGCCCATGCTCAACAGGCGGTCGTTTTCGCGCCATTTGCCGTTCTCGATGTTGCTCAGGTCGCTGCCGCTGATGCCGATGCTCACGGCGTACTTGGCGCGGCTGGGGAAGCCGCTGGCATTGAATGCGGCCAGCAGCTTGCGGCGGATGCCTTCCTTGTGTTCTTGGCTCAGTTTGGTGCTCATGGTCAGGCAATGCTTGTGCGGGTCACCTCCACGATGTTCCGTCCAGCGAAGTCCTGGCACTCGCTCAGGAGGAACTCGGCCCGGCCCTCCATTAGGTCGGCCAGGGTGAGGCCCAGGCTGGCCTTGGCGCGCTTCACGGCTTCGCTTTTCAGGTACTTCGGTAGGCCGTGGTAGCTCACGCTGATGAGGCTGCTCTTGCTTGGGTTGTGAGGGTTGTCCGTTTTCATTGGTTCGGGTTTTCAGAAGTTGTCCTCGGCCCAGCGCTCTATGTTGGCGCGGCGTTGGGCCTCGGTAGCGGCTGCGGAAAGCGCGGCCTTGTGGCTGCCGCCTTGGATCATGTAGTTCTTTCGCACCACCTCCTCCTCGGGGCTGGTGGCGGTGGGTGCCGGGCCGTCCTCGCGGTCCAGGTGGCCGTGCTTGTTCAGCTTCAGCATCGCGTCGGCCATTAGGCTCTCGGCCAATAGGCGTATCTGGTCCTGGTCGTTCAGCACCTTGTCAATGGCCTCTTGGCTGAGGTTGCTCTTGAAGGCTTCGATCTCGGCCAGTTGGCGGCGGCTCTCCGCGCTGTGGTCCTTTAAGGCCATGGGCACGCGCTGGAAGGCGGGCACCAGGAAGCGGCGCTTCGCGTTGGTTTGGTCAATGGCCAGCACGTCGCTGAGGTCTGCAGGATCATACACCACTTGGAAGCTGGCCCCGATGCAGTCCTGGAAGTTGCGCTCCAGCATTTGATAGGTGCGCTCTTTGCCCAGCAGCGTGGGGCACAGGCCCATGTTGGTCAGCTCGTTGGTCCACTCGTGGCGGGTGCCAAGCTGTTCCAGGAAGGCCGTGCGGCCCAAGGTGCGCAGCTCGCCCTGCGGCATCGCTGCCAGTGCGGCGCGGAAGGCTTCGGCCTTGGTGGCGCGGTGACGGGCCATGTCGGCGTGTATCTGCTCGATCACCGTGGCTTCGTTGGGGAAGTCCTTCTTGTGCGCGTCCAAGGCATCGGGGTTGGGCTGGTTGGTGAGCTTGGCGGTCACGTTGTGGCCGCTCCAGTTGTTGCCGCTGTTGGCGAAGTGGTCGTTGTGCTGCGCGAACCAGGGTTCGATGATCTTGCTCCGGGCGTTCTTCCGGCGGGCGGGCGTGTACTTAATGTCCATGCCCTTGTACCATTCGCCCAGGGCCTTCCAGCCCATGCGGTCGCTCTGCACCTGGTAGGGCAGCGCGTAGCTTCCGGTAAGCTCGCGCATGTGCCGCACCGCATTGCGGAAGGCTTCCTGCGTCAGCTCCACGGTATCGGTCTCGCCGATGGCGTAGCCCACCGGGTAGCCCAGCTTCGGATCCACCACCACGCACACCTTCTTGCGGTGGTGGTAGGTGCGCTTGCCGCTCACCTCCTGCTGGAAGAGGCGCTCGTAGTCCGTGGCATCGTGGACCCACATGTAGGTGGGCTGCGAGGGAGCGCTGCGGCGCACCACGATGTTGTACTTATTATGGTAGGCCGCACCGCCCTTGGCGTAGATGGTGGCCGTGCGCCCGTTCTGCCCGTTGCCCAAGAAGTGGCGCACGGTGCCTGCGGTGATCTGCGGCCAGCCCTTGGTGGCGGCGATGGTGTTGTAGTCCATCGCATTGCGGCGCAGGCTGTAGTTCTGCGGCCTGCTCACCACGCGCAGCAGCACCTCGCGTTGCAACTCTTGGGGCAGCTTGCTCGCCGCTGTATTCCCCGCGTTGCCGTGGATCAACGTGCTGGCACCGGGCATGCCTTCGCGCACAGCGGCGATGTAATCACGTTTGCGCGCCTCCAGCCGGGCGAAGCTGGCCGGGAATGACTTGGGCAACCGGCCGCGGTTGGCCTTCACGTAGTTGCATACGGCCTCCTTCAGGGCCATGGCGCTGAGGCCGTAGGTGGCCAGCAGGTTGGCTGTGCCGCCTTCGCGCATCACGGCATCGGCCTGGGCCAGCAGTGCCAGGATGCGCGCCGCCAGGCCAAGGCGTTGGCGGTTCTCGGCGGTGAGGCCGTAGCCGTTGTCCGCCTTGAACTGGTCCAGGTAGTCGGCGTCCTTCGCATCGCTCACCAAGTGCTGCTCCACGGCCTGGGCGCGGGCCAGTACTTCAGGATCGCCTTTCAGGTGG
>CALMYC010000008.1 GCA_937873385.1 uncultured Flavobacteriales bacterium | reverse complement strand
CTTTGTGCTGCTGAGCGGTGTGGCTGGCGCCTATTTCAAGGTGCTCACCGGCACCATGATGATCACACTGGTCTGTTCCTTTCTGGTTACATGGGTCGGCCTGCCTGTGGTGTACTTGCAATTGTCCACCGCCAGCAGGCGGGCGAATGGAAGGACCGCAGCACCGCACAGGCGGGCGGAACCAGCAAGGGAGGCCACCGGGAACTGGGTGCGTTGGTGCATACGGCGGCCCCTGCTCAGCATCGCCTTCCTGGCACTGGCCGGGACCTTGGCATGGCTGGCCGCACGGCAGTTGGATACCGGCTTCCTGCCGGAAATGGATGAAGGCTCCATTGTATTGGACTACACCTCGCCTCCAGGGACCTCCCTGGAAGAGACGGACCGCATGCTGCGTGAAGCGGAAAAGACCTTTGCGCTCGTGCCGGAGATCGCCAGCTACAGCCGACGCACCGGCACGCAGATGGGGTTCTTCATCACAGAGCCCAACTATGGCGACTACCTCATTCAATTGAGGAAGGACCGGAAACGCAGCACCACCGAGGTGATCGATGACATCCGCCATCGCTTCGAAGCTTCCCAGCCCGCCCTGCGCATTGACTTCGGCCAAGTGATCGGAGACATGCTCGGCGACCTGATGAGCAGCACACAGCCCATCGAGATCAAGGTTTTTGGCGATGACCCGCACCAACTCCAGCAGTTGGCCCAACAAATAGCGCTGCTTGTGGAAGGCGTGCCGGGCACAGCGGACGTTTTCGACGGGATCGTGATCGCAGGGCCATCCGCGGACATTCGAACGGACGACAGGTCCTTGGCACTTCGAGGCCTTTCACCAATGGACCTTGACAAGCAGATGAGCCTGCAATTGCAAGGCGAGCCCGCAGGAATGGTCCTCGAACATGGAACATCCACTCCGGTCCGATTGGCGTACCCGCACGCTTCAACCACCTCCATGGACGACCTCAACCATGCCCGTGTTTTCCTGCCTGACGGCCGATTGACCGCCCTATCGCAATTGGCCACCATCCACATACACACCGGCGAGGCCGAGGTTGAGCGCGAGGACCTGCAGCCCATGGTGCCCGTTACAGCGCGCCTCAACGGCCGCGACCTGGGCCGGGTGATGAACGACATCCAGGAGGGCATCCATGGGCACATTGCCTTGCCTCAGGGCTACCACATTGTGTATGGTGGAGCCTTCATGGAACAGCAACGCAGCTTTCATGAATTGATGCTGATCCTCGGCATTGCAAGCCTACTGGTATTCATCGTGCTCCTGTTCCTGTTCCGCGACCTGCCCTCCGCCCTTGTGGTGCTGGGGCTCGCCTTGTTCGGTGCCTGTGGCTGCGTATTTGCGCTCTTCCTTACCGGCACTCCGCTCAATGTGGGGAGCTATACCGGCATTATCATGGTCGTGGGCATCATCGGCGAGAATGCCGTCTTCACTTATCTCCAATATGCGCACAACCGCCAGGAACAAAACGTGGATGATTCGCTCGCCCATGCCATCGGGACAAGGTTGCGCCCCAAGCTGATGACCGCCCTCGGCGCCATCGCCGCGCTATCACCCATTGCCTTGGGCATCGGCACAGGCGCACAACTCCACCGGCCATTGGCCATTGCGGTCATTGGCGGTTTCATTTTGGCATTACCGCTTCTGCTGGTCGTCCTGCCCAGCATGTTGCGGTTGGTGCATCGCAAGGAGGACCCACAAGGACCATCGGCGGCATCCGGCACCAAACCCTGACCCTGCACCAACATGAATGGATGATGTTGGGGCCACTGCTTTGCGAGGTTCACCGGCGGATTCGGTCAGATACAGGGCTGTGGCCACATTTCCATCCCTTCCCAATGTGCGGCACCGGATCCGATCATGCAGCCATCTGCTGCTGCATCCCTGAAGTAGGCTTGCCATTGCGAAGAGATGAGTTGATCTTGTCGCTTGCCTGGTCAAAAACCGGCTCGCCCGTCGCCCTGAAGCGGGATCCCCCTACCCGCCTTTCAGCTTTGCCACCACCACGTTCCCGCTCACATTCACACCATCATAGCGGCGCAGGCCCGTGAAAGCCCATTCGGAAAGTATGGTGGCAGCGCCCAGCACAAGGAATGTGTACTGCAAGCCGGTGGCGTAAGCGGCGGCCTGTCCATCCGTGGCATGGCCGGCAAGGAAGGCGGCGGCCACCAGGGAAGCCACGGCCACGCCGAAGCCGCGTGCCATCTGCTGAAAAGTGGCCGCGATGGTGTTGGCCTCGCTGGCCTGCCTGTCGTCCACGTCGGCATAGACAAGCGTGTTGATGCAGGTGAATTGCAACGAGGAAAAGACGCCTTGCAACAGGCTCAGCAGGAGAATGGCCACAATGGACGCGCCCGGTCCTATCAGTGCAAAGGCCATGATGTTCATGCCCAGCAGCACCGTGTTGGTGCGCAGCACTTTCCGGAAGCCGAACAGGGCCACCAGGCGCGTGCTCAGCACCTTCATGCCAATGGAACCGAAGGCCTGAGGAACCGTGAACAGCCCGGCCTGCAATGGCGTGTAGCCCATGCCCAACTGGTAGAGCAGCGGTAACAGGAACGGCATGCCCGCCACTCCGATCCGTGTGATGAAGCCGCCGATCACCGAGATGCGGAACGTGCGCGTGGCCAGCAACCGGATGGGAAGCAGTGGATGTGTGATCCAGCGCGCATGGACCGCATACGCCGTTAACAATAACACCGAAGCGATGGTCATGGCGATGATTAGGCCCACCGGCTGATCATGTTCACCGAACACTTCCAACACATACGAGAGCAGGCCCACGCCGGTGCCGAACAGCAGGAAGCCCCATGTGTCCAGCGGCGGCACAGCGGGATCGCGATGGTCGGGCATGTAACGGCCCACCAGGTGCCAGCCCACAAGGCCGATCGGGAGATTGACGAAGAAGATCGTGCGCCATGGGAGCCACTGAACGATCAATCCACCAAGGAAAGGGCCGATCATCGGGGCGACCAAGGCCGGGATCACCACGAAATTCATCACGCGCATCAGGTCTTCCCGTGGGAACGTGCACACAAAGATCGGAAGAGC
>CALMYC010000007.1 GCA_937873385.1 uncultured Flavobacteriales bacterium | reverse complement strand
TTCGCCGGGTTGTAGGCCAGCACCACACGCTCACTGGGGGAGAAGATCAAGTCCTGGTTGTAGTCGATCCATACCTGGATCCGGTCCGCATTATAGCCTTGGGACACGTCGATCGTGATGGGATAGGATTGACCGGCTTGCATGTTGCCCACCACGGAGGTGAAGTCCTCATAGCCGTTCAGGCTGCTGGAGCTGTTGTCCACATCAGAGAAGGCGACCCGGGCAATGCGGAGCAATGCGCTGGTGGTGTTGGTGGCCCCTGCGGCACAGTAGCCCATGAACACGGAGGTGGAGGACCATTCGCTCAGGTCCGTGCCGGCGGCGCACACGCCTTGCAGGTAGAAGGTGTAGGTGCTGCCCATGGTAAGGCCGGGGATGCTCACAGGACTGGTGGCCACATTGCCGGAACCGACTGCTCCGGGGCTGCCCGGGGCAAGGGCGTCATTGCGCAGTTCCCAGTTGTAGCTCTCCGATGCATTGTTGGTCCAGGCAAGCGTGGCCGTTCCGCCCAAAACGCCGGTGAGGCTTGCCACCGGCGCAAAGCAGGTGGGGGTCCTCTTTACGGAGATGTCATCCACGAACAGGTAGAATTCATCTGCGGCGGAATTGGCCTGGAAGCCCACATAGTACACGCCGCTGGTTGCCGGGGTAAATTCGATTTGACCATTGTTTGTGGCGGTGGTCACCGGGTTGTGGTCGGCCAACGGGTTGATCATGTCCACAGCGGCAGGGTTGGTGCCGTACAGCACCCGCAGCCGCTCGGGAAAGGTCGTGCCCCCGTTGTTGCCGTACCGGTAATTCACGCGGTAGCTGGTACCTCCCGTCAGGTTGATCCCCGGGGTGAACATCCATGAATCGGCAGCCTGTGAACTGTTGTACGCATAGCGTGCAGCATTGCCCGTCCAGCCGGTGGGTGCGGCCACAATGGTCCATTGGTTGCCACTGATCAGCTGCCGGCTCATGCAGGCCGGGTAGGTCAGCGAGGCATTGAAGTTTTCCGTGTAGGGCACGTTCACCGCATTACAAGGCGTGGTGAAGGTGTACGGGCCGGCCCAAGGGCTGAAATTGCCTGCTCCGCAGTCGCTGCGCACATACAGGTAGTATGCCGTTTGCGCGGTCAAGCCGCTGACGCCGGCCGTGGTGATGCCTGCTCCGGTGGTCCCGCTGGCCGCAAGACCGGTTGCCCCGCTTCCCCCGGCACCACTGGTGCGGACTTCCCATTGATAACCGTTTCCTGGTGCAGGGGTGGCCGCAGTCCAGTTGGCCGTGGCACTGTTTGTGGTAATGCCCGATGCACCTACTCCGGTTGGAAGGGCACAGGTGGGCACCGCAAGGATGTTCACTACGTAATCACGGGTGGTCCCGTAGCCTACCTGGATACACGCCCCCGTGCCGGTAAAGGCAGTGTTCCATTGGGTCCTGACGCGCATTTTGGTGTTGCCGAGCACGGCACCGGCAGGAATGGTGACAGTGCCGGTGATCGTGACGTTGTTCCCGCTGCCGAGTGCAGTAAACTCGGTGGCATCGAAGGTTCCGTTCTGGTCGAGATCAATCCAAATGCCGACGTATTCCGTACCTCCGTCGCTTACGCCTACCGACATGGAATAGGCAAGGGTCTGATTGAGGGAGGGCACCGCATTCTGGCCGGATGTGCGGTCTTCATACAGCGGGGAGCAGGTAAGACCTGCGTCGTTCAATGCACCTAATGTGACGGAGGAAATGTTATCACCGGAACAGCCGTTCACTGGTGCTGGAGGTGTGCAATAACAGCTGAGGAAACCGCTGATGCCAACCTGTAGCGGAGTGCTGTAGGCGTTCGCCCCCCCATTGGTGCATGTCACCAGGCAACGGTACCATTTTGCTGCACTCTGGCTTGTGGTTTGGGTGTTCGCTGTTCCCAAGCTGGCCACGTTCACGGTGAATGCAGCATCATCAGCGCTTTGCCATTGATAGGTCACGCCTGTTCCAGGGGGGGTGTTCTGCAAGCCCAAGGTGAAGTTGGTGGATGGGCAAGCGGCGGCAGGGCCTGTGGTATTGCCAGGTGCGGGAGTGCCTGCGCAACCGGCACTAGGCTGAATATCCACGGTATAGTCTTCAATCTCGCCATAGGTGAAGTTGGTGCAGGATCCAGTTGCGGTCGGGTTTGCCGCATACCGGCAAAGCACGCGCATTCTCGTCAGACCTGAGAGGGCTCCAGCTGGAACACTGAAGGTGCCACTGTATGTGGCTGGATTGGTTGCAGTGTATCCGGTGAAGATGACTTCGTCCGCGGTGAATTGTCCATCGTGGTTGAAGTCGATCCAAGCGGCTGCACCTTCCGTATCGCCACCCGTGCTCACGGAATATGCGTTGCCTGTGCTGGGTGCGATAAGTGATCCTTGCGGAGTGGTAAAATTGCTGTAGCCGCCCCCGCCCAGGTTATCGCACGTGCTGTTACGGTTTATTCCGGCAATGTTCACGTTGCTGATGTAGTCACTGCCGCAACCGGATGATGCCACAGGCACGCAATAACAAGATGTGAAGGGGGTCGTGGTTACGTTCAACGGTGTGCTGTATGCGGATCCGCCACCGGTTTCCGTGCAGCTCACTAGGCAGCGGTACCATTTTGCTGCACTCTGGCTTGTGGTTTGGGTGTTCGCCGTTCCCAGGCTGGCCACGTTCACGGTGAATGCAGCATCATCAGCGCTTTGCCATTGATAGGTCACGCCTGTTCCAGGGGGGGTGT
>CALMYC010000006.1 GCA_937873385.1 uncultured Flavobacteriales bacterium | reverse complement strand
GATGGCAGCGTTCCTGAATTGGGCCTGAACAAGTACGCCATCAAAGGCATCACCTTGAACGGTAAATTGGAGAAGGACCTGTTCAACGGCGAATTGCACTGCAACGACCCCAAACTGCAACTGGACTTCAATGGTTTGGCGGACTTGCGCGGCAAGTGGCCGGCGGTGGATTTCCGCGCCAATGTGAAGCGGATGGACTTGCGTTCGCTTGGACTGATCGGTGGGGAAGGGTACAGCGACCTGGTGATGCAGGTGGAGGCCAAGGGACGGTTGGCACCGGACAGCTTGCAGGGATCCGTGCGGATGAAGGATGTGGCCTACTGCCAGGACACGGTGGACCTTCACCTCGGCGATATCGCCCTCGAAGCGGCGAATGAAGCCGGAAAACCGGTGGTGCGGCTGGAAAGCGACGTGGCCAATGCCGTAGTGCACGGGGTGTTTTATCCAACCCTGCTGCCGACGGCCGTGGTCAGCGCAGTCTTCAGCCTCTTTCCTGCACTGGAGAATGAAGTGGACTACAAACAGGCCGCGCAGGAATTCACCTTTGCCGTGGGCATCGGTCATGCGCAACCCGTATTGGACCTGGTGGTGCCGGGGCTCGAACTGGCGCCGGGCGCCAAGTTCACCGGCCAATTCAGCAGCAAGACCTTCGACCTTGGCTTGGACGCGGACCTGCCGCACGTAGGCTACAAGGGGATTTCGGGTGATTCCCTCCAGGTTGCCATTTCAAAGACGATGGATGTGTTGGCCTTCAGCCTCAAGGGGAACGGGCACACCCGGGACAGCCTGGCCTTGCACAACCTGTACATGACCGGCCAGGCCTACCAGGACGAGGTGAAGTTGCGGGCGGATTGGGCAGGCGGTGCGACAGGCGGTGGGGGGGCCCGTGGCACCGGGGACATCAATGCCCTGGTGAACAGTCCGTCGTCGGTATCCTTGGAACTGGAGCCGAGCCATGCCGACCTTGGGCAAGGTCAATGGCGCAACCCGGAAGTGGCACGCATCGAAGTGGACAGCGCGGGGATCCGAGTGGATTCCCTGCTGTTGGAAAACGGGGCCCAGACCATCCTTCTGAACGGCGGGGTGGGCCGCGATTCCACCTTGGCACTGGCGTTCAACTTGCACAACGTGCAAATGGAGAATCTGAAGCCGCTCTATGACGGACCTGAAATACATGGTTTGATCAGCGGTGACGGGCGGGTGTTCGACCTGTTCGGAAACCCTTACCTGCTCAGCTATCTCTGTGTGGACAGCCTGGCCATCCAGGACAAGCCGGTGGGCAACTTGCGCTTTGCGGCGGCCTACAATGAATCGGGGGATGCCATCAACGTGAGCGGCCAGTTGGAACGGGACACCTTGCGCGCCTTCGACTTCGCAGGGCAGCTCACCCCGGGAAAGGCGCAGGAACTGGACCTCACATTGCGCATGGACCGGTTCGACCTGCGCTTCCTCAATCCCTATTTGCCGGAATCCATCAGTGACATCCAAGGAAAAGTGACAGGCTCGGTTAACGTGACCGGAAAGCTGGCCGAACCGCAGATCAACGGTACGGCAGACCTGCTGAATGCGGGGCTGCGGATCAATTACCTGAATACGTTCTACAGCTTCACGCACACGGTAAAGATCCAGCCGGACATGTTCGCCCTGGACCAAGTGAAGGTGCGGGATGATGAAGGCCACACGGCCACCGCGAACGGCACCATCATCCACCATGGCCTCAAGGACTGGAACTTTGACGTGAGCCTGGACATGGAGAATTTGAAGGTGTTGGACACGGATGCGCGGAACAACGAGCTGTACTACGGGAAGGCGTACGCCCCGGGATCACTGGGCGTG
>CALMYC010000005.1 GCA_937873385.1 uncultured Flavobacteriales bacterium | reverse complement strand
GCATCGATGGTGTGTTCAGCGTGTACGTGCCAAATGCCTTCACCCCCGACGGCAATGGCGTGAACGACACCTTCCTGCCGGTGGTGCGTGATGATGCGGGGCGGGATTACAACTTATGGGTCTTCGACCGTTGGGGAGTGGAGGTCTTCCATGCCGATCAATCCGGCAAAGGCTGGGACGGCAGCGTGAAAGGCGAACCGCCCGTGAACGGCGTGTACGTGTGGAAATTGCGGGTGCGGAGCGGAGTGGACCGGCTGATGCGCGAGTACACCGGCCACGTCACGGTGTTGCCGTAGCAAGAAACATCGCGTACGATCGCAACAGGCCCAACGGCCCGTCCCACACCAACAATATGCCCGCCTCACACCAGCTTATCATTGACCGGACAGCCTGAGCTTGTTTTCCTCGTTGCAGCATGCACCGCCCCACCCAACTTCTGCTTTCCTCCGTAGGCGCATTCGTGCTTGGAACAAGCGCAAGTGCGCAACTGCTTCCCTTCAACAATGCCACGCCGCAGCAATTGGTGCAGCACATGCTGGCCGGCCAAGGCGTGAGTGTGGACAACATCACCTTCAATGGCATACCGGCGAACACCATCAACGACCAGGTGGGCTCGTTCAACGGCATGGCCTCCAACATCGGGTTGGACAGCGGCATCGTGATCTGCACAGGTAATGTGATGTTGATCCAGGGACCCAACATGCTCGGCGGTGCCACTGACCCACCGGCCATTCCGAACAACACCGCCGACCCGGACCTGTCCTTTTTCACCAGTGGCCAGCATTGCGTGGCCGCCTTGGAGTTCGACTTCATCCCCACCGGTGACTCCATCAGCTTCCGGTTCGTCTTCGGTTCCGAGGAATATCCGGAATACGTCTGCACCAACTACAATGACGCGTTCGGATTTTTCCTCAGCGGCCCCGGCATCAACGGGGCTTTTTCCAACCAGGCCATCAACCTTGCCCTGGTGCCGGGAACGAACATCCCCGTAGCCATCAACACCGTGAATCCCGGCACCCCCGGTGCGTTTGGCGGGAACGCGGTAACCTGTGCGGCATCCGACCCCAACTGGCAGGCCAACAGCATCTACTATGTGGCCAATCCGGAGCCCGATCCCTTCTTCAATCCCACCACCACCGTGGAGCTGGACGGATTCACCGTACCGCTGACCGCGCGCGCCACCGTGCAGTGCGGCCAGACTTACCACATCAAAATGGTGATCGCCAACGGCACGGACGGCAGTTTGGATTCCGCCGTGCTGATCGAAGGCGGCAGCTTCTCTTCCACCAGCTCCATCCTCATTTCCGCCACCACCCCCTTCAACGACGGATCGCTCACCGAAGGCTGTGGTGCGGCCATGCTCACCGTGGCGCGCCCCAGCGCCGGAAGTGCGACGCAAGTGCAACTTGCATACAGCGGTGCCGGGATCAGTGGTGGCGACCTGGACGGTGCTCCCGCTTGGGTCACCATTCCTGACAGCGCCACGCATGTTTCATTCCCCATCAGCGCCCGGCGTGATACCATCGCGGAAGGCAGCGAGATGCTGACCATCGTGGCCACCTGGTCCTCGGCCTGTGGCTTCACCGCATCGGATTCGGTCATGATCCAACTCCTGGACTACACGCCCATGTCCATCACTGCGGAGGACCTCTGGCTGCAGTGCGACCACGACAGTGTGCCGTTGGATGCACAGGTCACGGGCGGCCTTGGAACAATTTCAGTTGGATGGGAGACTGCCGGGTTGCCGGGGCCCTATTACGTGACGGGTTGGAATGATGGCAGCTACACGGTTACCGCCATGGATCAATGCCCTGAAGCGATCAGTGCCCTGGTCCT
>CALMYC010000004.1 GCA_937873385.1 uncultured Flavobacteriales bacterium | reverse complement strand
CATCCTCCCCGTTTTCGACCCCGAAGGGCGTCGCACAGTACAGGTCTTTGAACATGGATGTTAAGACGCGATAGCCCCGGGGCGTGGCGTGGGGCCCCCGGGCAGACAGCCTATCTTTCGCCATCGCCGGTCGCCATGCCCAAGCCCAACAAGACCCACGCCACCACCGCCAACGTGGATGCCTTCATTGAACAACTGCCCAAGGCGGAGGTCCGTGCGGATTGCCGTGCGTTGATGCAGTTGATGCACGAGATCACCGGCGCGGAACCGTACCTGTACGGGCCGACGATCGTGGGCTACGGCACCTACCACTACACCTACGCCAGCGGCCACCAAGGCGATGCGCCACTCGCCGCATTCAGCCCGCGCAAACCGGAACTGGTGCTGTACTTTTTCCCGGAGGCGTTGGATCCCGAACTGCTGGCCAAGCTGGGCAAGCACAGGGCCACCAAGGGCTGCGTCTATGTGAAGCAGCTCGCGGACATCGACCTGCAGGTGCTGAAGGCCTTGACCCGGCGGTCGATCTCCCTGACCCTGAAGGCGTATCCGCAGCAATAGAGGCGGCCACTCCGTCACCGCAGGGTCACGCCAACCGCCACCGTCCCCGCAGGGGTCACGCCAACCGCCACCGTCCCCGCAGGGTCACGCCAACCGCCACCTCCGGCCAATAGCGGACCCTGCATTGGGACGGTCAATACCACCTCCGGCCAATAGCGGACCCCTGCGTTGGGACGACTTTCCCGTTACCTTCACTCCATGGCGATCCGTACTGACCAAGGCCGCGCCGGTGGTGTCTTCTTCTGCACCTTCACCTGCTTCAAGTGGTTGCCACTGATCGACACGGTATCCATGTATGCGTGGATCCATGCGTGGTTCCGCCGGTTGCATGGGGAAAACAACAGGCTTGTCGGCTATGTGATCATGCCCAACCACCTCCACATTTTGCTGCAAGTTCCCGAGGGCGGTTCGATCAACAAGCTGTTGGCTGAAGGTAAAAGGTTCATGGCTTATGAGATCCGTGAACGGATTCTGGAAGCTGACCACCATGAGCTGCTGGCGATCATGGCCACAGGGTTGCGCAGGGGTGATGCAAAGCGTGGTCAGCACTACCGCGTGTTTGAGACCTCGTCGGATGTCAAGGATTGTTGGAGCGGGAAATTCCTGCACCAAAAGTTGAATTACATGCACAACAACCCCATCAGCGGGAAATGGTCCCTCGTGGACGACCCCGCGATGTACCCCTATTCCAGTGCCGGGTTCTACATGCTTGGTTCGGCGCCTGCCGTGCCGCTATTGCACGTGGGGGAGTTGTTGTGAAGACAGTCCCATCGCAGGGTCCCCTTCGGGTGACCCTGCGGGGACTTCGGCTCCCCTTCGGGTGACCCTGCGGGGACTTCCTCACATGCACAACAACCCCATCAGCGGGAAATGGTCCCTCGTGGACGACCCCGCGATGTACCCCTATTCCAGTGCCGGGTTCTACATGCTTGGTTCGGCGCCTGCCGTGCCGCTATTGCACGTGGGGGAGTTGTTGTGAAGACAGTCCCATCGCAGGGTCTCCTTCGGGTGACCCTGCAGGGACTTCGGCTCCCCTTCGGGTGACCCTGCGGGGACTTGTGGGGACTGAAGCGCGGTGCAACATCTTTTCCATTCCGTACTACCGCAGGCGCTTCCGTGCGGGGGACCTTTGCATCCGCAAACAACACAAGCACACATGAGCCCGGCAACCACACCCGCCGCGGTCCGCACCAAATGGACCGTGGACCCTTCGCACAGCGAGATCACCTTCAAGGTGAAGCACCTGATGATCGCCAACGTGAAGGGTGAATTCCAGAAATTCAACGCCAGCATCGAGGCCGTTGGCGCCGACTTCCGCAACGCCAAGGTGCGCGCCACGCTGGACAGCGCCGGGGTGTTCACCAACGACGAGAACCGCGACAAGCACCTGCGCAGTGCGGATTTCTTCGATGCCGAGGCGCATCCGCACCTCACCTTCGCCAGCACCGGCATGGAGCACGTGGAGGGCAGCGACTACAAGCTGCACGGCGACCTCACCATCAAGGGCATCACCAAGCCGGTCAAGCTGGACGTGGAGTTCGGCGGCAAGAACACCGATCCCTGGGGCAAGGAGAAGCTGGCCTTCGCCGTGAGCGGCAAGATCAACCGCAAGGACTGGGGCCTGAACTGGAACGCCGCGCTGGAATCCGGCGGCGTGCTGGTGAGCGACGAGGTGCGCATCAACGCCGACGTGCAATTCATCCAGCAGGCTTGATCGTTGATCTTTTCACCACAGAGGCACGGAGAACACAGGGAAATGCATACGCGTACCACCAACCTACTCCGTGCCTCCATGGTGACCTTCACCTGATGGAACAACCCTGATGAAATTGACCAACTCACTGCCCGTGGCCGAGGACCTGGGCAAGCTGCTGCTGCGCGTGGTGCCTGCGGGCCTCATGCTCACGGGCCACGGCTGGCCCAAGCTTGTGGGCTTCAGCGAACGGATGGACAGCTTTCCGGACCCCATCGGCCTGGGGCCGGGCCTTTCGCTGGGCCTGATCGTCTTTGCCGAAGTGGTCTGTGCGCTGCTGGTGATGTTCGGCCTGTGGACGCGCCTCAGCACCATCCCGCTGATCATCGGCATGGCCGTGATCACCTTCGTCACCCATGGCGACGACATCCTGGGCAAGGGTGAAAGCGGGCTGGTGTACCTTGCCATCTTCACCGTCATCCTGCTGATCGGCGGAGGCCGTTACAGCTTGGACCGCCTCAGCCTGAAATGACCTGAACCGACGCCCGCACCGCCATGGACCGCCGGAAATTCCTGCTCTCCTTAGCCGCACTGCCGCTGGCAGCAACCGCCATGAAACTCACCGACCTCCACCGCATCACCTCCTCCTTCAAGCCCAGTCCGCGCATGCCCGTGCTCTTCTTGGGCCACGGCAGCCCGATGAACGCCATCGACGAGAACGAGTTTGTGCAGGGCTTCCGCAGGGTTGGGCGGGAGGTCCCGCGGCCGCAAGCCGTGCTGGTGGTGAGCGCGCATTGGGAAACGCGCGGCACGCAGGTGACGGCGATGGCACATCCGCGCACCATCCATGATTTCGGCGGCTTCCCGCAAGCGTTGTTCGATGTGCAGTACCCCGCGCCCGGCAGCCCTGAGCTGGCCGAGGAGACCCGGCAGCTCGTTACCGGCGCCACCGTGGGCCTGGACCACAGCTGGGGCTTAGACCATGGCGCGTGGAGCGTGGTGCGGCACATGTACCCCAACGCCGACGTGCCCGTGATCCAGATGAGCATCGACTACGCCATGAAGCCCGAGCAGCACTACGCGCTGGCCCGGGAGATCGCGCCCCTGCGCGACAAAGGCGTGCTGATCATCGGCAGCGGCAACATGGTGCACAACCTGCGCATGGTGGCCTGGGACAAGCTGGACCAGCCCTACGCCTACGACTGGGCGCAGGAGGCCAATGACCGGATGAAGCAGGCCATCCTCAGCGGCGACCACCGCCCGCTGATCAACTTCCATGCACAGGGCCGCGCCTTCGACCTGGCCATCAACAGCAGCGAACACTTCCTGCCCCTGCTCTATGCGCTGGCCCTGAAGGACGGGAAGGACGAGGTGTCGCTCTTCAACGACAACCCTTTGGGCGGTTCGCTCACGATGACCTCGGTGAAGGTTCAACAGGTCTGACCCATGCGCCAACTCGCCAGCACCGCACTGCTCACCTTCGCAATCGCATTCAACGGCTGCTCACAGCCACCTACCGACATGATCAACCGAACCAACCCCTTGTTCTGCGATCCCGACACCGGGGTATGCATCGTTCCGGGCATGGACCCCGAAACCGAAGTGGCCGCCGTTCATTCCCAAGCTCAGGTCACCAAGCCGATCACGCTGCTCTACTTCACCGACCCCATCTGCAGCAGCTGCTGGGGCAGCGAACCGCAACTGCGCCGCCTGAAAGCGGAGTACGGCGACGCGATCGACATCCAATACCACATGGGCGGCCTGCTGCCCGGCTGGGACGTGTACAACAGCGGGGGCATCTCCAAGCCCGGCGACGTGGCCGCGCATTGGGATGAAGTGAGCGCGCACTACCGCATGCCCATCATCGGCGACGTGTGGCTGGAGGATCCGCTGCCGAGCAGCTATCCGCCGAGCATCGCGTTCAAAGCCGCCGAGTTGCAGGACCGCGCGAAGGCGCTCGTTTTCCTGCGCCGCCTGCGCGAGCAGGTGCTGGTGGAGAAGAAGAACATCACCAAGTGGCCGGTGATCGCCGAGGCCGCGCACTTCGCCGGGCTCGATACCACGCGGTTGCAGGCGGACTACACCGGTGCCGGGCCGGCGCTTTTCCAGGCGGACCTCACGCTGGCGCGTTCGTTGGGCGTCCGCGGGTTTCCCACCTTCATCTTCGGCAACGAGGCCGGTGCGCGACAAGTCGTGTACGGCTCACGCCCTTATGGGCACTTCGAGGCGGCGGTGAAGGCGATGGCCCCGGCGGTGAAAGCGGCTGCTCGTCCTGCTTCGCTCCCGGATCTCTTCAAGGCGAAAGCTTCGTGGTGTGCCGAGGAAGTGGCGGTGATGCTCGATGTTTCGCGCGAGGAAGCGACCGCCTTGTTGAAACGTGCCGAAGGAAATGGGGAACTGAGCGCGGTACATACGCGGAACGGAAGCGTCTGGCGCGCGAAGTAGGAGGATCCCGGAACGGTGCGAACCTCACCGACTAGCCCTTGGCCGGATCGCTGAGCATGACCAGCATGCACATCGGCGGGTAGTGCGCGGCGCCCACGCGTCCGTGTTGGGGCCACGCCGCAGGTCCAGCCCGCCGCTTAGCTTCACGCCCATGGAGATCCTGGACACCCTCACCGCGCTGCTCACCCTCATCACCCTGGAGGTGGTGCTGGGCGTGGACAACATCATCTTCATCTCCATCCTGGCGGACAAGCTGCCGGAGAACCAGCGCGACAAGCTGCGCACCCTGGGCATCGGCCTGGCCATGGTGATGCGCCTGGTGCTGCTGGCCGTGATCAGCTGGATCATGAAGCTGGACCGCGACCTCTTCACGGTGTTCGGCCAAGGCATCAGCGGCAAGGAACTGATCCTGCTGGGCGGCGGCGCCTTCCTGCTGTACAAGGCCACCCGCGAACTCTACCACATGTCGGAGCAGGAGACCGGGGCCGCCCCGGCCACCGGCAAGGCCAGCACCTTTGGCGGCCTGCTGGGGCAGGTGCTGGTGATGGACCTGGTGTTCTCCATCGATTCCATCATCACCGCGGTGGGCATGGTGGATGAGCTTTGGATGATGTACGTGGCCGTGGTGGTGGCGGTGGGCATCATGCTGGTGGCGTCCAAGCCCATCGCGGCGTTCATCACCAAGCACCCCAGCTTCAAGGTGCTTGCCCTCAGCTTCCTCATGGTGATCGGCGTGGCCCTGATGGCGGAAGGTGCCGGGTATCCCATTCCCAAGGGCTTCATCTACGGGTCCATGGCCTTCGCCTTTCTGGTGGACGTGCTGCAATTGCGGCTCCTGGGGCGAAAGGGCAAAGGCTGATGAACCCATCCCGCAGTGGGCCGTGAAAGGGAGACCGGACCGTCCCTACTTTGGTCACTCGAAATGCTGATCCAGACCAGGCGACCATGACACCGGAACACGATCTCTACACATCCATCGGCCAGGGACTGGCCGGCGCGGAAGCGGGGCAACTGTTCGGCAAGCCTTGCTTCAAGGTAAAGGGCAAGGCGATCATCTGCTTCTTCCGGAATGAGATGGTCTTCAAGCTGAACGGGGACCTTCATGCCGAAGCGTTGGCCCTGGACGGTGCGCAACTGTTCGATCCCTCAGGCAAGCACCGGCCCATGAAGGAGTGGGTGCAGGTCCCGTTCCATTACAAGGATTCCTGGAGGAAGTATGCCAAGGGCGCCTTGCACTACGCCAACGGGAAGTAAGGATCGACCGCCATGACGATGGACGCACGTGCACAACACAAACAAGCGGACCGCCTTGTGCTTTGGGGGCTGGTCCTTTTCCTGGCCGGCTTGATCGTAGGGCTCCTCGTGCCGCACGCGGCGAACCCGCGGATGGCACTTGCGGCCCACCTCGAAGGCGTGATGAACGGCCTGTTCCTCGTGGTGCTGGGCCTGATCTGGAACCGGCTGGTCCTTTCCGGCGCGCTGTTGAAGACCGCCTTCATCCTCGCCGTGTACGGCACGTTCGCCAACCTGGTGGCCGTGCTGCTCGCGGCGGTGACGGGCTACGGTGGCATGATGCCCCTGGCGGGCGGAAAGGAAGGCACCGGCATAGTCGAAGCGGCGATCTCGTTCCTGCTGGTCTCCCTTTCACTGTGCATGATCGCGGTGTGCATTCTTGTACTCGCTGGATTTTACAGGCGCACCAACGCCTAAGGAGGATCGTTTTGCATGGGCGCATGCCGCATGTCACGGAGCGCGGCGATGCAGGATGCGCCCCAAGGATCGGATCCACGGGCCCCGGATCAGGGTCGGCCGGGTGGAAGTTCAGAAGAGGATTGCACACAGGAACGCCTGCGCAGCCTTTCCCTTCCCGACTTGTCCAAGTCTCGAAGTGACAATACAACCCTAAGGATTGACGCGGGTTCCAGAGGGACCAAAAGGCCCAATTCGCCATATTAAGCCCGGATTGCCTGCTCTGCCAGCGAGCTATTGCCCGTGTAATTGATATGCGATGTGGGAGTGACGGCCTTCTCACAAGAACCGCCGTTGTTGGCTGATTTCTTCCATAGAAGACCCTGAAAGGGTCGTACAGCGTAGAACAACCGATCGGCGGTGTACCGACCCTGAAAGGGTCGCACCCATGCGGATCGGCGTGAGGACACCATCGAGGTCAAATTGCTGTGTGACCCTTTCAGGGTCAACGCGATCAGCTATCCACCTTGCTACGCTCTGAGACCCTTTCAGGGTCTGGTTAAGCTCATGGATCGAGTCGCCATACTGACTGGACAAGTCAGGAGGACTACACATAGGAGCACCTACGCAGCTTTTCCCTTCTTCGGCTTCGGCACCGCTTTGCCCGTCATCCGCGCGCGGTGCGTGAGGCCCCAATCGCGCATGGCCAAGATCACCGGCTTCAGCGTGTGGCCGTAATCCGTGAGCTCGTACTCCACGGTGACCGGCACGGTGGGCAGCACGGTGCGCGAGACCAGCTGGTTCATCTCCAGGTCGCGCAGCTCCTTGCTCAGCATCTTGGGCGTGATGGAACCAATGTCGCGCACCAGTTCCATGAAGCGGGAACGCCCCTTGACCACCAGCGCCATGATGATCAGGATCTTCCATTTGCCGGAGAGCAACTCCAGCGTATCGCGCGTGGGCAGCAGTTCGGAGATGCACCGAACACGGTCTTCCTCGTTCCCGATCTTCTTCATTTCAATGGCTTGCAGGGTGCAAAGATGGCGCAACTATACCGCAGTACACCACTATCCTTCGGTATATCAGTATCTATAATATACTAACAGTCCCGACCTTTGTACTGCGGTCCACAACAGGTCAAACGCCTTTGTGGCCGGCACTGAACGATCAAGCAACACACACGATGAACACCACACTTTGGATCATGCAAGGTCTTCTGGCCGCGATGTTCGGCATGGCCGGCCTCATGAAGCTCATGACCCCGCGCGAGAAGCTGCTGCCGAAGATGCCGTACATGAACGAGCTCACCGAGGGGCGCGTAAAGCTGATCGGGGCCGCAGAATTGCTCGGTGCCATCGGGCTGATCGTGCCTTGGCTCACGGGGAGCGCGTCCATCCTCACCCCGCTTGCAGCGCTCGGCCTGGCGATCATCATGGTGCTGGCGGCACGCACGCACATCCGCCGCAAGGAACAAGGGGCCGCGATGAACGGCGTGCTCGGACTGCTGGCCCTCTTCGTGGCCGTGGGGCGCCTGTCCGGCTGGAACTGAAGGAACAACAACAACAACACACGAACAACAACAACACACGAACCCATGAAACGCATCCTGATCGCCAGTGCCGTGGCACTGCCCCTGCTCTCCTTCACCACGTCGCCCTCCCTCTGGAAGCTGGAAGGCTCCCATGCCACGCTCCGCTTCTCCATCACGCACCTGGGCATCAACGACGTGGAGGGATCCTTCAAGACGATTGACGCCACCATCACCTCGGAGAGCGAGGACCTGAGCAACGCGACGGTCTCCTTCACGGCAGAGGCGAAGAGCATCAACACCGGCAGTGAGATGCGCGACGGGCACTTGCAAGGCGAGGATTTCTTCGATGTGGCCAAGCACCCCACGATCACCTTCAAGAGCACCTCCTTCACCAAGATCGGTGACGGGAAATACACGGTGAAGGGCAACCTGACGATGAAGGGCGTGACGAAACCCGTGGTACTGACGGCCACGGCACGTTATGGCGATCACCCGATGACCAAGAAGCGCGTGGCCGGCGTGAAAGTGACCGGCACCATCGACCGCACGCAGTTCGGCGTGGGCAGCGGCATGGCCGCCGCCACCTTGGGCGACAACGTGGAGATCACCGCCAACGCGGAATTCCTGCAACAATGAACATCCATGCGGCCTTGCGCCCGTGGAGCACGCTCCTGCTGATGCTGCCGGCAATGAACGGCTGCGCCCAGCAATCCGCTGCATCCATGGAAGCACCGCCGCAGGCCAACAAAGAACGGAACATGAACGGACAAGAGAAGATGAAAGTGGAGGTCTGGAGCGACATCGCCTGCCCTTTCTGCTACATCGGCAAGCGCGAGTTTGAGAATGCCTTGGCGCGGTTCCCCGACAAGCACCAAGTGGAGGTGGAATGGAGGAGCTTCCAGCTGGACCCTGATGCGCCCAAGCGCTCCGGGGACGACATGTACACCATGCTGGAGAAGAAAAAGGGCGGTTCCCGCGAGCAGATGAAGGCCATGGTGGGCGGCATCGTGGACCGGGCCAAAACGCTGGGCCTGGACTACGCGATGGAGAAGGCCGTGATGGTGAACACCTACGACGCGCACCGCTTGATCCAGCTTGCCAAGAGCAAGGGCCTGGGCAGCGCCATGGAAGAGCGCCTGTTCAAAGGCTACTTCGAGCAAGGCGCCAACCTGTCCGATCAGGCCACGCTGCAAGGCATGGGCATGGAAGTGGGCTTGGCCGCCGCCGACCTGGCCGGCTTGTGGACAGGCGATGCCTTCGGCGATGGCGTGCGCGCCGACATCCGGGAAGCGCAGCGCATCGGGGTGCGCGGCGTGCCCTTCTTTGTGATCGACAACAAGTACGCCGTGAGCGGTGCCCAGGCTGAGGACCACTTCCTGGGTGCCTTGCAGCAGGCCTGGGGCGAACGCCCCGCGCCGGTGCTGCAGGAGTTCGGCGGTGCCAACGGGCCCGTGTGCGACCCCGCTGGAAAGTGTGACTGAAAACCAGGGGGGCGCGGGCGATCATCGTCCACGCCCTCCTCTTTTCCCCGGTGAGATGGAACGCAAGCAATTCCTCCAGTCCATGATGGCGCTAACCGCAGCAGGCACCTTGAGCGGCTTCAAGCGGATCACCGACGAGCTGCCGGTGCAGGGGCGCCGCATGCCGGTGCTCTTCACCTCGCACGGCAACCCGATGGACATTCCCCTGCCGCGCGAGCAGCGCCCGTTCTGGAACACCTTGCATGACCTGGGCCGCGAACTGAAGGCGAAGTATGATGTGCGGGCGGCGCTGGTGGTTTCCGCGCACTGGTGTACGCGCGGCACCGTCGTGAACATTTCACCGGAGCAAAAACAGATCTACGACTACTACGGCTTCCCCAAGCACTACTACGATCCGAAGTACAATGCACATGGTGCGCCGGACATCGCCAAGGAGGTGGAGCGCATCGTGCCATCCGTGACCGGAACCGATGAGTGGGGACTGGACCACGGTGCCTGGCCCATGCTCATGCACCTCTTCCCTGAAGCCGACGTTCCGGTGTTCCAAATGAGCATTGATTACTACGCGAAGCCGGACCACCACCTCGAACTGGGCAGGCAATTGAAGAGCCTGCGCGACAAAGGCGTGCTGATCATCGGCAGCGGCTCGCTGATCCACAACCTGCAGTTGGCCGGGAGCAAGCTCCGCACCGGCGACATGAGCCTTTTCGGGTGGGAGGCCGAATACGACGCGTGGATCAAGCAGCGCATCGATGCGCGGGACGTGCAGAGCATCGTGAACTATGGCACCAGCCACAAACTGGGCCAACTGGCCGCGCCCACCCCGGACCATTTCGTGCCTGTGCTCTACAGCCTGGGCCTGATGGATGCCAAGGACGAGCTGCGCTACTTCTACGAGGCGCCGCCCATTCTGCCTGCGTTCAGTGAGCGGAGCTTCATCATCACGCCGGCGTAACCTGGGACGGGCCATCCAAGCGGGATGGCCAACCACCGGCATGGCCTGGTCCGCGTGGATCCTGGTCAGTGGCAGCAGGGCATGCCCCGCCTACCGCCGGTGAAGCACCTCGTTCATGAACCGCTCCACCTGCTCCAGGACGAACACCGGGGCTTCCTTGTGCGGCGTATGGGCTGCGCCTTCCACCATGCACTTCCGCGCCCGCCCGCCGATGGCGGCCACGATCGCATCCACCTGGGCCTCCGTGCCGAACTCGTCGTTCACCCCTTGCAGGACCAGCACCGGGCAACGCACGGACGCAAGGTCCGGCGTGATGTCCCAAGGACGGAAGAAAGGTGCTTGCCAGGTTTTTGTCCACGCCTCAAAGAGGGCATCCGTGCGGTCCCCGTGGTGCCGGATCAATCGCTCGCGCAAGTCCGTGGTGGCATAGAGCCGTTCGGCCTCGCGGATGCCCTGGAGGGTAACGTCCTCAACGAACACATGGGCTCCTTCGGTGATCACCGCGGCAATGCGTTCAGGGTGTTTCGCCGCAGCCAACAATGCGATCGTACCACCGTCGCTGTGGCCGAACAGGATGGCCGCCGTGATGTCCTCCGCTTCGAGCAACGCATGGAGCACATCGGCCTCCCGGTGCATGTAGCGTGCATCACGCGGCTGCGGCCCGAATGGTGCGGAGCGCCCGTAGCCTTGCCGGTCGTAGACCAGCGCGTCGCAGCCCGCGGCAAGCGCCAATTCCTGCGGGAATCGGCGCCACGTGGTGATGCAGCCCAGGGAGTCGTGCAGGAAGGCCAGGGTGCGCCCGTCTGATCGGCCATCCCTCCGTTGGCGTTGTACCGCGAGCCTCGTGCCGGCCACGTTGACACTGCGCAAGTCTTCCTTCATGGCAGAGGGGCGCGGCCTCCACCACCGGTCCGTTTTTCGTTGAAGGGACCGGCCCAACAAGCAGGGAGGGACCAAGAGAATTGCATGGGGAAACCGGAACAGAATGCAGCGAAGATCGCCAAACACGGCTTGACCATGCGCACACGGTGCCCTCTATTCACGGGTGCCCAAGGCTGGCTTGGCCGCAGGCATCTGCCTTTGCAGAGTACCCGCGCCAAAGCCGTATGCAAGCGAAACGGCCACCGTAGGGTCGGTCCACCCGAAGTTGAAGAGGTAGGCCCCGAAGATGAAGTCGCCCTGCTCGCGCTTCAGCCACACACCGCGTTCCAGGTCCAGCGGGGAACGCACGGCGCGCAGGCGTTGGGCAGCGATGCCTGCGGAGATCACCTTCAAGTCCACCCCGAGTTCATTCCAGGTGTAGGCGAAATTATCCGTGCCATCCCTGAAGCTGATGAACAATTCGCTGGAGGAATAGAACGAAAGGGATCGCCAATGCGCTTCGAGCAAGTAGCCCGGCGCCATGCCGTTGAGGTGGCCGAACACCGCGCCGACCATTGGGGTGACCTCCACCTTCACCGTCGTCCCGAATACGAAATGGCGACCCGCCCACACCGATGCCGTGCGCCAGTCCTCCCACTGGTAGCGGGCTTCCAGGTGCAAGTGGCCATGGCGGGCGTTCAACACGGGATTCCAAAGGGTGAGCGTGTCGGGGTACAGGAACGTGAGCATGGAGGCCTCGATCGCCCACGTGCGTTGCGCAGGGGCCAATGAGGACCCAGCCGGTTGTGCGGGCGTTTGCTCTTGTGCATGCACCGCACAAATTCCCGGCAAGAGGAACAGCAACAAGGAAATGAGGCGCCCTTGTCGGATGCTCTTTTCCGGCGGCTCAGCCACTTCAAGGCAGGTCACTTCGGCCTCCGGGTCCATTGCGGCCAAGGTACCCTGTGCGTTGGATGTGAATGCCGTGCAGGCTTGTGGCTATCCGCGAGGATACCCATGAACACGCGCTGCGGGTGCTACCTTTCCAGCAAGTCCACCTACCATTTGTTCATGAAGCAGCTCCCTTGATCCCGGCCAAAGGCATGATCCGGTACCGATGCACGCAACGCATCTGCGCTACGGGGAATGACCGTTGGACGGACGCTGCCTTGGCTGAGGAAATGGGGCGATGTGAACAAACCGGGCCGATCGATCCTTTTGCACGGACAGTCAACCATTCAAAAACCCTTGCACCATGCAGATCACAGCAGCAGTCGTCAACGAAAAGGGCGGCGAATTCGTCCTGGAAAAACTGGCCCAGAAGGAGCCGCGTGAGAATGAGGTGCGCGTGAAGATCGTGGCCACCGGCACCTGCCACACCGATATGGTGTCGCGGGACATGATGCTCGGATCGCCCAAACCCCCGATGATCCTGGGCCATGAAGGCGCGGGCATCGTGGACCAGGTGGGCAGCCAGGTGACCAAGGTGAAGAAAGGCGACCACGTGGTGCTCACCTTCGGGTACTGCGGCAAGTGCATCAATTGCAGGCGGGGGAAGATGACCTATTGCCTGGATTTCATCGCGCTGAACATGGGCGGTTGCCGCATGGACGGTTCGCACAGCCACTTTCGCGGGGAGCAACCGGTGGACGACAACTTCTTCTCGCAATCGTCCTTCGCACCTATTCCATCGCGCATGAGAACAACGTGGTGAAAGTGCCCGAAGACGCGCCGCTGGAGATCCTGGGGCCCTTGGGCTGCGGCATCCAGACCGGCGCCGGTGCGGTGATGAACGCACTGCGGCCGGAGCCGGGTTCCAGCATCATCATCTCGGGCATCGGTGCCGTAGGGCTCGCGGGACTACTGGCGGCGAAGGCCGTGGGCTGCACCACCATTGTGGCCTTGGACATCAACCAGCCCCGGCTGGACCTGGCCAAGGAGCTGGGCGCCACCCACACCATCAACAGCAAGACCGATGATGTGCCGGCGAAGATCAAGGAATACCTGGGCGCGGGTGCCGACCACGCCTTCGATACCACCGGCCGCGCCGATGTGATGGGCCAGATCATCAACGGGCTCACGCACTTGGGCAAGTGTGCCTTTGTGGGCGTGGGCGCCAAGCCGCTGGAGCTGGACATGATCTCCTTCATGACCAAGGGCCTTACACTAACGGGCGTCACCGAAGGCAACAGCGTGCCCGACGTGTTCATCCCCGCCTTGGTGCGCTTGTACCAGCAGGGCAAGTTCCCCTTCGACAAGCTGATCAAGAAGTACCCCTTCGAGCAGATCAACCAGGCGATCATCGATTCCGAAACGGGCAAGACCATCAAGCCGGTGATCGAGATCGGGAAGTACAAGGGGTGAGGGAATGGAGGAGGTGAACGAGGAGAGGAAGTGAGGAGGAGAGGAAGGCAGAGTGTAGGTGAAACGGGGAACGGTTGAGCGGCGTGCTCAAACCAACTGTGGCTCTGCATAAGGACTACATTGAAAGGAATCACCATGAAAAAGCGCAAACTGGGTCGGACCGGCCCCGAAGTTTCAGCGATCGGCTATGGTGCCATGGGCGTGTCCATCGCTTACGGCGACAGCGATGAGGCCCAAAGCATAGATACCATCCGGTATGCATTCGATCAGGGCGTAACGCTGTTCGACACGGCGGAGATGTATGGCTGGGGCGCGAACGAGAAGATCATCGGGCGTGCCGTGAAAGGCTTCCGCGACAAGGTGGTCATCGCCACCAAGTTCGGTTTCACCCGCGACTTTGGGGTGGACAGCCGCCCGGCCCATATTCGTGAAGTGACCGACAACAGCCTGCGCAACCTTGGTGTGGAGCAGATCGACATCATGTACCAGCACCGCGTGGACCCGAACGTGCCGATCGAGGAGGTCGCCGGCACCATCAAAGACCTGATCGCCGAAGGCAAGATCAAGTACTTCGGCATGAGCGAGGCCGGTCCCGAGACCATCCGACGCGCCCATGCCGTACAGCCGGTCACCGTATTGCAGACCGAATACTCGGTATTCGAGCGGGAGGTCGAGTCCATTTTCCCTACGTTGCGCGAGCTGGGCATCGGCTTCGTCCCGTACAGCCCGCTGGGCCGTGGTTTCCTCACCGGCGAGGTGAAGCCCGCAGCGGCATACGCCGAAAACGACATGAGACGCAGCGACCCGCGCTGGCAGCCCGGCAACTACGAAAAGAACAAAGCCGCCGTGGTGCAGCTGACCGCCTTGGCGAAGTCCAAGCAGGCCACGGTATCGCAACTGGCCTTGGCCTGGCTGCTCGCACAGGGCGATGATATTGTGCCGATCCCCGGCACACGCCGCAAGGAACGCCTCTTGGAAAACATCGGCGCCACCGAGATCACGCTCACGGCCGACGACCTGAAGTGCATTGTGGAGATCCTGCCCACTGGTGCGGCAGGTGCCCGCTATGCACACGCCAGCATGATCCCGGAGTGGACGTAGGCCCATTGAACTTCTTGACGAAGTGGACCCAAATCGATCATTCAACAACCCAAGTAACAACAAGAAACCATGAACAGGCTCAAAGGCAAAGTCGCGATCGTCACGGGCGCATCGCAAGGCATGGGCGCATCGCACGCGCAGGTATTGGCTGAAGAAGGCGCCAAGGTGGTAGTGGCCGATGTGCTGAAGGACCTCGGCGAGAAGCTCGCCAAGGAGATCGGCGATAGCGCCGTCTTCATGCACCTGGACGTAACGGATCCGGCTTCATGGGCCAAGGTGGTGAAGGACACCGAGGCCAAGTTCGGCACCGTGACCGTGCTGGTGAACAACGCCGGGGTGAGCGGCCCGCCGGTGCCCACGGCCGAAATGACCGACGAGGCCTACCTGAAAACGATCGCGGTAGACCAGCACGGCGTGTTCTACGGCATGCGCGCGGTGATCCCCGGCATGGTGAAAGCAGGCGGCGGCTCCATCATCAACATATCGTCGGTGGCGGGCTTCGTGCATCAGGCCCCCAATCCGGCATACACCGCGGCCAAGTTCGCCGTGCGCGGCCTCACCAAGGCGGCGGCCGTGGAGTACGCCACCAAGAAGATCCGCGTCAACTCCGTTCACCCCGGTGCCATTTGGACGCCCCTGTTGCAGAACCAGCAGAAGGATGCACTGGATGCCTTCGCCGCCACCATCCCCATGAAGCGGTTCGGGGAACTGCGCGAGGTTTCCAACCTGGTGCTGTTCCTCGCTTCGGATGAGTCCAGCTACATCACCGGGGCGGAACACCTGGTGGAGGGAGGCGCATTGTCGAGCTAAGAAACCGGCTGCGCAAGGAATCCACGGCGATGCGTGCCGTATGGGAGAATCGGATAAGATCCGCGCGGGCCTTCAAGGCCCGCGCGGATGCAGGTTGATCGGGACGGGATCAGTCACTTGCCGCAGAATAATGGAACTCATTCAAGCAATCACCTCACGCACAACGCATCAACCAAGATCAACATGATGAGGATCTTGCAACTCCTGTTCATCCTGTCAATGACCATCCCCGCCTTCGCACAAAACCAAGTGGTCCCCCTGGACAAGGACTTGAGCGAGGTGGCCTATCCGTACCCCGTGAAGTTCCATGCCTTCACCTCGCAAGGCCAGGAACTGCGCATGGCGTACCTGGATGTGGTGCCGACCAACGCGAACGGAAAGACCGTCCTCTTGCTGCACGGCAAGAACTTCAACGCCGCGTATTGGGGGCAGACCATCGCCGAACTTGGCAAGCACGGCTACCGCGTGATCGCGCCCGACCAGATCGGTTTCGGGAAATCCTCCAAACCCGCGCAATACCAGTTCAGCTTTCAACAACTGGCGGCCAACACCAAGGCGATCCTGGACAGCCTGAAGATCGGCAAGGTGATCGTCCTCGGCCATTCCATGGGCGGCATGCTCGCCGCGCGCTTCGCGTTGAGCTACCCCGACCAAGTTGAAAAGCTCATCCTGGAAAACCCCATCGGGCTGGAGGACTACCAGGACCTGGCGCCCTACCAATCCATCGATGCCAACTACCAGGAGGAATTGAAAAACACCGTGGAGACCTACCGCAACTACCAGCTTACGTTCTACTACGACAACAAATGGAAGCCCGCCTATGATCCCTGGCTGAACCAGCTGGCCGGTTGGACCCTGCACAAGGACTATCCGGCCGTGGCATGGGACGCGGCGCTGACCACGGACATGATCTTCACCCAGCCGGTGGTACACGAGTTCGGCCACATCCGCTGCCCCACGCTGCTCATCATCGGCACCCGTGACCGCACCGCCATCGGCAAGAACAGGGCACCCACGGCCGTGCAGCCCACCATGGGCCGCTATGATCAGTTGGGGAAGAAGACGCAACAGGCCATACCCGGTTCCACCTTGGTGGAGCTGGACAACGTGGGGCACCTTCCCCACATCGAAGTATTCGACCGCTTCATGCAGCCGGTGCTGGAGTTTATTGGCAAGTAGGTTCCAGCGACAGCCTCAGTCAAGCAACGCAATCCTCAAGACCATAGCAGAACAACCCAGCAAACACCAACGAACCATGAACAGACTGAAAGGCAAGGTGGCGATCATTACCGGTGCCGCACAAGGCATGGGGGCATCGCACGCGCGCGTTTTCGTGGAGGAAGGAGCGAAGGTGGTCTTCACCGACCTCAATGCCAGTTTGGGCGAGGCACTCGCCAAGGAGCTGGGCCCAAACGCGCATTTCATCAAACAGGATGTCACCAAGGCCGCCGAGTGGAAGGCCGTGGTGAAGGAAGCCGAGGCCAAGTTCGGCGGCATCAACATCCTGGTGAACAATGCCGGGATCTTGGGTCCTGTCACCTCCACGGTTGATATGACCGAAGCCGATTTCCTGAAAGTTTGCGCCGTGAACCAGACCAGTGTCTTCCTGGGCATGCAGGCCGTGATCCCCGGCATGATCAAGCTCGGCGGCGGGTCCTTCGTGAACATTTCGTCCATCGCGGGGATGGTGGCCAATGTGGGCACGCCCAACCCCGCTTATGTGGCCAGCAAGTTCGCCGTGCGCGGCATGAGCAAGCAGGTGGCCGTGGAATATGGCAGCAAGAACATCCGCGCCAACTCGGTACACCCGGGCTACATCCTTACCCCGATGATGGTGGAGGCCACCGATGAGAATGGCGGTGGTGCAGCGGACCTGATCCCCCTGCGCCGCATGGCCGAAGCACGGGAAGTCTCCAACTTGGTGCTGTTCCTGGCTTCGGACGAATCCTCCTTCATCACCGGCATGGAACACGTGATCGATGGCGGGATGACCGCTGCATAGGGCATGGCTTGGTACCCTGAAGAAATCGCAGAAGCGGTGAAAGGGGGCAACGAGCGTGTACCAACACACACACACATTCAAAACCACATGAGCACTCCCGCACAGCCACTTCCTCAGCGGAACCGCACGCTCCACATCATCCTTTGGGTGCTGCAAGTAGTGCTGGCCGCCTTCTTTCTCATGGTCGGCTTCAATCACGCCTTCAACCCGATTGAAGAGGCCGCCAAATCCGCACCGTGGATGAGCACGGTACCGCCCTTCCTCCCACGGTTCATCGGCGTGGTGGAGATCCTTGGGGCCCTTGGACTGATCCTGCCCGCCGGGCTGCGCATCAAACCCGGGCTCACTTCCCTTGCTGCGCTCGGCCTTGCACTGGTGATGCTGTTCGCAGCGGTCTTCCACCTCATGCGGGGCGAGCAGTCCGCGATCGGCTTCGTCATCCTGCCCATGCTCCTGGCCTTGTTCGTGGCTTGGGGCCGGAGGAAGCGTGCGGCCATTGCGCCACGGAGCTGATCCGTTTGAACAGGACATGCGAATGGTGATCAATGATTTGAAGCGGCATCCCATGCGAAGCATCCGGATCGCACCACTTGTCACGGCCTTTGCCATTTGGTGCATGGGCACGGCCCATGCCCAACAGTTGGTGATCCCCTTGTATCCAGGCGCTGCGCCCGGTTCGGGGAACGCAACCCAACAGAAGGCCTCGTTCATTGGCCCGGACAGTTTGCTGCGTGTGCGCAATGTGACCAAGCCCACCTTGACGGCCTACCTGCCCGCGCCCGGCACAGCCAATGGCACGGCCATCATCGTGGCACCCGGCGGCGGCTTCATGCACCTGGCCATGGAGACCGAAGGCACCGATGTGGCGAAGTGGCTGCAGGCGCGCGGCGTGGCGGCCTTTGTATTGAAGTACCGGCTGATCGACACCGGCACGGAGGAAGCATATCGCAAACTGGCCGCTGCGATGAACCGCCTGACGGCCACCGATGACTCCCCTGCGATGAAGATCCCCGAGCTTGATCCCGCGCAGCAACAGGCCATCGGTCTGGCGATCGACGATGGCGCACAAGCAGTGAAGCTGGTGCGCCGGCGCGCGGCGGAGTGGGGCGTGGCACCCGACCGGATCGGCTTGATGGGCTTCTCCGCCGGCGGCATGCTCACCATGGGCGTGGTGATGCGGAATGATCCCGCGAGCCGCCCCGATTTTGCCGCGCCCGTGTACGGTGGCAGCAACAACGGAAAGGCCGTGCCACCGGATGCCCCGCCCTTGTTCATTGCATCAGCCGGGGATGATCCCGTGGCCGCCATCAGCAGTGCGGAACTCTACCTGGCCTGGAAAGCGGCCGGGCGCAGTGCCGAACTGCACATCTATTCCCAGGGCGGCCATGGATTCGGCATGACCAAACGCGGTGTTCCAACGGACGGATGGATCGATCGTTTCGGCGAATGGCTGCAGGTGCAGGGATTGCTCAGGAAAGTCCATTGAGGCTTGCGGGAACACGTACCAGCACGATGCAAAAGGACGTTCGACCCTGCCGCAGTGGCCCTGCAGATCTCCGGTGGAGGTGGTTGGAAAGCAAGGGTGAAGCGCAGGCGTGTTTGTATCCTTCCTTTTCACCGGTCCAGCACGTGCGATCACCGCAAGAAGGATTCCCCGGTATCCAGGACTCCTGAAATTCGCGAACAACCGGACCCGATCAGGTGTAGTCCAGGTGCCATTCCCAAAACCACGCACCATGCGCCCTTCCTTCCGCATCATCCGATGGCTGCTTCCTGTTCTTGGTGCAGCGGCCTTGTTGGTGGCCGGTGCGTTCACCGTGGCCGCACCGCAGGAAAGACCGGCACCACAGGCCCGGGTCACGGCATCCGCACTTCCCGCACCGGGCATCTATGCCATTGACGGGGTGCACACCTTTGTTGAATTCGCCGCCCAGCACTTGGTGGTGGGCATGGTGCGCGGGCGTTTCGACAACACAGGCGGAACCATCACCATCACGGCGGACCCCGCCACATGCGCGGTGAATGTTTCCATCGAGGCTGCCAGCGTGAGCACCCACAATGCGTTCAGGGATGAAGACCTGCGCAGCAAGGACTTCTTCAATGCAGAGGACCACCCCGCGATCACCTATCAGGGCACGGGCTTCCGCCGCGCAGGCGATCACTGGACCGTGGACGGAACGCTCACCATTCGGGGCATCGCCGAGATGGTGCCGTTGGTCTTCGACTTCAAGGGCAAGGCACCGAAGGTGGAGGGCAAGCCGGACCGCATCGCCTTCCACGCCACCGCTGCCACCAAGCGCGCCGATTTCGGCATGACCCGCGAGCTGATCGATGAGATCGGGCCTGCACACACCGGACCCGATGTATGGATCGAGATCGACACGGAAGCGCTTTCAACAGGAACGTCCGACCGATAATTCAAGCTGCGCCCGGAGCGTAAGCAACAAAAGCACAGTGCACATGAAAAACGAAGCAAGATCGGTGGTTGACCAAATGTTCACCGCATTCGGCAAAGGAGACGTGGATGCCTTCGTGGCAACGGTTTCCGATGATACGGTTTGGGTGTACCACGGTACGCAGGTCATCCCCAAAGGAAGGTATGAAGGCAAGGAAGGCGTCCGCAAGTTCTTCCAAGGCATAATGCAGGGAAGCGAGATCCTGCAGTTCGAGCCACGGGAGTTCATCGTGGAAGGAAACAAAGTGGCCGTGCTTGGCCACGAACATCAACGGGTCAGGCGCTCGGGCAAGGAGTTGAAGCAGCAATGGGTGCAGGTCTATACCGTGGCGAACGGACTGATCTCCCGGATGGAGGAATTCGCCACTTCCGAGGTGGTGAGTTGAGGAGGTGGACGGGCCATGCATGGCATCTCTTGGTTTGGGCAGTGCGGGATGGTGCCTTAGCGGGGCCTGAATGAAATGTGGACCATGAAGTGCAGGGCAGGACTAGTGCGTCTTAGCATTCATTTTGGTGTGCCCGTGGTGTGCGACACCCTTCGGGGTCGAATGCCGTGGAGATGGGGTTTCCACGCTTTGTGACCCGCTTCGGGGTCACGTTCGACCTCACTTCAGGCGATACCAACGGGATCATACTGCGTAGCATTTTCCTGAAACAAGCTCGACCCTGAATGGATCGCACAATTCCCCTCGTCTGTGGGAACCTTTTGATGCGATTGCCCCTTTAGTGCGGTGACCCTCCATGAAGTTCTACGCTGTGTGACCCACTTCGGGGTCACCCTTGCACCTCTCTTGCTGACCCCAACGGGGTCGCAAAACGTAGCAACAACACGGTAAAGGGAAGCTCGACCCTGAAAGGGTCGCACAATTCCCCTCGTCTGGCGGAACTTTTAATGCGATTGCCCTGTAGTGCGGTGACCCGCCATGAAGGCGTTGCCCTAACTTTGCCCCGCACATCTCTACAATGCACCTGCTGCGCAAATCATTCCAATGGCTCCTGCTCTTCGCAGTAGTGGTGGTCACCGTACCCGGTGAGCTGCTGCACCATTGGGCGCATGAGGTGACGTGCAGTGTGCATCCACAGCCGGTGCACGTGCAGCATGATGCCTTTGTACATGGCGTGGACGAAGCGCTTGGCGCCACCGGCATGGTGGACAGCCATGAGGACCACGCCACCACGGTCGCTGCATCGTGCCCGATCTGCGCAGTGCATCTGGTGCTGACCAGCCCGGAGCACCCACAGGTGATCGCGGTCCCCGAGGTCTGCGTCGCACAGCTGCCCGTAGTGGCCTTGGCGGCCTGCCCGGCAGTGCCGCTGGAAACCCCGTCCAACCGGGGGCCGCCGCATTCGGCTTAGATCGCCCCGGAAAACCCATTGGTATTGCATGCTGAGGCGTGCAATGCGGTACGCGTTCATCCGGGGCCTCCGGGCCTGATCGCCCGAACAGGCAGCTGCACGCGGGCCTGTTGATCGCCACGGCCGTCCATTTTCCTCAACGCATTTTCAATATGCCCAGAGCCACGCGCTTGGGAGTTGCCCTTTCAATTGGGACCCTCGCCATAGCAGCACCCGCATTGCATGCGCAGTGCAACATCACCCTGCACGGAACAGTGACCGATGAGCACGACGGCAGCGGCCTGCCCTTTGCCCAGTTGGTGCTGCCCGATAGCGGCAGAAGCGCCACCACGGATGTGGATGGCCGGTTCATGCTCGACAAGCTGTGCCCGGGCAAATACACCATCCGGTACGTGCATCCGGGGTGCCTGCCGAGGCAACAAGTGATCGAGGTGATGGCTGGCAGGGACACTGACCTGGTGCTTCAGCTGGAGCACCATGCACAGGAACTCCATGAGGTGGAGGTGGTGGCCGCACGCCGGGATGCGCACGTGGCCCATGCCCAGGTCACTATGGGCCGTGCGGAAATGGAGCAGAAGGCCGGGGACGGCCTGGCGCAGATGATCGGGCACCTGCCCGGGGTGGCCGTGTTGCGCACGGGGCCCACCATTGGCAAGCCGGTGATCAACGGGCTTTCGGGGAACCGGATCCTGATCCTGAACCAGGGCGTGCGGCAGGAAGACCAGCAATGGGGCGAGGAGCACGCCCCCAACCTGGACCCCCTGAGCAGCGACCACATCACGGTGGTGAAAGGGGCCGCCGGTGTGCAATACGGATCGGACGCCATCGGGGGCGTGGTGATCACTGAACCGCCCCGGCTGCCGGTGCGCGCGGGCCTTTCCGGTGAATGGATGGGCCGTGGCAACATGAACGGCCGTGGCGGAAGTACGAGCGGCCTGTTGCAGGGTGGCGTGAAAGGCGTGGACGGCCTGGGTTGGCGCCTGCAGGGCAGCGGCCGGTACCTCGGCGACCAGCGTGCTGCGGAGTACATGCTGAGCAACACCGGCGTGCGCGATGCGGGCATTTCGGCCGCGGCCGGATGGCATACGCCACTCCAGGGCGTCCAGGTGTACTACAGCCTGTTTGAAAATGAACTGGGCATCATGAAGGCCGCGCACATCGGCAATGTGGGCGACCTGCAACGCGCCATCGCGAGCGGCGTGCCGTGGTATGTCGCGCCGTTCACCCATGCCATCGAGGCCCCGCGCCAACACACCCGGCACCAGTTGGCCAAGGCCGAGGCCAGCCGCTACCTCAACGAGCAGGACCGCATCCAACTGACCTACGCCTACCAGTTGGACCAACGCCAGGAATACGACGTGCGCCGTGGCGGGCGCACCAAC
>CALMYC010000003.1 GCA_937873385.1 uncultured Flavobacteriales bacterium | reverse complement strand
GATCCCGGTGCTCAGCGAGGCGACGCGCATTCCCGGCAATGAAGGCATTTCGGCCGAGGCCGCAGAGGCGCGCCGCGCGGACATCTTCGCGCCCTATCATGCGCGGATCGCGCAGGCGCTGAACGCGCGTCAGCAAGCAAAGCGGCCGACAATCCTGCTGGCGATGCATTCCTTCACGCCGGTCTATGCCGGCGTCGAACGACCCTGGCATATCGGCACGCTCTACAATCGTGATCCGCGGCTTGCGAAGCTGCTCGGGAATTTGCTGCGCGCCGAGGGCGATCTGGTCGTCGGCGACAACGAGCCTTATGCCGCGAGCGACCTAACCGATTACTGCATCCCGGTGCATGCGGAACGGCGCGGGCTGATCCATTGCGGCATCGAGATCCGGCAGGACCTGATCGCCGACGAAGCCGTGGTGGTCACCGTGAGCCATTTGGGCTATATCAAGCGCACCGCGCTTTCCGAGTTCCGCACCCAGGAGCGCGGGGGCAAGGGCAGCCGCGGCAGCACCACCCGGGATGAGGACTTCCTGGAACACCTCTTTGTGGCCACCAACCACAACTACCTGCTGATCTTCACACAGAAGGGCAGGTGCTACTGGATGCGCGTCTTCGACATACCGGAAGGCACCCGCCAGAGCAAGGGACGCGCCATCCAGAACATGGTGCAGCTGGAAGGCGGCGACAAGGTGTTGGCCTACATCAATGTCACCGACCTGAAGACCGAGGAATACCTGAACAACCACTACGTGGTGCTGGTCACCAAAAAGGGAGTGATCAAAAAGACCACCCTGGAGGCTTACAGCCGCCCACGCGCCAACGGCATCATCGCGGTGGGGATCCGCGAAGGGGATGAACTCCTGGAAGCCAAGCTCACCAACGGGAACAGCCACATCATCATTGCCAGCAAGGCGGGCAAGGCGGTCCACTTTGAGGAGGACCGGGTACGCGCCATGGGCCGCGGGGCCAGCGGGGTGCGTGGCATGTTGCTCGCCGGCGACAAGGACGAAGTGGTGGGGATGGTATCCGTTTCCAAGGAGGAAACCGCCGACACACAAGTGCTGGTAGTGAGTGAAAAGGGCTATGGCAAGCGCAGCCCCGTGGAGGAATACCGCATCACCAACCGTGGTGGCAAGGGTGTGAAAACCATCCAGGTCACGGACAAGACTGGTTCGCTGATCGCCATCAAGGCGGTCAAGGATGATGACCAGTTGATGATCATCAACCGAAGCGGGATCACCATTCGCATGGACCTCAGCAACATGCGCGTGCTGGGCCGGGCCACCCAGGGTGTCCGCCTGATCAACTTGGGCAAGAACGACGAAATCGCCGCAGTGGCCAAAGTGGACAGTTCGCTGAAGGAGGAAGCCGATGCAGGGGAAGTCGCGGGTGGAACCTCCGGGGAAGAAGGAACGGCCGGGAATGATGAAGCGCCGGAGAATGGCACTGAAATTGAATAAGGACCTGTAAGTACGACCCAAGAAACTCCTGACATGAAGCAGATCATCGCAACCTGCACGGTGGCCTTGGCCATTCCTTTCGGCCTGCACGCGCAAAACAGCAATGTGGTAAGCGCATACAACTACATGGGTGACGGCAACTACGCCAAGGCCGTGGAATACATCGAGCCGGCCGTTCTGGATGCCAAGACCGGTGCTGCTGAGAAGACCTGGCGCTACCGGGGCGACATCTATCGCATGATCGCCATGGGCCAAGATGCCGCCTTGAAGGGGCAGTTCCCCGACGCATTGGACAAGGCCGTTGATAGCTACCTGAAAGCCAACGAGTTGGACACCAAGGGCAGCTACAAGACGGAGAACATCCGTGCACTCGGCGCTCTGCAAGGTC
>CALMYC010000002.1 GCA_937873385.1 uncultured Flavobacteriales bacterium | reverse complement strand
GGTGGTGATGAGTTCCTTGCCGATGATGTGCTGTTGCATCATGGCGGCGGTGCCTGCGAAAAGCAGCAGCACGAAGCCGGTGAACAGCAGCTTGTGGCCCAGCACCCATTGCAGGGCGCGCCCGTACCATTGGATAAATGCTTCCAGGCCGCCTTCGAACCACAGCAGGAAGCGGTTGTAGGCATTGGTTGGGCGCAGGTCTTCCTTGTTGCCGATGCGCGATGCGAGCCACGGCGTGAGGGTGAAGCCCACGAGCAGGCTGGTGAGCGTGGAGGTGATCACCACCACGGCGAATTGCTTGAGCATGTCGGCGACGAAGACCTGCAGGAAGAGGATGGGCAGGAAGACCACCACGTCCACCAAGGTGATGGAGAGCGCTGCGAAGCCGATCTCCATGCGGCCATCGAAGGCGGCGGTGCGCTTGGGCTTGCCCATGTCCAAGTGGCGCTGGATATTCTCCAGCACCACGGTGGCATCGTCCACCAGGATGCCGATGATGAGCGACATGGCCAGCAGGGTCATCAGGTTAAGGGTGTAGCCGAGCAGCCACATCATGGCGAAGGCGGTGATGAGCGAGGTGGGGATGGCCACGGCCACGATGAGGGCGTTGCGGAAGCTGCGCAGGAAGAGCAGCATCACCAAGGAAACGAGGATCACGGCGAGGATGAGGTCGAAGACCACGGAGTTCACCGCGGCGATGGTGTTGTCGGTGCTGTCGTCGGCCACCACGAACTGCACGCCGGCCGCGCGGTTGGCGGCTTCCATCTCCTGGAATTTGGCGCGCACGGCCTTGGACACGTCCACCGCGTTGGCATCGCCTTGCTTCTTGATCAGCAGCCCGATGCCTTTTTGGCCGTTGTAGTAGCTCACGGAGGTGGCTTCCTTGGTGCCATCCACCACTTCGGCGAGGTCCTTCACATACACCGGACTGCCCGGCCCGGGCATGGCGACCTGCACGTTGCGGATGTCCTGGAGCGAGGTGAACTTGCCTAACAGGCGCACGGTGCTGCTCTGCTCGTCGGTTTCCACACGCCCTGCGGGCAGGTCGATGCCGGCGCGCTTGATGGCCTCTACCACTTGCTGCAACGGCACGCGGTACAGGCGCAGCTTGTCGCGGTCCACCTTCACCTGCACTTCACGCTGCTCGCCGCCCAGCACGGTGATCTCGGCCACGCCCTTGATCTGCTGCACCTGAGGCAGGAAGTCGTCCTTCATGCGCTGGAAGAACACCGTGGGCGGCAGGTTGCTCAAGGCGCTGACGGACATGATGGGCAGGTCGTTGGGCGATACCTTGCTCATCACAGGGTTGAGGATGTCCGCTGGCAGGTCCTTGCGGATGTTGTCGATGTAACGCTGGGCATCCTGCATGGTGCGGTCCAGGTCGGTACCGTACTTCAGGTTGGCGATGATCACCGATGCATCAGGCAGCGATTTGGTGACTAAGTAATCCACGCCCTCGAGGTTGGAAAGGGCATCCTCGATCTTGCGCGATACGGAGGTCTCCACCTCGTTGGGCTCGGCGCCGGGGTAGCCGGTACGGATCACCACCACGGGCTGGTTGAAGTCGGGCATGAGCTCATAGCTGAGGTTCATGTAGCCGATGATGCCCAAGAGCGCGAAGACGCTGAAGAGCACGATGATCAGCGAGGGGCGGCGGATCGAGATCTCTGTGATGTTCATGGCTGCGGGACTTGGTTCACTACCACGTTTGCGTCGTCGCGCAGGTCGATGAAGCCGGCGGTGACCACCACGTCGCCGGGGGCGAGGCCGTGGGTAATCTCCAGCCTGTCGCCCACATGCGTTCCCGTGGAGACCGCGTGGCGTGCGGCCTTGCCATCCTTCACCACGTACACCTCGGCACGGCCTTCCTCCATCATCACCGCGTTGGTGGCTATGAGCACGCCTTGTTGCCGTTCGCCTTCATGCAGGAATACGCGGCCGAACATGCCCGCACGGATGTTGCCTTCGGCGGTGTTCTTCACCCGCAACTGCACCGGGTAGTTGATGGCCGGGTCGGCCTTGGCGCCCACGAGCACCACGGTGCCCTCCAGCGGAATGCCGGGCAGCGCATCCGCGGTGACACGCCAGGTTTGGCCTTCCTTGAACCCGGTGATGTCCGCCTCGGGCACGCTGACTGTGAAGCGCAGCGTGGCGATGTCGGTGAGCTGCACCAAGGGCACGCCCGGTGCCGCAAAGGCCCCCGCCTCATTGAACTTGGCGGTAACGATGCCCGCGAAGGGCGCACGGATGGTGGCCTTGGCGATCTGCTCCTGCAGGGTGGCGCGCTGCACCTGGGCCGCCCGCAAGCCCAATTCGGCTTTTTCCAATTGCACGCCTTGCACGGCATCGGCCTTGGCCAGCACGGTGTATCGGTCCACATCGCTTTGCAGGCCGCTGATCTGCACCTCAATGCCTTGCAGTTGCAGGCGAAGCAGCGCAAAGTCCAACTGCACCAACGGCTGGCCCTGGCTTACATGGCTGCCCACGTTCACCAGTACATCTGCGATCTTGCCCTGCACCTCGGCGCTCACCTTGCTCTCGCGGTCCGGCTCGAAGAGACCCACGTACGAGCGCGCTTCGCCCAAGGACTCCAGCCGCACGGTGTCCACGGCCACCAATGTCGTATCGGTAAACCAGTGCCTCCGCCGTGCGCTTGTTGTGTGCCAGGCGCACAAACACCCAGGCCACCAGCGCTACGGCGAGCGCGATGATGATCCACTTGCGCTTGTTGTTCTTCTTGTCCGCGTCCATTGTCCGTCAGTTGTTCGTTCGCATGAGGTTGCCCGTTGCCGCCTTTAGTTCCAGGTCCGCCTTGAGGTAGTCCACCAACGCGGCGAGCTGGTCTTGCTGGGCGGCGCGCAGGGCATTGTCCGCTAGCAGCACATCGGTGAGCGAGGCGGTGCCTTGGGCCTGCTGCAACCGGGTTTTTCCGTAGATCCGTTGCGCCAGGTCCACCTGTTCCAAGGTGTTGGCCACGGTGGTGCGGGCCAGTTCCCGCTGGCGTTCGGCGGTGGCGGTGCGCAGGGCCTGCTTGTCGTCCAGCAGCTTCAACTGCAGTTCGCTGTTGCGAAGCTCCAATCGCTTCGCGGCCATCTTCCGGTTGATCACCGTGCCGCTGAACAAGGGCCACGCTACTTGCAGGCCCGCCATGCTCACCGGGTGGAACTTCAGAAAGTCGTTCGGTTGCTTGTCGTAGCCGAAGCCCATGGTGCCGTAGCTGCCCATCAACTGTACCGATGGCAGGTAGCGCGAACGGCCGAGCGTGCCCAGTTCGCTGCGCACCAGTGCGGTTTGTGTTTCGGCCAACCGGTGTTCCACGGTGGTGGCGGGCAGGTAGCCCGCATCCCGGCCCATGGCGATGGCCTGCTCAATGTGCAGCTCGCGTTCCAAGGGCAGGCCCATGGCCAGCTTCAGCGCATCGAGCACCTGCTGGTACCGGCTCGCCGCTTGCCTGCGCTGGTTGGCCAACTGGGCGGCCTGCAGTTCCACCCGGTCCACATCGGTGCCCTTGGCCAGCAATTGTTCGCGCAGCAGCCGCATGTTCCGCAGCAGCTTTTCGGTGTTCACCGCGTTGCTGTCCAGATAGGCCAACTGGTGGTGCAGCACCTGTGCGTTGTAGTACAGGGTGGTCACCTCCTGCACTACCTGCTCCCCGGTCTTGCGCAATTGCAGCGCTTGCAGCTCGGCGGCCACACCGGCCGTACCGATGCCCCCGAACAGCTGCGGGTTGTACAGTGGCAAAGCCAGTTGCACGTTCGCGTTGATGTTGTGCGGCACGCCGAACTGCACCTCCTTGAACTGCCCTTCGCCCGCCATGGGATTGAAGGTGCTCAGGGGCATGAACTGGTAGGGCAGCTCGATGGACCAGCGGTAGTCGCCGTTGGCGGTGAGCTTGGGCAGCCGATTGGCCTTGGCCTCCTTCAGGCGCTGCTCGCCCATCTCCACTTGGTTGCGGCCGATCAACAGTTCAGCGTTGCGGGCCAAGGCGGTGTCCACGCATTGTTGCAGGGATAATGGGGCTTGGCCCACTGCCGCGCCGCCAAGCGCGAGGAGGAGGAGGGCCAATCCGTGCTTGCGAATGCTCACTAACTTCATTGGGCAATTTTTTTTTGGACCTATCGCTGGAGGGTGCCGAATGTCCGATCCGTTCCCATCGTTGCGCTGGTTCACTTACCGGTTTCCGCCATTTTAAGGATGCCCTCCAGCACGGCCTTTCCGTCTTTCACCAGGTTGGCCTTGTGCCCGCCGAGCTTCCATTTCATCACGGCCAACCGCATGCTGCCCAGGATGATGGTGGTGAGCGTGGAAGCCCCCACCAGCTTGCTGTAAAGCCCCGCGGCCTGGCCCGCCTCCACATTGCGCTTCACCTTGCCCTGCATCAACTCCATGATCTCGGCCACCTTCGTGCTCAGGGCCTCATCGAAGTGGAAGATGCTCTCGGCAAAGATCACGCTCACCACGGCGGGCTTGCCCGCGAAGGCCTTTAGCTGCGAATTGAAAACGGCGCGCAATTCGGCGCCTTGGTCCGCATACGGCTTGGCAAGCACGTCATCCAAGCGCGTCCTCATTTCGCCCATGAAGTACTCCAGCACGCCCAGCAGGATCTCGTTCTTCCCCTTGAAGTGGCGGTACAGTGCGGGCTCCGAAAGCCCAAGGTCTGCTGCCAGGTTCTTGATCGTGAGCTGCTGGATGCCATGTGCGTCGATCCGCGCGGTGGCTGCTTCCATGATCTCGATCTGGCGTTCGGTGAAGGGTTTCATGGTGCCTTTCGGATGAGCAGTTAGTTAGTATTCGCTCGCAAAGGTAGGTGCTTCGCCAAGATCCACAAGGACCCCTCAAATAAACTTGCCAATTCCCGCACAACACAAAAGGAATACCGCAGGGCAAAGGGCCTTCCCCCCCCTACCACTCCACCGCCGCCCCGGGATCCCGCGGCGGCACCTTGAACAGGCTGGTGAGCGCCCGCCCCTTGCTGCGCCGCGAAAGACCGACGCGCAACCCGATGTCGGATCCGCGGATGGTGCCGTCGGCATGCAGCATGGAGGTAAGCCCTATGGTGGCCTCCGGATCCACGGTGACGGCCCATTGCCCCCCTGCCGGGATCCTGAAGCCAAAACCGAAGGCGAAGCGGAGGTCGCTGCCGAAGTCACGGATGAGGTCGGCATCCTCGTTCCTGCTGCCCGGACCGGCGACCGACCAACTGCTTGATGAACCACGAGCCGAACCTCCAACCTTCATTCCTGCCAGGAGGCCGAAACGCACTACGGCGCTTCGCTTGGCATCCATGCGCACTTCAGGCTTCACACCGATGTAGAGCTGATCGATCTCCACATGGGCTGATCGGTTGCTGCCACTTCCAAGCCCACCATCGCTGTATCCGGCATTGAAGGATTGGTGCGTCAAGGTGAGATCAAATCCCAGGTCCACAAAATCCGAATAGCACTCGCGGTATATGGCCGAAGCGGAGAACGCTGTTCGCCCAACATCATTCACCCAGGTGGAAACGTGCGGGTCATTGCTTTCAAAGGCCCTCATCTGAACGAGCACCCCGCCAGCGGAAAGGCCATAGTCGAACTTGGCGCATGCGGGGGCAGCCACCAGGCCGGAAATGATGAGCGCAATGATTGTCCGCATCAGGAAAAATGGCAATGTAAGGCAAATCAGGACCGCTGCCAGATCGTCACATTCCGCATTGATCCGGTACATTTGCGCTCTTCTCCATGAGCAAGAAAGTGTACATCGAAAGCTACGGCTGCCAGATGAACGTGAGCGACAGCGAGGTGGTGGCAAGCATCTTGGCCAAGGACGGCTATGCAGTGGCCGCCACCGCCGAGGAAGCCGACCTGGTGCTGCTGAACACGTGCAGCGTACGCGAAAAGGCCGAGTACACCGTAATGCAGCGCATCAATGAAATGAACCGCCTGAAGGCCGGCAACAAGGACCTGAAGGTGGGCGTGCTGGGCTGCATGGCCGAGCGGATGAAGGAGAACCTGCTGGTGGAGAAAAAGGTGGTGGACCTGGTGGTGGGCCCGGACGCCTACCGCAGCCTGCCGCAACTGCTGGACGAGGTGGGCAGTGGCCAGCGCGCGGTGAACGTGCTGTTGAGCCGCGAGGAGACCTATGGGGAGATCGTGCCTGTGCGGCTGAACACGAACGGCGTCTCGGCGTTCGTCACCATCATGCGGGGCTGCAACAACATGTGCGCCTTTTGCGTGGTGCCCTTCACCCGGGGCCGCGAGCGCAGCCGCGATGCACATTCCATCGTGGCGGAATGCAGGCAATTGGTGGCCGATGGCTACAAAGAGGTGACGCTACTGGGGCAGAATGTGGACAGCTACAAATGGAGATCGGTCGATCAGATGATCGGAAGATCAGATGATATGGATCCAGCCGTGGCGACGGCGGTTGATCGAAGCGCCGGTAGCTTCGACCCATCGGTTCGACCATCCGGCACCACCGATTTCGCCGACCTGCTGGAACTGGTGGCCACGGCCTGCCCTTCCCTGCGCATCCGGTACAGCACCAGCCACCCCAAGGACATGACCGACAAGGTGCTGGAGGTGATGGCGCGCCATGACAACATTTGCAAGTACATCCACCTGCCCGTGCAGAGCGGCAGCAGCGCGGTGCTGAAGAATATGAACCGCGGGTATGACAGGACCTGGTACATGGGCCGGATCGCGGCCATCCGCCGCCATATGCCGGATTGCGCCATCAGCACGGACATCATCTCCGGCTTCTGTGGTGAAACGGAGGATGACCATCAACAGACCGTGGACCTGATGGCCGAAGTGGGCTACGACATGGCCTACATGTTCAAATACAGTGAACGCCCCAAGACACTGGCCGCACGCAAGTTGCCGGACGATGTGCCGGAAGATGTAAAAGGCCGACGGCTGGCGGAGATCATCGAAGCGCAAAAACGGAATTCCGCCAAGCGGATGGCCTCCTACGTGGGCCAAGTACACGAAGTGCTGGTCGAAGGCGTGAGCAAGCGCAGTGCGGATTTCATGTATGGACGGAATACGCAGAATTCGGTGGTGATCGTGCCCCGATATGGTTCGCAGTTCGTGGTTCGTGGTGAGCAGGCTGCCATAGGAGACTGCCACCAGGCGGACTCCCGATTCTCCCTGCTTACGAACAACGAACTACGAACTGTGAAGGAATTACTCCCCGGCGACCTCATCAAAGTCCGCATCACCAACGCCACTGCGGGAAGCCTTCAAGGCGAGCCGGTCGCCATGGCCGGTGAAATCCTTGCCCAAGCATGAACGTGCAACCGATCAAACAGCGCTTCGGCATCATCGGTGCCTCCCCCCTGTTGGACCGTGCCATTGAGATCGCCGCACAGGTGGCTCCCACCGACCTCAGTGTGCTGATCAGTGGGGAGAGCGGCAGTGGCAAGGAAGTGATGCCGCAGATCGTCCATGCCTTCAGCTCCCGCAAGCACGGCCCCTACATCGCGGTGAACTGCGGGGCCATTCCGGAAGGCACGATCGACAGCGAGCTCTTCGGGCACGAAAAAGGTTCCTTCACCGGAGCGCACGAGGCACGCAAGGGATACTTCGAAGTGGCCAACAATGGCACCATCTTCCTCGACGAGGTGGGCGAACTGCCATTGACGACGCAGGTGCGGCTCCTGCGGGTTCTGGAAACAGGGGAATTCATCCGCGTGGGCAGCAGCAAGGCCCAAAAAACCAATGTACGCGTAACCGCCGCCACCAACGTGGAGATGATGCAGGCCGTGCAGCGCGGGAAATTCCGTGAAGACCTCTACTACCGGCTCAACACCGTACCCATCCATGTGCCCGCCCTGCGCGAGCGCAAGGAGGACATCCACCTGCTCTTCCGCTGGTTTTCACAAGAAGCTGCTGCGCGTTATAAGGCACCGCCCATCACCCTGACCGAGGAAGCCCGGCAAATGATCACGGCCTACCGCTGGCCGGGAAACGTGCGCCAGTTGCGCAACCTGGTGGAACAAATGAGCGTGATCGAAAAGGAACGCTCCGTCACCGGTGAGACGCTACGCCATTATCTCCCGGCGGAATCCACGGCATTGGTGACCACAGGTCATTCCGCAGGTGGTGAAAACGGCCATGGGGATGGCATCAACGAGCGCGAACTGATCTTCAAGTTCCTCTTCGACATGAAGAAGGACCTCAACGCGCTGAAGGACCAGGTGAACGCACTTTCCGGAGGACATCTTCGCGCAGCCCCGCATGTACCACCAGGCTATGCGGAAAACCTGCTGGTGTCCAGCGACCCGGGCATGAGCACCCGGATGCCCGCCGATGTGGACGAAGATGTGGACCACACCGAGGTGGAGGAATCACTGAGCCTGGAGGACAAGGAGCGCGAGCTGATCCGAAAGGCGTTGGCCAAGCACCGGGGCAGGCGCAAAAAGGCCGCGCAGGAACTGGGCATCAGCGAGCGCACACTGTACCGAAAGATCAAGGAGTGGAACATCGAGTAACCTTCCGCACCGCCTTGCTGGCCCTGCTCCTGGGCGGTTGCACAGTGAACTACTCGCTTAGCGGGGGGGCCGTTCCGGCTGCGGCCAAAACATTAAGCGTGGCCAGCTTGGACGCACGCGCACCGCTCTGCTCCCCACAGTCCGCCCAGGCCATCACCGAATCGCTGCGCGACTTGATGCAGGCCCAAACCCCGCTTACCCTGGTCCGGACGGACGGCGACATCGCATACGAAGGCTCGATCACGGGCTATGATGTACAGCCCGTGGCGATCCAGGCCAATGAAACTGCCGCGCTGAACCGGCTGACCATCACGGCCAGCATCCACTATACCAACAAGGCCGATAGCAAGGCCAATGCGGACATCACGGTATCGCGCTTCGCTGATTTTCCCAGCAGCCAGGACCTCAGCACCGTGGAGGATGGGCTGGTGCGTGACATCGGCAAACAACTCGCACAGGACATCTTCGACCGGACCTTGGGAAATTGGTAGCCCTTGCCCCAACAGTTACATTCGGCCTGCACAAGCACTACCGCATGGACCGCGAACGCCTCACCGCACTGTTGCTCGACCCTGCGCAGATCGCATCCGGTGACCTGGCCGCTGTCCGCACGATGGCCGAGCAATTCCCCTGGTTCAGCGGGGCTCAGTTGCTTTTAGCCCTGGGCCGGCACGCTTCGGGTGACGTCCTCGCCAATGCCGACCAGGACAGCCCCGCCGCCTTCCTGCCTTCACGCGCTGTGCTTTACGACATGCTGCAGCGTGACGGACCAGCAACAAAGCCAGCCCTGGTCCCTCCCGCCACTTCCCCAGCACCGCTTGAGCCCTGGACTGTTGCCCCGGTTGTTGCAACCCCGGCACCAGTCCAGCAGGTACCCGAACCGGTACCGGGTCCATTGGCGCCCCCGTCCGCCGAGGGGTTTCCCTCCCCTGCACCAGTGTTCGCACCCCTTGGGCCTGAAACAGCCCCAGATCCATCACCAGCTCCTGCGGAACCTGCACTGGCCGGGCCGCTTCCCGTGCAAGTTACCCAAGCAGCAAAAGGACCGGAGGAGGACATTTTGCAGCAACAGTTCCAGGAGGCCATCCGCGCTGGTGGCTACCTGATCGGCCACTTTGAAGCCGGGATGCCGGCGAAATTGGCGCCCCCAATGGCGGTACCGCACACCGTTCACCCTGTTGACGCCCGCTTGGCGGAACCGGAACTGTTGGCAGCAATTCTCCCTCCGCCGCTGGTGCAAACCCCTGCCCGGCTAAAATTCACTGATTGGCTCCTCCAGCAGGACCATGAACCACAACCGCCGCCGGTGGTTGTGGCGCACCTGCCCTCCCTCCCTGAGCAGAGATCCGTTGGGAACGCTGCTCTCGCGCAGTCCGAAGGCTCCACAGCACCCGACGCAGTGGAGATCATGGAAAAATTCATCCGGCGCGGTGAAGCAGGGGCCAAGCCCAAGGCCACCTTCTTCAATCCGCAGCAGGCTGCCAAGAAGAGCCTGGAAGATCACGGCATGGTGAGCGAAACGCTGGCGCAAATACTGGAAAAGCAAGGCAATTTCCCGAAGGCCAAGGAAATCTATGACCGTTTGGCCTTGAACCATCCGGATAAAAGCGTTTACTTCGCAGCCCTTTCAAAAGCCCTTGAGGGTCGATCGAACAAGTAAAATGGTTGCCATCTCCATCATCATCATCATCTTGGCCGTGCTTCTGAGCTTGGTCGTACTGGCTCAAAACCCCAAGGGCGGCGGTCTCGCGGCGGGCTTTACGGGGGCCTCCCAGATCGGTGGCGTGCAGCGCACAGCCGATTTCATGGAAAAATCCACATGGACCCTGGCCGGGGCATTGATGCTTCTTTGCTTGGTCTCCGCGTCCATGCAGCATACTTCGGTGGCGAGCGACAGCTTGGACGCCCCCATCGTACTGGACGAGCACCCAAATGCCAACTCCGCCACCACCATTGGCGACAGTGCCCATGTGAGCGCCCCGGCAACGCCCCAAGCCCCCAAGTAGGCTTGTGCGCCAGCTTGTCAGCCCAGGCATGACAAGCACAACCACTCCCCGTCCTTTCCTGGCGCTTTTGGCAGTTCATGTGCATTGGCACGTGGATCGCTGAACGCGCATCCGTCAACACACAACCAATCCAACCTTAAACATGGCGACCAAAGTGAAGCCCCTGGCAGACCGCGTGCTTGTTGAAGCCGCAGCTGCAGAACAGACCACCAAGGGTGGCATCATCATTCCCGACACCGCGAAGGAGAAACCACAACGCGGTAAGATTGTCGCCATTGGCACGGGCCGCGTTGCCGACGACGGAAAGGTGACGCCCTTGAGCGTAAAGGTCGGGGACGAAGTGCTGTACGGCAAGTACAGCGGCACCGAACTGAACCTGGAGGGCAAGGACTACATGATCATGCGCGAAAGCGACATTTACGCAGTACTGAACTAACCAAGAAACCGAACGGCGCGAAACGCGCACCCCAACCAACCAACTAATGGCAGCAAAGAACATTCAATTTGAAGTGGATGCCCGCGACCGGCTGAAGCGCGGCGTGGACCATTTGGCAAATGCGGTAAAGGTGACCCTCGGGCCCAAGGGCCGCAACGTGATCATCGACAAGAAATTCGGTGCCCCCCAAGTGACCAAGGACGGGGTGACCGTGGCCAAGGAGATCGAACTGAAGGATGCCGTTGAGAACATGGGCGCCCAGATGCTCAAGGAAGTGGCCAGCAAAACCGCCGACATCGCCGGTGATGGCACCACCACCGCCACGGTGCTGGCACAGGCCATCGTAACCTCGGGGTTGAAGAACGTGGCCGCCGGGGCCAACCCGATGGACCTCAAGCGCGGCATTGACAAAGCCGTGGTCGCCGTGGTGGGCGAACTCAAGAAAATGAGCCAGGCCGTTGGCGACGACAACGCCAAGATCAAGCAGGTGGCCAGCATCAGCGCCAACAACGATGATGCCATCGGCACCCTGATCGCCGAGGCCATGGCCAAGGTGAAGAAGGAAGGCGTGATCACCGTGGAGGAAGCGAAGGGCACCGACACCACCGTGGAGGTGGTGGAAGGCATGCAGTTCGACCGCGGCTACATCAGCCCCTACTTCGTGACCAACGCGGAGAAAATGGAAGCTGACCTGGAAGGTGCCTACATCCTGATCTACGACAAGAAGATCAGCACCATGAAGGAACTCCTGCCCGTGCTTGAGAAGAGCGCACAAACCGGCAAGCCCTTGTTGATCATTGCGGAGGACGTGGATGGCGAAGCGCTGGCCACCCTGGTGGTGAACAAGATCCGCGGCTCCCTGAAGGTGGCCGCCGTGAAGGCACCGGGATTCGGTGACCGCCGCAAGGCCATGCTGGAGGACATCGCCATCCTCACTGGTGGCACGTTGATCAGCGAGGAGCGCGGCTTCAAGCTGGAGAACGCCGACCTGGGCATGCTGGGCAAGGCTGAAAAGATCAGCATTGACAAGGACAACACCACCATCGTGAACGGTGCCGGTAAAAAGGCCGACATCACGGGCCGCGTGAACCAGATCAAGGCTCAGATCGAGACCACCACCAGCGACTACGACAAGGAGAAGCTGCAGGAGCGCTTGGCCAAGCTGGCCGGCGGCGTGGCCGTGCTGTACATCGGCGCCGCCACCGAGGTGGAGATGAAGGAAAAGAAGGACCGCGTGGACGACGCACTGCACGCCACCCGCGCCGCCGTGGAGGAAGGCATCGTGCCGGGAGGCGGAGTTGCCTACATCCGCGCCCAAAAGGTCCTGGACAAGATGGAAGGCAACCATGCTGATGAAACCACCGGCATCACCATCGTGCGCCGCGCCCTGGAAGAGCCGCTGCGCCAGATCGTGGCCAACGCCGGCCTGGAAGGCAGCATCGTGGTGCAAAAGGTGCGTGACGGCAAGGCCGATTTCGGCTTCAACGCCCGCACCGAGGAATATGAGAACCTGCTCGCCGCAGGCGTGATCGACCCGACCAAGGTAACCCGCGTGGCCTTGGAGAACGCCGCTTCCATCGCCAGCATGTTGCTCACCACTGAGTGTGTGATCAGCGAAGAGAAGGAAGAGAAGGCACCAGCCGGCATGCCCGACATGGGCGGCATGGGCGGGATGATGTGATCCAACATCCCCAACAATCGAACAAGCCCCGGCCCACCAGGCCGGGGCTTGTTTTTACAGGAATTCAACCATTCGATCGAACGGAATTGGCGCAAGTCAGCACCATCCGCGTTCCATGGCGTATTTCACCACGCCGGCGGCGTTCTTCACGGCTAGTTTGTGCATGATGTTCTTGCGGTGCGTATCAACGGTCTGCACGCTGATGAACAGCTTTTCCGCGATTTCCTGGGTGTTGAATTCCATGCAGATCAGCTGCACTACCTCCCGTTCCCGTTTACTAAGCACGTTGTGGCCAATGGTGCCGGCCCGGTCCCTGAACCGATCATCTTTCTCCAAGGTGCTCCGCACCTCTTTCCCAAGATAACGTGCGCCGGAAGCCACCATGCGCAACGCTACGCTCAATTCTTCCTTTGATGCGTTCTTCAGCACATAGCCGGAGGCCCCGCATTCCACGATCTCCCGTACTGTATCCGGATGATCGTACATGCTGAGCACCAGTACCCGCGTATTGGGGGAGCTCTTGCGCAGCAGCCTGCTCGCCTCTATGCCGTCCATCACGGGCATGCTGATGTCCATTAAAACCACATCAGGACCCAATTCCTTTGCCCTTTCCACAGCTTCCCGGCCGTTTGCTGCCCGGCCCACCACCTTCAACTCAGGATCATTGCACAGCAGCGCATCGAGACCATCGAGAATGATCGACTGGTCATCCGCCAATAGAATGGTGATCATGGTGTACCTTTTATGGTTTCAAAGCTGAAGGTATTTCCCATGGTGAAAATACCGGGAATTGGGTATTTTTCTCCATCCCGGCAATTCCCCTGTACGTTGAGGACCCCCAAGGCCTTTTGCTTTGAGAAGGTCGTCCAGCACTTTTCACGGTTCATTACGGTCAAGGTCCATCCCCAAAATGGGCATGGCTAATGTTAAACTTGATTATTTGGCATCATCCATATACTTTGCCCCCTGATTGATCCCGATCACCCATATCCCCCCAACTTCGATGAGGCCTTCAAATGCGCTGTGGCAAACCGTCAAGGTTTGCGCGATTGCCTTGGCTTGTGCCCTTGGTTTCAATACCAAAAGCCAAGCCCAGGACGTGTTTCCCAGTTCCGTCGATATCCGGATGGTCCCTGGAGCAACACCTGACAAGCTGCTGATCCAGGTCTACCTCCACAGCACCGCCCCGTTCGGGGGGATTTTCAGCGCCTTGACCGTCACCATCCGGTACCCGGTTGCATCCGGCTCCGCCCTTGGTGCTGGAACTAGTTTTTGCCCCGCATGGAGTGCCTTCCCGCCTTCAAGCGTGGTGACGAACAATGGCATTGCCTACCGGACCTACAATGGTTTTGGCACGAATCGATTGAGCGATTCTGAATTTGATGGAGGCTGTGGAATGTCCATCCCGCAGGAAACTTGGTTTACGGTTACCACCATCCCCGTGGCCCCCGGCACATGTTCTGATTTCACCCTTGGCAACGATGCCTATACCCACACTTGGAATCGCGACTACTACTTGTCGATGGGTGGTCAGGATCTTACTGGCGTGGTGGTTTCGGGAGCAGTGACTGCAGGTAATTGTCCCGTGGACTGCCTGGGCGTACCGGGCGGCTCTGCCACCATCGGCTCCGCCTGCAATGATGGCAACCCCAACACCGGAAATGACGTGTACAATGCCAATTGCGTCTGCGCCGGACAACTGATCGACTGCCTCGGCGTACCGGGCGGCGCTGCCCTGCCGGGCACTGCTTGCGACGACGGCAACCCCAACAGCAGTAATGACACGTGGAATGCAAATTGCACCTGTAGCGGCACACTGCCGAACGATTGCCTCGGCGTACCTGGCGGACCTGCTCAACCCGGTACCGCATGCGATGACGGCAACCCCAACACCGGAAATGACGTGTACAATGCCAATTGCGTCTGCGCCGGACAACTGATCGATTGCTTGGGCGTGCCCGGCGGTTCTGCCACCGTGGGCACCGCCTGCGATGACGGCAACACCAACACCGGAAACGACGTGTACGACGCCAACTGCCTCTGCGCCGGACAGCTGATCGACTGCCTCGGTGTGCCGGGCGGCACTGCCACCATGGGCACCGCCTGCGATGACGGCAACACCAACACCGGAAACGACGTGTACGATGCCAACTGCCTCTGCGCCGGACAGCTGATCGACTGCCTGGGCGTGCCGGGCGGCGCAGCCCTGCCAGGCAGCTCATGCAATGATGGTGACGCCAATACGACCAATGATGCATATGATGCCAACTGTGTGTGCGTGGGCTCGCCGATCGGTGGACCTTGCACGGGCAATCAAGTGGTGGTCAACATCACCACGGACGCCAATCCGGAAGACCTATCATGGGAAATCCGCGATGGCAACGGCACCTTGGTCGCATCCGGTGCACCGTCCACAGCCAATGGCCTCAACTCCGTAACTGCATGTCTGGGCAGTGCACTTGTGTCCACGTGTTACACCTTGAATCTCTTCGATGAGTTTGGTGATGGCATAGCAAATGGCGGTTGGGAATTGCGCACTGTAGGCGGGAAGCTCCTGTTGCGTGACGACTTTGCCACAGGCAGTGAATCACCCACAGTGCCTTCCGCCTCCCCAGGCTATGCCACGGGCCACAGCTTCTGCCTGCCGGAAGGACCCGCTAACATCGCGGCGTATGAATGTGGCATTTTCAAAAACGACCTGCTGGACGATGTGTATTGCAACAAGGTCCCAGGAGCCACGCAGTACCAGTTCGAGTTCAGCGACCCCGATGCCGGGTTCATCCGCCGCATTGCCCGCAACACCAACTACGTCTACTTCTGGAACATTGTCAGCAACCCGCTGATCCCGGGCGTGCACTACTTCGCCCGCGTGCGCACCAATGTGGCAGGCCCATTCACCGAAGCGCACTGGGGCAGTGGCTGTGAACTTGGCCTTGGTGTGCAGGAAGTGGTGACCTGCTCGGAGCTGATCATGGCCCCGAACTACGGCCACAGCTGCAATGAGAACCGCGCGTTCAATCCCAGCACGAACAACAGCTTCATCTATGCGAAGCCGGTTTTTGGTGGAACGGAGTACCAGTTCCGCATTTCCAACGCTTCAGAAAACTACAACCAGACCTTTACGCGCAGCACATACATCCTTCAACTGAAGTGGA
>CALMYC010000001.1 GCA_937873385.1 uncultured Flavobacteriales bacterium | reverse complement strand
AGCACCACGGTGATCGCGATGCTGGACAGGACGAATCCGATCGCGGTGCCGACCGGATTCGTGGCGGAGAACAGGATCATCACCAGCCCCACCCCCCCCCTGAGACCCACGAATGCCGCCAGAGCCGCCCCCGCCCTTGGCTTGGCCCGCAGGTTGTACCGGTGCTGCAGGCAGGGTGGAATAGCTGACGTGGAACTCATGCGGCAACGTGCCACTTGCTTTCATGGCTCCGTACTGTTCTACGGTCAGGCTTACACCTTGGGCTTGCGCCAAGCCGCCTGAAAGGCAGGACAACAGGACGGCGTAACAGAGCTTTTTCATCAATGCGGAAATTGAGGGTGGGGCAGATGGGTGTTGCCGGGTTTTGGGTTGGCCAAGGTAATTCTGTTCAGGTGAATGCCTGGTCCGTGCAGCAGTGTGTTGGTTGCATGCACATTTCCTGAAACCGGGATCCCTTGGGCCGCAGATTCATCGTTGCAGCGTTACCGAACCGAAGCGCGTGAGTTTGTCCGAGGTGGCTTCCGGCCTGAAGTCGAGTTTCCAGACATATACACCGGCGATGGGCTTACCTCCTCTTATCTGTCCGTCCCAGCCTTGGTCGGGGTTGGTTGTTTCGAAGACCACCCTGCCCCAGCGGTCAAATATCCAAAGGTGGTAATCTTCCCGGGCCATGTCGGTCATGATGGGGAGGAATTTGTCGTTCACGCCGTTGCCGTCCGGGGTGAAAGCGTCCGGCACCCATAAGTTCTCCACCAGTACGGGGATGGTGTCGCACAAGGTGTCCCCGCAGCCATAGCGGTCTTCCACGGAAAGGCAGACGGGATAAGTGCCGGCAAGCTTGTCCGGATAGGTGTAGGTGGCCTGAGTTGTGGTTTGGAATGAGCCGTCATGGAACGCCCAGAGAAACTGCACGGCATGCGGGTCCGTGGCCGTAAGCACCACGGTGCTGTTGCCTGCCGTGGCCGGGTTGGGGGTCCACGTGAAGGTGGCCTTGGGCGCGGGCTCCACCAGCACGGCCCCGGGCTTGATCAGTTGATCCGTGCATCCTTGCGGCGTGGTGATGCGGAGCTTCACATGGTACCAGCCGGCATTGGCATAGTTGTGCGTGGTGCCACCGCAGGCATGCACAGTATCCGTCCCGTCGCCGAAATTCCACACGCAGGGACCGCCGACGTACATCGGGTCCGTGGTATTGGTGAAGTTCACCTCCAAGGGATTGCACCCGCTGTCAGGGTCAGCCGTAAAGGAGATCACGGGCAGCGGGTTGATCTGGACGGCCACCACGGCCGTGTCCGACAGGTGCGCACAGGTACCCGGGCCAAGGGTGATATAGCGGTACTTGCCGGAAATGCCCGTACTGGGGTCCAGTATTCCCCCGGCCAACAAGGAATCCTGCGGGGTGAGCCAGTGGCCGCCCGCATCCGGCGTTCCGCCCAGCAGCGGGAAAAGCGGCGTATTGCCGCCGTTGGCGCAGATCACGAGGGAGCTGTCCAAGCCAGCTTGCGGCACGGCGTCCAGGTTGATGGTGAGCACGGCATGCTGATCGGGGCATGGCAGCACGGCCGGGACGGTATAGGTGTACACGCCGATGGTTCCGGTGGCGGGGTCGAAGAGGTCGGGCATCACGTTTCCGCCCACGTCCGTCCATGTTCCCGTGGCATCCGGCGTGCCGCCCAACATGGTCCGCATGCTGAAGGGCGCCGCATCGCGGCACAGCACAATGGAACTGTCCGTGCCGGCATGCACCGCCTGTGGAATGGAGATGGTCAGGAATGCCGTGTCATTCGGGCAGGGTGCGCTGCCCGGGACCATGTACCGGTATACGCCGCTTGCATCTGTTGCCGGGTCCAGTGTGCCGTTGAAGGTGGTGCCGTCCGGTTTGTACCAGGACCCACCTGTTTGGGCCCCGCCATTGAGGTGCAGGAACAACGGATCCGGATAATCCCAGGAGCAGTAGGCCAGTGTGGTGTCATTTCCCGCGGCAGCATGCGGCACGTTGGTGATGGTGGCCACACCCGTGGCCGCACAGGAGGTCCCTGTCCCGACGGAATAGGTGTATCCGCCGTTCATGTCCTCCCCGGGAAGGAAGAGTGAATCATGGGCGGTGCCGTCCGGTGCCGTCCAACTGCCGCCCGGCGGAGCATTGCCGCCCAGTACGGAGAGCATGTTGAAGGGTGTTGCATTATCGCAGACCAGCAGGCTGTCGGAGATCAATTGCGGCGAAAGCAGCACATGGACCACGATGTGGAGCGTGGAGGTCATCACCGGGTTGCCATTGTCGGTGCCGTAAAAATACACGTCGTGGTATCCGGTGTCCGCCACAGTGGGCGTGAATTGCGTGACAATGTTGGCGTTCAGGCCAGCGGTATCGCTGACTATGGTGTAGTTGGGCAAAGTGGCGGCCACGGAGGACGGTGTGGTGATCTGCGTGGGTTCCGGGGAAAGGAAATCCACGCTGAGCTGCGTGAGCTGATCGGTACAGACGGTAAGGGAGTCGCAGACGGATTGCCCGGTGATCACGGGCGGGACATTGCCCGTGGACTGCGAAGTGCCGAACGTGAAGTATTTGCCGGTGAGCCAACCGATGCCGTCCGAGCCCCCGAAGGGCCCGTCATAGTCCGTGCCGGCATGATCGAAGCGGCCGAACTGGATGTAGTTCACCCCGTCGCCCTTATTGGCGCCCACCGTGGCCGGTGTGCCGCCAAACCCATTGGAACCCTGTGAAGCATCACCGGTGGTCCATTGCATGGTGCCGTAACAGAAGGACACGTTGGCCCCGTTCGGCACAATGGGGTCGGTTCCGTTGGTGATGATCACCTGGAAGGTGTTCAGCTTGTCATTGTGCATGCTGTAATACCCCACCCGTGTCCAGTTGACGTACAGGGCCGTCGGCGTCACTTTGTATTGCACCACGTTCTGGCCCGGGCTGCCACCGCGCAGATCCACGTCCGCCCAGAACGGCGCTACCATGGACGGTCCGCTGGTGGGGAAAGCGGATGACGAAAAGGTGCTGATGTAATTGCCGAACGAAACGTTGCCGTTGATGTTGATGTAAGCCACATTGTACGTTTGGCCATAGAGGTAGAACCCGAAGGGCAGGTTTACCGGACCGTAGGAGCCGTCGTCCCCGTTGCCCCAGCCACTTGCGTTCCATTGCGTACTGTTGTCGATGGTCGTGTACGAGGCATCGGGCGTCACCCAGCAATCACAGGTTGCCATGCCCCCGCGGGAATTGTCATTCGTTTCCGCTGTGGTCGTATCCACCGGATGGAGCGGCGTGGATTGCGGATTGACAAACTGCATCTTCCACGTGTCGTAGTCCACGTGGTTGGTGAACGCGGGCGGCGTTTGCGCAAAGCTCAAGGCCGTGGCCAAGCAGCCACCGGACAACAGGCAGATGCGCGCGGACCTCATGGCAAGGGTGATGCCTTTCATCGGAACAAGCGTACGGTAACGTTCTTGCTGTGGATGCGGCCATCGTGGTCGGTCCAGTTCACCACGCACTGGTAGTTGCCCTCATCGGCGAAGTTGCCATTGGGGAGCCGCCCGTCCCACTTGCGGCCCAGGTCATTGGTTTGGAATACCATGGAGCCGGTCTTGGCGGAGAAAATGCGTACGTCCACTCGGGTATGATCCCGCAGCTCGACCCCGAAATTTTCGTTCACCGCATCCCCGTTGGGGCTGAACGCCGTGGGGATGAAAATGTCCCCGTTGTCCGTGTCCGCCCCAAAGGGAACGGAAGTGTTGGCATTCCCCGAACCATCAGTGGAAGAATGGGCTCCGGCGGACTGTGCCCGCGATTCCTGCGCTTCCTGCGTTGCTGCAACGGCGGGGCCGGTCGGTGTGGCCGTGGAGGTTGTCACCACCTCCTTTGTCCCGGTCTGCGCCAAGGGGGCATTGTCCGTATGGGCTGCCGGCATGGTTTCCGGTTGTGCGTCCATCGCAGATGCGGGCGGTTGAGCGGGTTTTAAAGGCACGGCCTCCATGGGCTCAACAATCTTGGAAGGCACGGAGTTCTTCGCGCCGGTCGTAGATGCATTGCGTTGGACAGCCGGTGCAACGGAATTTTTCGCTGAGGCCGTTGATCCCGGGTTGATCTTTGGCGCACCAGCGGGACGGTCCACGGTTGGCGGGGCCGAAACCTCCTTGATTTCCGCGGGTTTTTTCACCTCCGCTGCCACAGGTGCGTTGACAAGTGTTTGCTTCGGCGCTTCATGGGAATTCCAGAAAATCACGCCTGCGGTGATCGCGATGGCCGCCACACCAGCCGCTATCCAGCCTAAGCCCAAGGAACCGCCTGCGGCGGCCCCTTGGCCCAATTGCCCGCTGATGTTCGCCCATGCGGAAGGGTCCACATGCACTTCGTGGCTGCGGAACTTTTGCTGCAAGGCATGGCGCAGGGATTCCCCGCTGGCTGCCGCCGCCAGCTGCCCGCTCACATGCTCCCACACGCCGCCGGGCACGTCCATCTCATGGCCGGCGAGGCGTTCGCGGAGCTGGTCTGTCAAAAAGTCCTTCATGGTCGGTGTCCGTGCAGGTCCGCAGTTTCCTGCGGAAGCAGTTTGCGCAGGTAGGCCCGTGCCTTCATGAACTGCGATTTGGATGTGTTTTCTGAAATGCCCAGCTTTTCCGCGATGTCCTTGTGTGGCCAGCCTTCAATGGCAAAGAGATTGAACACGGTGCGGTAACCGGGGGGAAGTGCCTGGATCAGCTCCATGAGCTCATCCGTGGACATGGCGCTCACCACCTGCTCGTCAGCGGCATGCAAGTGTTCGGCCTCGGTAAGGTCCAGGCTATGCTCGAAAGGCTTGTTGCGCCGGATCTGGTCCAGTGCCGTGTTCACCATGGTGCGCGCGATCCAACCACCCAGCGGGCCGTCCCCGCGGTAGTGGTCCATTTTATGGAACACCTTCACGAAGCCGTCCTGCAGGATGTCCCGGGCTTGTTCACGGTCCGGTGCGTAACGCATGCAGATGCTCATCATTTTACGCGCATAGGCCTGGTAGAGCGCTTTTTGGGCGATCGGTTCCCCCTTGAGGCAGCCGGCTACCATTTGCTCATCCGTCATGGCCTTGCGTGCTTTATGATGCGATCGGGTCCGCCAAGGTTGCCCGGCAATTGTTGAAATTACGCAAATTTCCGGCGTTTGGGCGCCGATCGGGCCCCATCGCCGTTGCTCATCGTGTGCGAACTTCGCCCGATGCTTGTACCCCCACCGCTTCGTTCCGGCGACACCATTGCCATCGTCCCCACCGCCCGCGCCATCACGGCGGAGGAGTTGCGGGCGGGCATTGCCTTGGCTGAGAGCTGGGGCCTCAAGGTGAAGTTGGGCACGGGCGTGGGCCGTAAGCATTTTCAGCAGGCAGGCACGGCTGCCGAACGCGCTGAGGACCTGAAGGCGGCGTTGCGGGATGATGCCGTGAAGGCGGTGTGGTGCGCGCGCGGCGGCTATGGCACGGTACACCTGCTGGAACTGATCGACCCTGCACTGGTGCGGGATCATCCCAAATGGATCGTGGGCTTCAGCGATGTCACCGTGCTCCATTCCGCTTGGAACGGATCGGGCCTGTGCACACTGCATGCCCAGATGCCCTTCCATATCGCGGCCAAATCACCGGCCTGCATCTCCTCGCTCCACGCAGCGCTGTTTGGCACGCCGGAACACATTGAGGCACCTGCGCATCCAACCATGCTGAACCGCCCCGGAACCGCAGTGGGAGAACTGGTGGGCGGCAATCTTTCCTTGCTTTATGCCTTGCGGGGAACGCCCTACGATCTGGACACGGCCGGCAAGGTCCTGTTCATCGAGGACTTGGACGAACTGCTCTACCATGTGGACCGCATGGTGATGAACCTGAAGCTGGGCGGTTTGTTCAGCAACTTGGCCGGGTTGGTGGTGGGTGCCATGAGCGACATGCACGACAAAGACCCCGCGGATCCCTTCGGGCTCAGTGCCGATGCCATCATTGCGCGGGCCGTGGAAGGCAAGGATTATCCGGTATGCTGGAATTTCCCGGCCGGCCACATCCCGGACAACCGGGCGCTGATCATGGGTGCAAAAACAAAGCTCAACGTAGGGCCTGCGGGCGCTACATTGAGCTTTGAGGAGTTGCGGGAGGTTTAGTTCCGCTCAAACCGGGTGAACCCGGCCGGGATCTGGAACAGGTCTGCCCTTTGCGCACCGCGAGCCACCCTGGTCACTTCCAGGCGGCTCACTTCGCTGCCGTCGATCTTTTGCTCCACGCCAAGCATGGGGAACACGCCTTTGGCCCCGTCGACCTTCAGGAAAAACACGGCTTGCTCATCCTTGCGGTTCAGGGTTTGCAGCATGGGGATGAAAAAATCGAACGCATCCTGTGCCACCCAGTACGTCAGGGTGCGGTCCTCGGAAGGGCTCTTCACCACCCACTTTTCGCACTTGTAGCCGGCCATGTCCTTCATCTCGCCGGTTTTCTTCACGTCCGCCTTCACCTCCTTGGGCAGCCGCATGTTCGGCACGTCCATGTATAGTTTCCGGTCAGGGCTCAGGGCCGTTACCGTTTTGTCCTGGTTGTCCACCAGCATGATGCCTTGTACATCACCCCGTGCACTGATCTCCTCGATCCGTACATGGTCGCCCTTGACGTAGTATTTGTAGTTGGTGACCACCGGGCCCGTGGTTTTGGTGAATTCAACGACCCCTTCAAAGCTCTGGGCATGAAGGGCAATGGTGGCGGCCAGCGTGGTGCCCGCGAGTGCAAAGGAGCGTATTGTGGGGTGCATGTGCTTGAATTTCGGGAGGTGGTGACGGAAAACGTGGTTGAACTTAGACCTTTGCAACGGTGCAGGTCGATGCCGGGTTACGCACCCACTGGTAAAAAAGTTGCATGGCTGAACATAACCAAACCGGCAAATGGGGCGAGCAATTGGCATGCCAGTGGTTGGAATCCAAGGGCTTTGCAATTCTGCACCGCAATTGGCGGCATGGCCGGGATGAGATTGATATTGTGGCCAGGGAAGGCAGTTTTTTGGTGGTGGTGGAGGGGAAGACGCGCGGTTCAGTTCGCTGGGGCCACCCCGAACTGGCCGTGGGAGCCGCCAAGCAGCGCAATCTGATGCGCGCCGCCACTGAGCTGCTGCACGATACGCCCGGTGACCTTGAACTGCGCTTCGACGTGATCAGCATCACCCGCACGGCCACAGGCCCTGAATTGTTCCACATTCCCAACGCATTTTACCCCACACTATGAGCAAACGCACCAACGAACGTCCGAAGAACGGCGGGCACACGGAAAGGGGAGGCAAGGGCCGCGGTCCGGCGAGACCCGGAAAGCCAGCGCGCGGCAATGGTCGTCCGCCCCGGAGGGATGCGGATGAAGGTTCGCCGCGCAAGGGAACAGCGCGCCCGGCACGGAATGACAGTGAACGCAGCGGTGCCGGGCCCAAGCGTGGAGATGGAAAAGGCCGGCCCTGGCGTGGGGAGCGCAGCAGTGGGACAAGGCCTGCACGTGGAGGCAAACCGGCGTATGGTGAACGCGGCGACGCTCCGAGGCCACCGCGCGGAAGCCAACCGGCGCATGGGCGCGGACCTCGTCCGGAACGGGGCGGAGGGGGCGAACGCCCACGCAAGCCATGGGTGGCTCCGCACAACGACGAACGGCCGTACCGCGATGGCGATCTGCAAGCGAGGGGGCCATTCCGGAAGGGCGAACGCAGTAACCGCTTCAGCCTGCCGACCCCCGCCAATGAAGGCCTGGTCCGGTTGAACAAATACTTGGCCCAGGCCGGTGTGGGCAGCCGCCGTGAAGCCGACCTGATGATCACCTCGGGCGCGGTAACCGTGAACGGGAAAGTGGTCACCGAGCTGGGCACCAAAGTGAAGCCCGAGGATGTGGTCCACTTCGGCAGCCAAAAGCTGCACATTGAGCAAAAACGCTACGTGCTGCTGAACAAGCCCAAGGACACCATCACCACCACGGATGACCCGCAGGAGCGGCACACCGTGATGTCGTTGATCGCAAAGGCCTGCTCGGAAAGGCTTTATCCGGTGGGGCGCTTGGACCGCAACACCACAGGTGTATTGCTGCTCACCAACGACGGTGACCTTGCCAAGAAGCTCACGCACCCCAGCCACGGTGCAGGCAAAATGTACCATGCCACGCTGGACCGCGCACTGACCGTGGAGGAATTGCACAAACTGGTGGAAGGCGTGCAGTTGGAGGACGGACCGGCACGGGCCGATGAAGTGAGCTTTGTGGGTGGTTCAAAACGCGAGGTGGGCTTGTCGATCCACATGGGGCGGAACCGCATCGTGCGCCGCATGTTCGAGGCACTGGGCGCGGAAGTGGTGAAACTGGACCGCGTGATGTTCGCCGGTCTCACCAAGAAGGAACTGCCGCGTGGCCATTGGCGGCACTTGGAGGAGAAGGAAGTCACATGGCTGAAACAAATGAAGGAGGCACCGAAAGGCGGCAAGGAGGAGCGTGGCGGGCGAAGGACGCGGCTATCCCAGGGGAGTGAATAACGGCTTTGCGATGAACGCCGTGCATTTCCGCCGCAAATTGACGCCGGAGCATCGCGTGATGCTGGCCGGGCGGATCTTCGATCAGGGGCTGATCGCGTTGGCATTCCTGTTGGCAAGTTGCGGCCAGCCCCAGGGATCGGTGGCTTCCATTGAAAATGCCACCTGGACCACGGCACAAGGGACGCAGGTCGCACTGAGTTCCATCCTCGGCAAGCGAGCCACCGTCTTCCTCACCTTGGACCCCGAATGCCCGTTCTGCCAGCTTTATGCACATGACATTCAAAGCATGGCCGCACGGCAGGCGCCGGGAGAAGTGAACTTTGTCGGCGTGTATGCGGGCCCGTTCATGGAGCGCGGCAAGGCAGCCGTGTTCGCGGCGGATGCGGGCTTCAATTTTCCGCAATTGATGGACCCTGCGTGCGTGCTTTCGCTTGCCTTGAAGGCACGTGTCACACCGGAAAGCTTCATCACCGATGCAGCCGGCACGGTGGTGTATCGCGGTGCCTTCGACGACCGTGCCGTGCGGCAAGGACGAAAGAAGATCGAAGCAGGGAAGCATTACTTGGAAGATGCGCTGGCGGGCTTCCTGCGCGAAGGGAAGCCACAGCCCGAAGTGACTGCCGTGGGATGCATTGTGGAATGCGGGGATTGATGCGGATGCGATTTCTTTCCTCCGTTGCCGTGAGCTGTGCATTGGCGCTTGCGGGCTGCGGTACCGGAGAACCAACCGCCGATGCGGACCATGGCCTTGTTCCCCGTGTGGCCGGACTTCCTGACACGGTGACCTTTGCGGACGTGGCACCGATCATCCGTGCCCACTGCATGCCCTGCCACCGAAGCGGACAAGCGGGACCCTTCCCATTGGTCACGTACATGGATGTGCAGCGGAAGCTGAAGACCGTGCGCAAGATGGTGTTGCACCGCTGGATGCCGCCGTGGCCAGCGGACACGGCGTACAGCCGCTTCGTAGGGGAGCGCGTGTTGAACGCACGCCAGATCGCCCTGATCGACAAATGGGTGGAACAGGGTGCCCAGGTGGGCGACACGTCACGCTTGCCTCCGGTCCCCGTTTATCCCGAAGGATCCCTGCTCGGCAAGCCCGATGCCGTGGTCTGGCTGTCGGACACCTTCCACATCCCGGGCGACAACCGTGACCGCTTCATCATTGCAAAAGCCCCGTTCGAGCTTCCCCGGGACACCTTCCTGCGTGCGGTGGAATTCGTGCCGGGCAACCGCCGGGGCGTTCATCACATGAACGGGGCCATGGTGGGCTATGCGCAAGGAGCGAAGCGGGATAACAGCGCCGGATCGGCCTACATCAATGCAGACGGCATCGCCAGCCTCAATGCATACGAGGCACTTCGCCTGCGGAACGACGATGGCACTTGGCCCGCACTGACGCCAAACATGGTGAACTACCTGCCGGGCCTGTCACCGGCCTTGTATCCGCCGGGGATCGGAGGCTACCGCATTCCGCGCATGGGTGCCTTCCTGATGAACACGCTGCACTACGGACCATCCATGAAGGACACGATCGACCGTTCGCACTTCAACCTCTGGTTCACCCCCACAGCGCCGGAGCGGCCCATGCACGAGCTGGCGCTGGGTACGCTGGGCATGAGCCCGGTGCTGCCGGCGCTGATCGTTCCTGCGGATTCCGTGATGACGTTCACCACCGCACTTGTCGTGCTCAGGGACATCAGCGTGCTGAGCATCAACCCGCACATGCACCTGCTGGGGAAGAGTTTTCTGGCCTATGCCGTCACGCCCAGGGGCGACACCATCCCGTTGATCCGGATCAAGGACTGGGATTTCCGCTGGCAGTATGCCTACACGTTCCGGCACATGCTTCACCTTCCACGCGGATCGGTGATCAAGGCGATCGCCGTTTTCGACAACACGAAGTCAAACCGCAACAACCCGTACGATCCACCCCGCATGGCACGTGAGCCGCTCACTGGGCACATGCGCACCACGGACGAGATGCTGCAGTTCTTCGTGAACTATGTGGACTACCGGACGGGGGATGAGACCATCAGTTTGGGCCGGTGATTGGTGATAAGCGATGGGTGATAGGTGCTTGGTGATAGGAGCAACGCACTGAAGTACGTCCATTCACCATTCACCAATTCTCAACCTTGCGCCAGCGGTTTGGGCTTCACCATCTTGGCGTCCAGCGCCCGTTGCCTGCGGCCATTGAGGATGATGCAAAGCAGGATGAGCGCAATGCCGAAATAGGAGCCGGGGTGCATGCGTTCACTTTCCGGCCACAGGAACAGGGCGATGAGGATGGTGTACACGGGCTCCAGGTTCACCGTGAGGATCACCGTGAATGGCGTGAGCTGTTTTAGCACATGGATGCCAGCCGTGAAGGCGAAGGTGGTGCAGACCAGCCCGAGGATAAGGTGCCCGATGATGTCACGCGGGGGCAGTTCCCACAGCGGCACAGGCAGATCGCCGTGCATAGCCAGCCAAATGCCGAGCACCGCACCGGCGGTGAGCAGTTCATAGAACCCGATGCGCATGGCATCGCCGCGCTGCACCAGGTGTCCGTTCACCACATTGAACCAGGCGCTCAGGAATGCGCTCACAACGCCCAGCACGAGGCCGAGGCGGTATTGCGTTTCCAGGCCGAACATCAACAACAGTGCACCGATGATGACGATGCCCGTGGCCACTTCGAAGCGGCTGGTGCGCTTGCCGGACCAGAAGGGTGCGATCAAGGCTGTGATCACCGTGCTGGTGCTGAGGCAGGCTGCGGCAATGGAGGCACTGCCCAATTTGACGGAGAGGTAAAAGGTGATCCAATGCCCCAGGATGATCAATCCCGTGAGCAGATAGTTCATCAGGTCCGGGGTGCGTGGGGAAAGGGTACGCCGCAACCAGCGCGCCACCACGAACAATCCGGCGCTGGCGATAATGCACCGCGTGTACACAATGTGCAACGCACTTTGGTCGATCCACTTGCCGAGGATCCCTGTCCAGCCCCAGATGAACACGGTGAGGTGAAGAAGCATCAAGGCATTGCGCCTTGCGTGCGGGCCGGCATCCTGCGTGCTGGACAATGGGGAGGATGAAGCCATGCTGGCCAAGGGCACTTACCGGATGGCCTGCAATTTCTCCCGGGCGGATCGCAGTGCGGCCTCCTGGGCGGTGATCCGGGCCTGTTTGGCCATCCGGTCGTCGGCGTTCCTTTTCAAGGTCCAGCGCAAATCCTCGATGCGCCTGGCCGTGGAGGCACGCGTACGTTCAGCACGTTTGAGGCGGTCCTCCCGCATGGCCTTGTCCTTGGTGCCTTGCTTGGTTGCGGTTGCTCGTGCCGTGCTGTCCATGCCGGCAATGGCCTCTGTATGAAGGGCGATTTCCCGGGATGCATCAGTGGAATCCTTCGCGGCTTGGTCAAGGCGTTGTTCTGACCGCTGTAGGTTGTCCTCGGCACGTTGCTGGTCGCGCCGCAGCATGTCCATGTCGCGGTTCAGGTTGTCCAGCGTTTTTTTCTGGCGGTCCACTTCGGCTTGTGCAAGCTGCCGCTGAAGGACGGTCGTGCGCTGCCGGACCCACTCCATGCAGCCATCCCGCTCCCGCCCGGGTGAATCCGGCCCCACGTAGCCGGCCGAGGTGAGGAAGGCCAGGTGCGCCGTGGTGTACAAGGAACCTTTGGGTTTCTCCACGGACACCAGGATCCGGATGGTGTCCGGTGAGGCGGCGGGGATGCGGGCTGCATGGCCGATCAGCTCCTTCTTGCCGGTCACCTTTGCACTGATGTTCTTCAGTTCAGCCAGCCAGAACCGTTCCACTTCGCGATTGCCGGCTTGTTCGAAGACTGCGTCCACGGCGGGGTGTACGCCATTGCTGAACTGGAAGGCACCGAACGTGGGCTGGGCCCGGGCCAACAGCGGCGTGGCCAAGACCAGCCATGCCCAGATCCATGGGGTTGGCAGCAGCTTCATTCGTCCTCCACGCGCGTTACGCCTCCGCTGAGGATGAACTTCATGGCTTCGGCCGCCTTGGCGTCGATGGGCGTGATGCATGCCACCGGCACGATGAACAGGCGGCCGCTCCAAGCAAAGCTGTACGGAACGTACACGGCGACCATGGAACCGGGAATGCCGAAGTGCGTGAGGTCTTCCTGTGTGAGGAAACCCATCTGTGCAAGCCCGGATCCGTCCAGTGGTGTGACCAGGACCGGCCGGTCGAATTTTTTCTTGCTGCCCACGAGCCCTTCCATCAGGTCCTTCAGGGCATCATAAACCGTTTTCAGGAAAGGCACTCGCCGCAGCAGGTCGTCCGCGATCTCCGCCAGGCGCTGGTACAGGAAGGTGGAGCCGAGCCAGCCGATGAGGATGATGCTGGCCAGGACAATGACGACACCGAGCCCCGGGATGTCCACCTTCACGATCTGGTCCAGCCAGCGCAATGCTTCAAAAGCCACCACGCCGATCACGGCCGTTGGCACGATCAGCAGCAGGCCGCGGAAAAAATAGCCCAGCACGATGCGGCCTATGTTCCGGTTGTCTTTCATGGAGCGAAGGTATTTCGTGATCGGGAGTTCCGGGTTCGTAGGGTTTAGGCCGTAGGGCGTATTTCCCAGGGCGCAGGTATGGACAACTATGACCTACGAACCACGAACTATCCTTGCAGCTGTTCCTGCACCTTTCTTGGCAACGATGCCACCACCAGCGCATAACTATGGTCCAGCAGGTCGCGGACCAGCGCGTCCCTCACACTTCCGTCCATCAGCACGGTGTTCCAGTGCATCTTGTTCATGTGGTGGCCGGGCATGATGCCTTCGTGTTCCTCGCGCAGCTCCACTGCCCGTTCGGGGTCGCACTTCAAGTTCACGCTTTCAAAATTGTTCAGGTCTGCAAGGGCGAACATTTTACCGGCCACCTTGAACACCAATGTGTCCGGGCCGAAGGGTGTTTCCTCGGTTACGCCAGGCTTTTCCAGGCAATGCCGCCGGAAGGATTCAATGTTCATGGCAGGGGCGCGAAGAGGAGGGGCCGGCTCGGAGCGGCATCATTGATGAAGTTCGGCACCTGCAGTTCCAGCAGGTATTCACCGTCGTTCGCCGACTCCGGCACATAGATCAGTTCGGTGATGGTGCGCCGCAGGTCCAGGGTGCCCGGATAATCCCAGAAGGCGTGGTGCGCGGCAAGCTTGCCTTCATCGCGTTCGCGGTCCACGCTCGGCAGGTCCAGGAGCAGATGCCTCACCCCGTTGCCGCGCATCCATTTGCACGCATCCGCCTCCACATAGGGGGGATTGCCGCCGGTCCATTCGCGGGATCGCTTCTCGTCGCTGTTCGGCCTGGTGCGTATCACCAATGCCTCCGGGTTGCGGTTGCCGACGGCCCCGCGAACCATGCCGAGCGAGACCACACGGTCGGTGCCATCCACGGTCAGGCGTTCCTCCGGAAGCACGCTGATGAGCAATGCGGTAAACCAATAACGTTCAAAAACCGGCCCCACGGGATGCACTTGCGGCGTGATGTGCCCCACGCTTTCCGTGTGCGTGCCGTTGCCGTGCGGGTTGAATGCCACGTCGCGAAAATTCACCGGTGAGCCTTCCATCACTGAATAGATGGTCTCACCGTCACGCACGGGCTTGAACACAGGCGGACCCATGTGCCAGGCGCGCGGGCCGGGGCTGTTGGCATCCAGCGGGATGGACAGGTCGATGGGCTTGTCCAGCGCGATGCGCCAGGTACGGCCTTGGTGGGTGATCTCCGCGATCATGGTGTTGGCATGAACAAGTCCGAGGCAATCCGGTCCGCGAAGTTTTTCCCTTTTTGCGTGAGGATCAACCGCCCGTCCCTGATCTCCAGTTCTTCCAGTGCAAGGTAGCGCTGTATCACCGCCTGGTTTGTTTTGCGGAAGGTTTCACCCAGCGAGGCCAGCTCCACGCCCCACATGGTGCGCAGCCCGGTGAGCACGCCTTCGTTGATGCGCTGGTTCGGCGTCAATGTCTCTTCCTCCCAATAGGTGGCCCCGTTCTCCACGCCATCCGCATAGCGCACGTTGTTGGCCACGTTCCAGCGGCGCTGCGTGCCATTGAACGAATGCGCCGAAGGCCCGATGCCGAGGTAGGGCACGCCCTGCCAATAGCTGGTGTTGTGCTTTGCAAAATGCCCTTCCCGCCCGAAGTTGCTGATCTCGTACTGCATCAAGCCGGCCGTGGCCAGGCGTGCAATGCCGTGCCCGAATTGCGCGGCTTGTTCGGCATCATCGGCCGGCACGGCGCGCCCGGCGGCGACCTGCCTGTACAGCGCCGTTCGTTTCTCCACGGTAAGGCAGTAGGCCGACAGGTGCGGCATGCCGTGGTCCAGTGCAACGCAGAGCTGTTCGTCCCATTCAGCGATCGTCATGCCCGGCAGGCCGTAGATCAGGTCGATGGTCCATGAGTGCAGGCCGGCTTTGGCCACCAGTTCAATGGCGCGATGGGATTGTTGCGCGTTGTGCGACCGGTTCATCCATTTCAACCGTGCATCGCGGAAGCTTTGGATGCCAAGGCTGACGCGGGTGATCCCGCTGTTGCGCCATGCCGCCAACGCTTCGGCGGAAACATCATCGGGATTGGCTTCCACGGTCACTTCAGCATCCGGCGCCACGGTGGAGAGCGCGATCACATCGCCCATCAACAAGCCCAATTCCTTCGGGGAAAGCAGTGAGGGTGTCCCGCCGCCGAAGTAGATGGAAGCCAGCGGGTGCCCTCCGAGTTCCGCGATCCGTGAGCGCAGTTCTTCACGCATGGCGGCCAGCACCGGCCCCTTGGTGCGCAGTGAGGTGCTGAAATGAAAATCGCAGTAGGTGCAAGCTTGGTGGCAGAAGGGGATATGGAAGTAGAGGCCGGGCACGGAACAAAGGTGGGGCGAACCGGCGATGATCGCCGGAGGTTTGGCCTGCTCACATCCGCAGCGTGATCCGGAAGGTGGTCCCTTTGCCCACCGCCGACCGCTTCACGGTGATCCTGCCCTTGTGGTAACTTTCGATGATGCGCTTGGTGAGCGAGAGGCCCAGGCCCCAGCCGCGCTTCTTGGTCGTGTAACCGGGCCGGAAGACGGTCTTCAGCTTCGAGGCGGGGATGCCCTTGGAGGCCAGGTACTCCTTCACGGCCGCGGCGCGGCGCTCGGACAGCTTCTGGTTGTAGGCATCGGTGCCGACGGAGTCGGTGTGGCCGGTGGCGATGACCATCTCGGCGTCGACGCCGGCGAGCTTGGCGAGCGCGTCATCGATGTTCTTCTTGCCATCGGCGCGGACGACCGACTTGTCGAAGTCGA